>JANKMW010000075.1:2893-9163 GCA_024649985.1 Methanothrix sp.
TATCGTCCTCTCTATAATTCGATCAGAGCTTCAAGCCTCGCGGACCTCCACCTCGACCTTGGCCCCCATCTCCTCCAGATCCTTCAGGAACCTAACGGGCTCGACGACCCTGCCCATGAAGGAGAGCCCCTGCCTCTTGATGCTGCCGTCGAGGTACTGGCGGAGGAAGGCGGTGACGGGCATCGCCGTGAACTCGTAGACGTCGTCGTGGGACGCTCTCAACCTGACCGCGACCCTCTCGCCCTCCTTCTCCCCCTCCGCCTCCAGGATGGCGGCGACCGCCTCCCCCGGCTCTTTGAACCGCTTCGACCCGAAGACCATGAGCCGTGCCAGCGGCCGTCTCCCAAAGCCCCTCTTCACCTTGCCCAGGGAGAAGGCGAGGGGGGTGACGACGTAATCGACGAACCAGTTCAGCCCGGCTATGGAGATCGAGAGCTCCTCGACCCCCAGCTCCTCCGGCAGGCCCCTCATCTCCGCCAGGGTGATGGGGTAAGAGGTCTTCGTCCCCAGGGGCGGCCCGAAGTCGACCTTCCTGACGTCACTTCGCCCTGCCCGCCTCCACCTGCCATCACTGAAGACCTCGGCGGAGAGGTCGCCGAGGGTCCCGACGAACTCATCTACGGCGCCGCCGGGGTCGAAGTCGCTCCTCATGGCGACGGATACCCTCGCCCTACTGTAATCCGAAAAGTGCGCCCCAGCCCACCGGACGAGGACGGAGGGAAGGCCCGGGAGGAAGCCCGCCTGGGTGACGAGGTTGAAGCCTGCGGCTTCTGCCTCCGGGGCGACGGCAGCGAGGACGGGGACGACCTCCTGGGGATAGTGAATATCCATGTAGTCGGCCCGAGCCTCCAGGGCGGCGCGCGCCGTCTCCTCGACGAAGGAGACCGTCGTCGCCGCATCGATCACCAGGTCCGCCCTCCCGAAGGGCTCCTTCAAGGTGGCGGGGTCGGAGGCGTCGGCCCGGGCCCAGGCAGCCCGACCTCCTGGGAATTTGGCGTTGAGCCCCTCGGCGAGGGCTCGCGCCTCTTCCTCGCGCCTTCCGGCGACGATCAGGTCGGCGTTCGTATAATTCAGGATCGCCCTCGATATGGCGGACCCGGCGCCGCCGTACCCCCCCAAAACCAGGATAGTCTTCTCCGTCTTCTCCGCCAGATTCAGCCCTCCTCAAAACGTAATTGGAAACGATAACATCGTAGGACCTCTGGATGTAAAGCCCTTCCGGGTATCCTCGGATTTTGGGTCGCGTACCCAGATTACTGAATAGCGCTAACGGGTGACGTAATGGCTGTTTGGCGGAAAATACGTCCCTTGAATTCGATTCGAGTGGCGATTTTCAGTAGATCGAGTACGCGACCGGATTTTGTGGGGGGTCTTAAATCTGGGAGAGGGGCTCCATCTGGAAGGATATCATCGACCCGATCGGCTTTTATCCCCTTCAGTCCATGGAACTGATCCAAGAAAATATCTGGTGATCCCATGATCGAGATAGATACAGAGAAGGCAGCAGAGGTAGTGGACATAACCCGCCGGGTGAACGACGCCGTCAGGGAGACGGGAGTCGATGAGGGGATCTGCCTCGTCTATGCCCGCCACACCACCACCGCCATCGTCATAAACGAGGGGGAGGGCGGCCTCGTCGCCGACCTCCTCGAAAAGCTCTCAGCCCTCGCCCCACCGGGGGACGGCTACCACCACGACACCCTCGACGAGAACGCCCACGCCCACCTCCAGGCCGCCCTCCTGGGAAATAGCAAGGCGATCCCCGTCGAGGACGGCCGCCTCGTCCTGGGGACCTGGCAGCGGGTCCTCTTCGTCGAGCTCGACGGACCCCGACAGAGGACCGTCTCCGTCAAGGTCGTCCCCTGCTAGGTTGCCATCCGGAGCTTGGGGAAGGCGTTGGCCTTCTTCGCTTACTGGAGGAGGTTCAGATGGGGGTCCCCGTCGTCATCGTCATCTCCTTGAACCCGGCCATGAGGTCTATCGTGATCGGGCCAGGCCTTCCTCCGCTGATGACCCTCCCGTCGATACTGGTGACGGGGGCGACCTCCGCCGCCGTCCCGGTGACGAAGATCTCGTCGGCGGTGTAGAGGTCGAAGAGGCCTAGGTTCGCCTCCTTCACCTCATATCCCCTGGCCTCGGCGATCTCGATGACGGCGCTCCTGGTGATGCCCTTGAGGTTGTTCATGGTGAAGGGGGTGAAGATCCTGCCGTCTTTTATGACGAAGATGTTGTCGCCGCTCCCCTCCGAGACGTTCCCGGCGTCGTCGAGGAATATCGCCTCGTTTCCTCCCTTGACGTTAGCCTCGATCTTCGCCAGGATGTTATTCAGGTAGTTGAGGGATTTGATATTGGGGGGAAGCGCCGCAGGCGAGTTTCTCCTGACGGTGACGGTGACGGCGGTGAGGCCGACTTCGTAGAGGTCACCGTACATGGCATCCCACTTCTGGGAGATGATCATCACCGTCGGCTTAGCGCACTTCCTGGGGTCGAGGCCCAGATCGCCGACGCCCCTGGTCACCAGGGGCCGGATGTAGGCGTCGGTGAGGCCGTTCTTTCGCAGAGTCTCCAGGATTGCATCTGACATCTCCTCCTGGCTCATGGGGATATCGAGCATTATCGCCCTCGCGGAGTCGTAGAGCCTCGCAACGTGCTCTTCGAGCCTGAAGACCCTGCCGTTGTACGCCCTTATCCCCTCGAAGACTCCATCTCCGTAGAGGAGCCCGTGATCGTAAACCGAGACCGCCGCCTCTTGCGCGGGAATAAACCTCCCGTCCAGATAGACCCAACTCATAAGGCATCCACCACCCCGGCATAAGCGGCAAGGGATAAATGGGTTTTGACCGTTGGAACCCGTCTGGCCCCCGGAGGTCGCTGACCCCGATCGATGGTTTTATTACCGAAAAATACCCCGAGCCTAAGAAGCTGTGTGCCATCTTCGGCGGTGTTGGATTTATGATAAAACTTGGTTTTGTGGTCGCTGAGTTCAACCGGGATATAACCCATCAGATGGAGATCCTCGGGCGAGAACATGCTGAATTTCTGGGCGCAGAGGTCGCGAGAACGATCATGGTCCCCGGCGTCTATGATATGCCCCTCGCCGTAAAGAGGCTGGCGGAGCGCACCGACATTGACGCCGTGGTGACGATCGGCTGCGTCATCCAGGGGGAGACGGGCCACGACGAGATCGTCGCCCAGCAGGCCTCCAGGAAGATCATGGACCTCGCCCTGGAGTTCGGCAAGCCCGTCACCCTGGGGATATCCGGCCCCAAGATGTCGAGGCCGGATGCCCATCGCAGGATAGACTACTCCAAGCGGGCCGTGGAGGCCGCGGTGAAGATGGTGAGAAGGCTGGAGGGGGTTTAGGGGTGGTATCCGATAGGCTAGCCTCCATCTCGGAGTCGACGACGATGAAGATCTCGGCGATGGCAAAGAAGCTCAACGCCGCCGGCCTCGACGTCATCGACCTGGGGGTGGGAGAGCCGGACTTCGATACCCCCAGGAACATCTGTGATGCCGCCATCAATTCAATTCAGAGGGGGGACACCCGCTACCTCCCCACCAGCGGCATCCCGGAGCTACGGGCGGCGATCGCCGAGAAGCTTTATGCCGAAAACGGGATCGAGGTCTCTGCCGACCTGGTATCCGTCGTTCCGGGGGCGAAGATGGCGATCTTCGCCGCCATCCAGGCGCTCCTGGAGGAGGGGGACGAGTGCCTCCTCATAGGCCCCTCCTGGGTCAGCTACGAACCCTGCATCAGCTTCGCCGGCGGGAGGGTCCGGTGGGGGGAGGTGGACGGGGATTTCAAGCCCGTGGACCTCGCCGGCTCCATAAACCCCAAGACGAAGATGATCCTGGTCAACTCCCCCTCAAACCCCACGGGGGCGGTCTTCGACCGGAAGATCCTGGAGGAGATAAGAGACATCGCCGTCGACCACGACCTCGCGGTCCTCTCGGACGAGATCTACGAGAAGATAATCTACGGCACCGACCACATCAGCATAGGGTCATTTCCGGGGATGGAGGAGAGGACGGTCACCGTCAACGGCTTCTCCAAATGCTACGCCATGACCGGCTGGCGGCTCGGCTATCTGGCCGGACCCCAGGAGGTGATGATGTGGGTGAACAGGATCCTCTCCCACTCCGTATCCCACGCCACCACCTTCGTCCAGTGGGCGGGAGTCGAGGCCCTCAAGGGCCCCCAGGAGAGCATCTCCGCCATGGTGGCGGAGTTTCATGAGAGGAGGGACCTCTTGGTATCGGGATTGAGAAAGATCGGGATACGCTGCTCCGTCCCTGGGGGTGCCTTCTACGTATTTCCGGGTTTGGCGGCGGAGACCTCTTCGCCGAGAGGATGCTCTCCGAGGCGATGGTCGCCGCGACGCCGGGCTCCGCCTTCGGCCCCGGCGGCAAGGGCCATGTCCGGATCTCCTACGCCGCCTCCAAGGCCAGGCTCACCGAGGCGCTGGAGAGGATAGAGAAGATGCTGGGGTGAAACGCGAAAGGTCCAAAGCCGGGGGTCTTTCTCTGTCGCAGATACCTGTAAGCCTCAGGTGCGGGGGAACTCACCGCCGCACCTTAAGAATTCACAGGCTTAACGAGCAGATGTCGTCACAGGTTAGGCCCGCAGGATATCCGACATGCTCTAAGTCCCAGTTAGGATGCTGCCATATCCCACAGCTTATGGGATCGCACTCACCTCCGACGACGCCAACATCGATGACGCATGTAGCGTAGACGGGCTGGACGATGGGCCCGTCGACGGACCTCGGGTCGACCTTGACGGTGTTCATAAACCTCCCGTCAGCAACGGCGAGGGCCGAGAACTCGATCGTCTTCGTCTCGAAGGCGCAGATATCCAGGATGTTCCAAACGATGACACCATCCTCATAAGAGGCTATAGGCGTCGACGATTCGAGGAAAGTCATCCCTGCCGGAAGCCAGTCAGTCACCGTGGCAACCCTGGTGGAGTCGTCGTTGTTGGTGATGTCGATCCTGTAATTAACGACCTTGGGGTTGGCGGGGTCGATCTCGGCGCCTTTAATGACGGAGATCGTTCCGTCGTCCAGGCAGCAGGTGAGCCATTTGATCTCTAGGGCGCTATAGTTGGATGCACAGACCCATTCGCCATTGAGGCCAGCGCAGACATTAACTCGGTTTACCAGCTCAGGCGGATAGCCAGCCGAATGGTATTTGCTGACGTCCAGCGAGAGGTCGATCTCGACCACCCCGCCGATCGATAGGTGAGTCAAGGTCCAGTTAGCAGAGGTGTCGGTAATTTCTGTAGGCCTGAGCGACGAGGGCTCGATAAGGCTCGATCCCAGCGGGAAGTAGTCCCGGACGTATACTGGCTGAAGCACCCGGTTACCCTCATTCTCGATTCGGATGGTGTAGTCTGCAACCCTCCTCGTTTTCACAGCGCCCTCGATATGGGGCTCGCCATAATCCCGCGGAAGCGTTTCCACATAGACCCTGTTGAGGGTCTTGGTGACGTTCAGGTGGGGCCTATCGTACTTGGCGACCCCGGTGAGGTGGACCCTCCTCTCGATCGAGTAGTCGCCGATGTACTGTTCATCGAAGTCGATCTCGGGCTCGCTCTGGTTACGCTCCAGGAGAACTCTGTACCGTGCGATCCCCTCGAAGGTGGCGTCGGTGAGCATCTCGTTGAGGCCCCTGGCGACGGTCTCCTTGTCGAGGTAGGAGAGGCTCGTATACTCCTCACCGATGTAGCTCGTCCTCGGCGTAGTCGAGTGCATGCCCTCTCTCCACTTCTGAGAGTAGGCGATCGTCCGGTCATCGGTCAGCTGCTGGCTCATCGGCGCGTGGACGGAGCTGATGTCTTTGGCGATGTAGTTGGTGTAGGTCTCTATGAGCTCTTCAGAGTCGTAGGTGCCTGTACCGGATTCGTAGGACCTCTGACTCTCGCCGATCCGGCGGTCTCCAACGGTGAAGCCGGAGCCAGAGGCCGCCTTCTCGTAGGATACGCCCTTGCCGTACTCGTCGACCCTCTGGAGGATCTTGAAGGATCCAATGTAGTCCTCCCGGACCTCGATGATGGGCGTATCTTGAGGTGTCGATCTGTTGGTGGGCATCTTGAGGAAGCCGATGTGTCCCATCCCGTCGAACTCGACGTCGATCTCCATCACCGACTCGTTCTCGTCGAGGAACATCCTCGATTCGCGGTCGATGAAGGTGGCGTACCGGTACTCTTCGCTCATGGAGGTGCCGGTAACCCGATTCTTGGCGTTCGCCGCCTGGGTCCATCTCGACGAG
>JANKMW010000076.1 GCA_024649985.1 Methanothrix sp.
CGATCAGATTGTCCGCCGCCTCAGGGCGAGCCCCAACTCGCGGAGGGCCTCGGCGGTGACGTGGATTCCGCCCGTCGATACGGAGAAGGAGGAGGTCCCCTGCATGATGGTCGACGACTTCAAGATCCGGGAGGGCCGCCTCCACCTCGCGGCCCTATTCCGGAGCCACGACTTCGCAGGCGCTTACCCCGCAAACCTCTACGGCCTCACCAGGCTCCTCGAATACGTCGCCGGGAGGGTGGGGGCGGAGCCCGGCTCGATCACCACCGTCAGCTGCTCGGCCCACATCTACGATCACGACTGGGACTGGGTGGCCGAGATGGTCACGGGCCGGTCGGAGGTTTGACGCGAAAAAAAGAGATAAGGGGCGCGGCGCGGTCTCTTTCAACCCCGCGCCCCTTCGAACGACTTCATCATCCTTTAAGCGTCCTATCGAAGAACCTCGCCATCTCTCCTTCGGCGTCCAGGGCGGCGAAGCTCTCCGACCTTTCGCCCTCATGGATCATGAAGCCATGGCCCTCCCCCTGGTAGACCTTCAGCTCGAAGTACTTGCCAGCGGCGTCGAGGGCAGCTGCATACTCGTATATCCCGGAGATGGGGCTTGGTACGTCTCCGGTCCCGTGGATGATCAGCATCGGCGCATCGAGGCCGTCGATGAGGTCGGCGGGCTTCGTCTCGTCGTTGAAGCCGCCTGAGTAGGGAAATCCGTACCAGGCTACACCGGAGCGAAACTCCTCCATCTGGGGGAGAAATAGCATCGTGTACCTGCCGCTGGCGCAGAAGCCGGTGAGGCCGAGGCGGTCGCCGTTCACGTCCTCCCTATCGATAAGGTAGGCGGCGCAGGCCCCTACGAGCCCGTCGACGGCTTCGTCCAGGGGCGTCCTCTCGAAGGTCTGCCACTCCGGGGCGATGACGACGTACCCGGATGCTGCGAGCCGGTCGGCTAGGTCCCTATAGCCGGGCTCCAGGCCGTTGAAGGAGTGGATCATCACCAACCCCGGATAGATCGGATCGTCGCCTCCTCCCCGGCTCGGAGCTGGGGCCGCTACGTAGGCGGGGTAGGTGAGGTTATCGCTCTCGATCATCGCCGTCGAGCTCTCGGCCCGGAGAGGGCCATCTGCCTCTCCGACGGCTTCTGGGTGGTCATCGATCCGATCGGCGCAGCCCGCGGTGATGACGAGGGCAGCTAAAGTCAGGATCAGAAACGGCATCTTCAGGAATTTCATGTCCATTCCTCCTCAGTAAAAAAAATTGTCTATTGTGGCCCATTGCGGTCATCTGTTTATTTTATCGCCGCCTCGAGCCTGCGGTTCACCTCGTCCCAGTCGACGATCTTCCAGAAGGCCTCGACGAACTTCGGCCGCTCGTTCTTGTAATCGAGGTAGTAGGCGTGCTCCCATACGTCCAGGACCATGAGGATCCGAAACATGGGGTATACGTTGACGTTATGCTTCTCGATCTGCATGATGAGGGGCCGCTTTGTCATGGCGCACCAGGCTAGGGCCGCCCAGCCGGAGCCCTCGGCGGTCGCCGCGGCGAGGGAGAACTCCTTCTTGAACCTGGCGAAGGAGCCGAACTCTCTCTTCAGGGCGTCGGCGAGGGCGCCGCCGGGCTCCTCTGCCGCCTTCGCGGCAGCAGTGAGGTTCGACCAGAAGAGGCTGTGGAGGACGTGTCCCCCCGCCTGGAAGGATAGATCCTTCAGGGTGGACTTCATATCCAGATCATCTCCCGCCTCCCGGGCCTTCTCCAGCCTCTCCAGGATGGAGTTGGCGCCGTTTACGTAGGCGGCATGATGTTTATCGTGGTGGATTCTGAGCTGAGCCTCGGAGATATGAGGCTCCAGGGCGTTGTAGGCGTAGGGCAGTTCGGGGAGGGTGTAGAATTTCTTGTCAGCCATGCCAATTTCTCTGTCGTATTCCCTTAAATTTTTTTCGGAAATATGAGGGGGAGCCCGACAAGAGAAGCGGGAGACAGGCGCCCCCCGGGGGATCGCGGCCTGTAACAGGGCTTCGGCAAGCCGGAGGAGGGGCCTTGCTCATGGGGAAGGGAAAACCTCCTCTCGTTATCCAGGGTCAATATTTTACGGCTTCGATCTTCTCGCCTCTCGGCATTATCGAATGGTCAGGGTTGCCGGAGGGTTTCATCTCGGTCCGCCTCCCCATGGCTTTGAACTTCTCCATATGCTCCCTGGCCAGATCCAGCTTCTCGTCATGGACGGTATGGACGACATAAGCCTCTTTTCTCCCCTCGTCGTAGTAGAGCTCGTGGCCCGACCATCCGTTGCTCTTCCGCACCTCCATCCTATCGTCGAACTTCTTTCTCCATTCAGGGAAGTCTTCCACCCGGTGTCTCACAACTCCTATCTTGGCCATATCATCACCATTAACCGTTATAGACGATCCGCTATCTTAACTACTTTTCCGGCGGCTTACAGCTTCTTGTGGCAGAACCACCAGTCTTCGCAGACGACGCCTCCGCCCGTCTTTCTGGTGGCAGCGGTCTTCTCGTCTGAGGGCGGAGGTATTATCACCTCATCGCCGAAGAGGTCGTTATTCGGCCAGTTGGCGGGCATTGCCACCTTGTTCTTGTCTGAGATCTGGAGGGCCTTGACGGCTCTTAGGATCTCGTCCATGTTCCTTCCGATCTCCTGGGGGTAGTAGAGCATCAGCCTTATGACGCCTTTAGGGTCCACCACGAAGACGGCCCTGACGGTGTTCGTCCCCTTTCCGGGATGGACCATCCCGAGCTTTCCGGCGACGGTCCCGTTGTCGGCGATGATGGGAAAGGTTATCTCTACATTCATCATCTCCTTGATCCACTCGGTCCACTTCATGTGGGAGTGGACCTGGTCCATGGAGAGGCCCACAAGGGCGCAGTTGAGGTCATCGAATTCCTTTCTCATCTTCTCGAAGGCTATGAACTCCGTGGTGCAGACCGGCGTGAAGTCTCCGGGGTGGCTGAAGAGGATGAACCACTTTCCAGAGAGGTCGTTTGGGATCTTCATCCTTCCGTGGGTCGTCTGAACCTCCATCTCCGGGACCTTCTCCCCCAGGAGGGGGATGCCCTGCCTCGTTTCGTGCTCCATATGATGGGTCATTTCGGCATCTCCTGTCTTCTCTTCCATCAGCTGGGCTCTCATTTCGTCTTTTATGCGCATATCTCCGGCGTCGGCGGCACCTGAGCCGGTTGAAAGCCCTTCGACCCTTTATCAGGCATAGGTTTATTTAAGATCTATTATTACTTAGTAATCACTATGATCGATTCAGAAGATCTGGAGCCGATAATAATCAAGAATTTCAGAAACAGTGGTTATAGGGCTACGCCCCAGAGGATAGCCATCAGCAGGTATATCCTCCTCAATCACGAACACCCAACGGCCCAAAAGGCTTATCAAGAGATCAAGAAGACGCATCCGACGGTCAGCCTTGCTACTATTTATAATACAATTAAAATTTTAAAAAGAATCGGTCTGCTCGCGGAGTTGAACCTGCCTCAGGGCCAAACGAGATACGATCCGAATACCGAGGCTCACGCCCACCTGCTATGTCTGCGGTGCGGCAGCATCAGGGATTGGTCGGACCCTATCATGTACGAATTGATGGCCAAGGTTTCTGCCCAAGCCGATTTTACTGTGATGGGATCGAGTTTGGATTTGAAGGGGGTCTGCTATAGCTGCGAAAAAAAGGGCGCGAGCGTGGGATCAAAGGCCGCAGCCGACGAATGATCTCGGGGGTACGAGGTAGATCGGCCCTCGCCTGTGGAACGGAGGGAGTTTTCAGGAAACTATATGTATCCTTAGATCTACTCTCATCTCCAGAATGATAACGCACGGCCAGATGCTGGCTGGCGTGTTTATTATATTTGAAATAAAGGGGAACTCTAATTGAAAATATCGGTATTCATAGATGGTGCGAACATCTTTTACATGCAGAAGGACGAGCTTAAGTGGTGGATCAACTTCGAGAAGCTCTTAAGGTGGATCGAGAACAAGACCGGCGGCGAGATCATCGACGCCTACTACTACGTCGGAGAGGAGAACCCTCCCGATACGAGGCAGCAGGGGTTTTTGACCGCCCTCGCCGACATCGGGTACTCCATCATCACAAAAGAGCTGAAGATCATCGTCCTGAACGACGGGAGGGAGATCAGGAAGGCGAACCTGGACATCGAGATTGTCCTGGACATGTTCAACACCGTAGATAATTACGATATGGCGGTCCTGGTATCCGGAGACGGAGACTTCGAGCGCCCCCTCAAGCTCCTCCGGGCAAGGGGAAAGAGGTTCATGGTCATGTCCACAAAAAGGTTCATAGCCCGGGAGCTTCGCGAGGTCGCAGGGATGCACTTCGTCGACTTCGAGGACATAAGAGGCGAGGTCCAGAAGGATATCTGACCTCTTTTTTTATTTCCGTCCTC
This sequence comes from Methanothrix sp., assembly GCA_024649985.1. Classification (GTDB taxonomy): domain Archaea; phylum Halobacteriota; class Methanosarcinia; order Methanotrichales; family Methanotrichaceae; genus Methanocrinis; species Methanocrinis alkalitolerans. The sequence continues at coordinate 4,417 of JANKMW010000076.1, forward strand.
TGTTTTGGGTGGTGCTCTTTGATTCGGTTGATATTTCGCTTGGAATTCTTAGAGACGCTACAGAATAGCACTTTTAATTACAGGACGGATTTGAGTGCGAATTCGCAAATCAGAAGCAATGTCGTTGCCTTTGGATATATCAACCAATTCCAGGCGCACCACCAATAAATGAATGAAATCGTTGGGGAAACTATTTCAACCATCGATGAGACCGACGAGAGATAAAGTGGAGCAAGAGTGCAGATGGAGCTATGATGAGGTCCGGACCCGCCCTTACCAATCGGAAGGGTCCGACGAAGGGTCCGGACCGGAGAGGCTGGTGAACCTTCATGGAAGAAACCGATTGCGAAAGGTCCGTCGGCTCGGTCCCGAACGAGATCCTCCGAAAAGAGACGTTGGCCCCCGGATTCACCCTTATGGAGATCAGGGCGCCGGAGATCGCCGAGAAGATCCTGCCGGGGCAGTTCATGATCCTCCGGGTCGACGAGGCCGGAGAGAGGATACCCATGAGCGCCGCCGACTGGGACCGGGAGAAGGGGACGGTGACCCTCGTCTTCCAGGAGCTGGGCCTCTCGACCAAGAAGCTCGGCCTCCTCTCAGCTGGAGATAATATCGCAAACCTCGCCGGACCCCTGGGTCGGCCCGCAGAGGTGGGCAAGTACGGGACGGTCGTCGTCGTCAGCGGCTGCTTCGGCACTGGGCCTGGCCGGGCCCTGGCAGAGGCCCTGAAAGAGGCGGGAAACCGGGTGATATACATCGTCGAGGCCCTCTGGAGCGAGAGCCTCTTCTGGCTCGACAGGCTGGAGGAGGTATCCGACGAGCTGATCGTCGCCTCGGGGGACCGGGCCGCGGGGACCGCCCGGTGGGCGAAAGACCCCCTGAAGGAGGTCCTGGCCTCCGAGGAGGTCGACCGAGTCTATCTCGTCGGCTGCACCTTCATGATGATGTCCTGCTCCCGGGCGGCGGCCCCCTCAGGCATCGAGACGAGGGTGAGCCTGATGCCGATCATGATCGACGGTACCGGGATGTGCGGCGCCTGCCGGGTCAACGTCGGCGGGCAGACGTTGCTCGCCTGCGTCGAGGGGCCGGACTTCGACGGCCAGCAGGTGGACTGGGACGAGCTGATGGATAGGGCGCGGGGGTACCTGAAGGAGGAAGAGCGGGCCCTGGACCTCTGGGAGATCGACGACTGGCACCAGGTCCGCTACCGCGACCGGACCGCCGAGAGGAAGAGGGGCGGGGCGCGGCGGTGCTGATCGCCTGGGGCGTCGGCTCACCGTTCTACGCCCGAAAATAGGTCCTCCAGAAACCTCCGGCCAGCCACTTCGAGGTGGCCATCCAAGGAGAATGCCAGGCTTCGAACCCTAATTTTGCCGATCATCACGTCCATGTTTAGCGGCTTGGGATAGATCAGCACCGCCTCATCGCAGTCTTTGGTGGTTGCGTATGTCACCACCTGGCTGATGTCGTCGTTTCCCGGATGGTCCGGAGCTTTGTATTTGGTGTCGAGGACGAAGAGCGCCTTCTGCGATCCTCTTTCATAGACCACAAGATCGATGTTGAACCTGATCCTCCCCCCTGGGCCGATGACGACTTCATCATGGGGTTCGACAACAAAATCCGGCGGAGTGTTCGCCTTCAGCCATTCGGCGACGAAGAGCTCGTAAAGCTTTGCCATCTCCACCAGGAAGGGGATCATCGTACGGCCTCCGACCCGGTGAGACGGTCCGCTCTGCTCCAAAAAGAAGCGGCATAGGGCGTGCATCGGCTGATAGTCCTCGTTCAGGCGGCTGTAAAGCCGACTCACGCAATCTTGGGGGTCGCAGGGAACCGGGGTCGTCAGCCCCCGAAGAGACTGATAGGCCCTCCGGACCTGGGGGAGGGATCGCTCGGTGCACGCACCGCTTTTTAGAATCCGCTGGAGGGTCCAGACGAGGATCTGGTTATCCTCGACGTCGGAGGTGTGCTCCTCGTAGGAGCATTCTGGCAAGACGTCCCAGGGTTTTTGGCAGCTTCTTCTGACGTCGAAGCGGCCGCGGACGTAGGGGATTTTGTCTCTGCGGGGCTGATAAGATCGAAAGAAGCCCTTCCGCCCCCGGTCGAGGACCCGCAGGGCGAGGAAGTTGGCCAAGGTCTCGTAGAAATCCTTCAGAGAATCGCAGTCCGTTAGGCCATCGAGAAACTTGAAGCTTTTGAGCCGGTAGGCGTACTCCAGCATCCCGAATAGATTCTTTATATCCACCTTCGGCAATAGGGCGATCTCAAGCTCTGGCGTCAGGGGTATGTGACCCGCCCAGCCGTTGGCTGTCAGACCCCACTCTCTCCCGTTCTTGAAGGACGGCTCATCTATCGATATCTGTTTGCCGTAGCTCTGCCAGATCTTCAAGCCGAGTTCTTCGGAGATCTCTGTCTTGGGAAATCTCCGGGTCTCGTACTCTTTCAGCTCGATCCGCTGAAGCTCGTTTGATCTCATGGGGCGATCTCTCTGTCCACCTTATCCCACCGGAACTCTTCGGCCTTCTCCGGCCTGTCGAAGAAGTACTCGTCGAGGTAGGGCTCGATCTCCATCTTCCAGATGTCTTCGATCTCCTCGTCGAGGTCGTCCTGGAGGAAGAAGGATATCCCGACTTCATAGTGGGGGTCATTGATCTGGGCGTTCAATCGGCGCAGGACCCCGATCAGCCCCTCGACGGGAAAGCCCGTATTCCGACTTTGGTGATACTTGAGCAGAACTTTGTGATTTGGCTGGAGGCGCAGGAATGCGAAGCGCCGCCGGAGGGCGTGATCCACCAGGGCTATCGATCGGTCGGCGGTGTTCATCGTCCCGATGATGAGTACGTTCTCGGGAATCCCTAGCCTTCCGCCTCCGGCGAGGGGGATCGAACGGCTCCGGTATTCGAGGAGGTACATCAATTCCCCGAAGACCTGGGAGAGGTTCGCCCTGTTGATCTCGTCGATGATAAGAACGCAGGTCCCACGCCGAGATTCGGCCCGCTCGCAGAACTCCAGGAACCGTCCCGGAACGACGGGGTACCTCAGGCCGCCGTCGTCGTCCGACTGGGGCCTTATCCCCTGGATGAAGTCCTCGTAGGCGTAGGCGGGATGGAACTGGACGAGGTCGGCGAAGCCGTCAGCCCCGCCGATGAGGTATCTTGCGAGATGCTCGGCGACGTAGGTCTTCCCCGTCCCCGGCGGACCGTAGAGGACGGCCTGCCCCTTTCGTCTGATGGCGCGGACCCAGCGGTCTAGGGTCGGAAGGTCGAAGCCGGTGTCTTCGCCGAGTTGGTAAAGGGGATACTCAGGGGATGTGGTCGATCCTAAGAAATCGGGCCAATCAGTCTCAGGCTGAGATCGTCGAATAATATCAAGTCCCTCGAAATTTAGCCGAAATAGGTATCCCTGCTTTACACCACCAGTGTTGTTTAGAGGGCCTTGATTTATATCGAGTTTCGAGAGCGATTGTGAGAATTTGTTCAATGAGATGGGGGGCTTTAGCTCATGATAATCGACTCGAACAAGGTTTCCTTCTTGTGACCAATTTCTTCCGTTCATGGCGTGCGGATTTTTTGTCTTTCTTGCAGGTTCGATAACTCGGCTTATAAAACGCAAGTACCCGTTGGCGTAATGAATTATGATGTCATCTTTGCCAACATCTGACAAGTTGTCCCAGTGATAAATAGAACGGCCCGTTTTAGACTTTATCGGCGCCCATATATATCCGCCATTTAATTCTACATCGAGCGTTGATCCTTGGTTGACCCACCAAATGTTCTTCATCATAATCCCGGCGCTAAGTGAGCCCGCAAATAATTCTTGCCTTCTTTTCGAATCAAATACTGCTTGTGCAAATCGTTCTTGGTGTTTATTCCGCCATGGAGATCTTTTCCAGTCTTTGAATTTGTTCGCAATATAATTGAGCGCATCCTCGTAGGCATCAAAGATCTCGCTTCCGGAGGACATGGCCATTTCTATTGGTATCCGGTAATTTCGTATTTCTGGGTCATCCTCATCTTTGGCAAAGACGAATGATACAAAACTATCGTCTAAAATCGTCTGATTTGCTAAAAGTGTTATGGTAACGATATCTGAAGCGTGATCTTTTGAGCCATCGAATCCCAATACCAACCACGGACCAAAACTCAGATGTAGAGTTCTTCCACCAGATCTTATCGGGATTGTGATTGAAAAACGCTCATCATCGAGACTCTCGATCCCCAGACGCTCAAGGGTTGTCTTAAGCAGATCAAAAGCCCATTCTGCCTCAAGTTGGTCTGCGAAGATCTTTTCACATATTTTAGCAAAGGGTTCTGAGAGCTCGTTGGGATCCAAGAGGTTTTGGATATCATCAGGAGCATCCCCTTTGAGATAATATCCCTTGATTGCCACCAGCCAGTGAGTGAACATGTCGAAGAGATCGTCTGACCTAATTCCTGAAATCCCAAACTCGCTAATGTCGTCTAAGACGTCGTTTAACAACGAACGTGCCGTCTCGTTTATCGAGGGGTAATCTGTCAGACTTGACGAGTAAGAAGTGCCAGAGAAGTAGTTGATAACGCTCCTCGATTTGTTAGTGATCAAGATGAAATCGTCCGGCCTGAGGGCGTGAAGGATCGGCGTCAAAGTGCCAGCTTGGAACCCCTTGGAGTAAGCCGAATTCGAGAACTCATCACATGCGGCCTTCAGCTCCTCGGGTTGATCATAGCAGCGGCGGATAAAACGGAGAATCTCTTTTGCGAC
>JANKMW010000077.1:0-739 GCA_024649985.1 Methanothrix sp.
AGGATCTTTCCAAGGCGGATGGGGAGAGGAAGCTCGAAGAGAAGATCCGGGGGCTTGCCAAGTTCCAGCTTCTGATCGTCGATGAGATGGGGTATCTTCCCTTCGATGATCATGGTGCTCATTGCTTCTTTCAGCTCATATCAAGAAGGTACGAGCGAGCTTCGATGATATTCACCTCGAATAAGTCGTACGGCGAATGGAGTGACATATTCAGGGATCATGTGATTGCGGCGGCTATCCTCGATAGGATCCTTCACCATTGTACTACGGTCAACATCAAGGGGGATAGCTACAGGCTGAAGGAACGAAAACGGCAGGGACTGATCCCCAAGAGCTATTCTCTATAATTGGGAGAAGTGGTCTGGTCAAGCAGAAGCCTTATCTGTAGGTGGACAGTTTTATACCGCCATAATTGGACAGTTTTAGACCGGCGTTGACAACATTGGTAATAATAATATACCGATAGCATCAAACGTGCTATCTGGCAACGTAAAAATGGACCCCAGAAGTTATCTGGTTATCAGGATTAACGGGTCCGTCCTAAACAATCCGGGGGACACGGTAATTCTTTTTAACGGTAAAGGTACCCAAGAGGATTATGTAAACTACGGTGCGAGTGTCGAGGCGCAAAGCTGGGCCTGCGTCCCCGATGGTTCCAGACACTGGGGCTGGAGGAGCTCCACTCTGGGAGGCACAAACGGCGATCTAGCCCCAGGTGATCAGATCAGGGTTGAGTTCA
>JANKMW010000077.1:749-1546 GCA_024649985.1 Methanothrix sp.
GGCTGCGGTACACCTTCAGGAAATAATGTCAAAGTAGATCTAGCATATTTTGAGGGTTCGGATTCCCAACTCTCCTCCTCGATACAGGTCAATGAAGGATTCTTGGAGGTGACCAATAGCCCTGATATCTTTGAGGCTGGCATGGGAGACTCTGTCAATTGGACGATCACCGTCGAGAACATCGGCCCCGGTCCAGCTTATAATGTCCGGGTCAACGACACCATCTCCTCGGATCTGACCCTCCTATCTATTGATTCACCGGGAGGTGACATGAACTGGAGCTACGACGCCATCGATCCAGGAGAGGTGAAAACCGTCAGAATATCCGCGAACGCAACCATCTGTGAAGATCTCCGCAACGATGTGAACGCCAGCTGGGGCTGCAGTGATACCCCCTGCCAGAAGGTCGGTGCAAATTCACTCGTAAATTTCGTTCAAAGATATCCGGATCTGAATTACACCTTAACTCCAATAATTGTCCCTTACTGCGGAAAGACCTCCGTCTTTTTCAACGTCAGCAATTCGGGCCCTGGAGGGATCTTTGACTTGGAACTTCAGTTCTCAGGCATCTCGGCTGATTACGCTGTAAGCGACGTCTCTGGAGCTGTCTATCATCCGGGGAACGAGACCTTCTCCTTAGGTGGGATACCGTCAAAAAGCTGGAAGAACTTTACCTTCGATTTCGGGGTGGCCTGCGGGGACCGCTGCTCCAAAGAAGCTGCTGGAAACATTACGATATATCCTCACTATTATGACGACTGCGGGAATACAGGGTACCTTCCAGTAAGCCAAGTCTC
>JANKMW010000077.1:1556-8349 GCA_024649985.1 Methanothrix sp.
CGATGGATTCGGCGACTCCATGTATCAACGTCTCCAAGACCATCAACGTATCCTCGGGAATTGCCAACACATGTGTCAATTTCACTATCGTCGTCAGTAACACCGGGTACGTGGCGCTGGACCGGGTGATCGTCACCGATACCCTGCCAGATGGTCTCGACGAGCCGGCCCCAAGCTCTGGCGGGATCGTCTACGACGACGTCATCACCTGGAACCTCGGCAGGCTGGAAGTCGGCGAGAACAGGACCCTGTGGCTTTCCGCCCACATCGACGGCTCGAAGATCGGCGATCTTGAGAACGTCGTCTCTGTCAAAGGTGATTCGGAGTCCGGCGACAACGTCACCGCCGAGGACTCGGCGAACGTCACCGCCCTGATGGCGAATATCGCCGTCAACAAGACCGTAGACAAAACCGTGGCGAAGAAAGGGGAGACGGTGAACTTCACCATCGTCGTCAACAACACCGGTAACGCCACGCTGGACCCGGTCATCGTCACCGACACCCTCCCGTTCTGCTTTGAATACAACCGTTCGGTACCGGCGGGAGACCATTTCGGTGGCGTCGTCACCTGGGACCTCGGCAGGCTCAACGTCAGCGATTCGAGGATCATCTACCTCGAGGCGAATGTCGAATGCCTGGAGGCCGGGGTTTTCGCCAACCTGGTGGAGGTCGAAGGAAAGCCCGAGCAGGGGGACAACGTCACCGCCAACGATACCGCCGATGTGTCGATCGTCAGAAACCTCACCTTAACCAAGGAGGTGGACAAATACGACGTCAAACGGGGCGGCGAGGTGACCTACACCATCACCGTCTGCAACCACGGCGCCGAACCCGAGCGCAACGTCACCGTCTGGGACGTCTTCAACAGGAATGATGTGGTGATCCTCTCGATGACGCCGGCCCCCGACCCCGATGGCAAATGGCGCCTCGGCACTTTGCAGCCTGGTGAGTGCAGGGATATCATCATCAAGATCCGGGTACCCGAGCGTCAGGACTTCGAGTTCGGGATGGAGCAGGGGGTATCGGGTGAAGGGTTCGTCAAGGTCGCCAACGACTACAGCACCACCTTCCAGGAGTATCTCCTCAAGAACTGCGCCTATGCCACCTCAGACAATTACAGGACCCCGATCTCAGACTGCGTCACCGTCACCGTCCGCGAGCTGGGAACGGAGCTATCGACCAGAGAGTACGGCAGCGGCTATTTCGACGTCGAAGAGCGGGTAAAGATCTTCACCGAGAACAAGTCGATCGAGTGGGAGGAGGACCTCTCGGCCGCCTACAAGCCGACCTCGATCGTCCTCTACCACAACAGGACCGTCGACTACGACGCCGCCTGGGTCAAGAAGTCCCGGGCGAAGAACTATGTGACCGGCACCACCATGACGGAGACGTACCACGACGCCGTCGGGCTCGACCGCGAGTCTAGGATCTTCCTCGACGAGAACGAGTCGGTGATGGAGGTCAACAGCGACTTCGACGGCCGGGGTCACATAGGGTTCCTCAAGATGCCGACGAACACCTCACCGCGTCAGGCGACTCCTATCTTCGAGATGAGGGAGGACTATGTCGGGAGCTTCCGGGTCCTGGAGAGGATCGATGAGTACGGATCGTCCGTCTCCTCCGAGAAGGCGGCTTCCGGGAGAGGTCTCGTCGTCGTCGATAAGAGGGTCGGATCGGCCCAGAGGACCTACGAGTCGGGCACCGGGACCTACGACTCCGAGGAGATCATAGAGACATACACCAACTACATCGCAAAAGATATCAGCCTCGTCCACGCTCCTATCAGCCAGAGGCTGACGGAATCCACGTCCATCGACGCCTCGATGAAGTGGAAGGAGGGCATGAGCTCCACGAACCCGCAGACGAGCTACATCGGCGAGGAGTACACTTCCATCACCGAGCTCGACAAGGAGACGGTAGCCCGGGGCTTAAACGATATGGAGACGGATGCGAAGTTCTCCGGCCAGGCGAGGTTCAGGGCGATCCTCGATACGAGCCAGGACGGGCGCGATCCCGAGGTGGACTTCGACGAGCAGTACGCCGGCGACTACTCGATCCAGAGGCGTGTCCACTTCTCCGGCGTCGCCAAGTACGACAGGCCTCACCTCAACGTCACCAAGACCCTCAACCGGATATATGTAGAGACGCTCCCATGGGATTATGGCGAGCCCCATCTCGAGGGCGCCATTAAGACCAGAAGGGTTGCAGACTATACCATCAGGATCGAGAACGATGGCAACAGGGTGCTTCAGCCGGTATACGTGCAGGATCGGTTCCCACCAGGAGCGACCTTCATAGAGCCCTCGTCGATCCGGCCTTCTGAACTCACCGACTCTTACGCCAACTGGACTCTGACACACCTATCGATCGGCGGGGCGGTCAATATCAGCCTATCGCTGGACGTCAGCAAATACTATTCGGCCGGCTATCCCCCTGAGCTTGTGAACAGGGTCGAAGCATGCGGCGTCTACGACGATGAACAGGTATGCGCATCCAACTTCTCCGCCCTGGAGATCAAGGGGCTCACCTGCTGCCTCGACGAGCCTGTAGCGGTCGCCAAGACCGCCGAGATCGATCCCGCAAACCCCAGGGTCGTCCGGTACAGGATCAATCTGTCCAACAACGACGACGCCATAAGGGTGGCGACGGTCACCGACTGGCTCCCCGCGGGGATGAGCCTCATCGAAGCTTCCATCCCCGTCGCATCTTATGAGGACGGGGTCGTGGTATGGAACCTCCTCGAGATCGATCCTGGCGAGACGAAGACGATCGAGTTCTCGGCCCTCGCCTCTGCTGACGGCAAGTTCACCAACGTCGTCGAGGTCGATCCCCGATCCGTCGAAGGGACCGTCGTCGGGCCGGTCAGGGCGACATGCGTCATAGACGTCGGAGTCGTCGAAGGTGAATGCGATCCCATCGGTTGCGGGATATGGCAGCCGCCGAACTGGGAGTTTCAGCATGCAGGGTACGAGCCGGACGTCATGGACTGTGAGCTGTTGACGGCCGCCGGCTGCAACGGGACGGGGGGCTGCCCCATCTGTTGAGAAAAGGGGTGAGCTGGCACCACCATCAGGTGCCAGCGCTTATATCTTAAATATGGGCTTGGGGAAGAACGGCTTCAGATCGGCTCGGGCTTATCGAGGAGGCCCGTCTTCTCCAGGATCGCTCCGGATCGAGCGTGGGGCCTTCTCGAGACAGAATCCAAAGACTTTTCCATCTCCCTCGCCTCGTCGGCGAGCCTCGCTGCTGCCCGCATCACCTCATGGCCCGCGGCGGCGGTGACGGCGATCCTATCCAGCTCCTTGAGCCTGAAGCAGGCAGCAGCGTCGATCGCCGCCACCGTCTGGGCCATGTGGAGGGCTGCGATCGCCTTCGCCCGAGCGTAGGGGTTTTTGAAGTCCATCCTTTCGGTGCATTTTTCGGGGGTTGAGAGGATGGCGGGAAGCTTGACTGTTCCAGCGATGATGCTGGCCATCGCCCCGTCCAGCTCCTCCTGGACGAGCCTCACCGACCCGCAAACGCTCAGGACCTTCAGGGCGTCGGCGTTGAAGATCGCCATCTCCGCCGGATCGAGGAACTCCCGCTTAGCCCCGATTAGGGGGTCGAAGGGGAGGATGATGTAGCCGAACCCCTCAGCCTCCAGGGACTCGCGGGCCTCCTTCTTGGCAGGACCGTCGGATATGACGATCGTCGGGAGATCTTTATACAACTCCCTGGCCGCCGTGGGACCTGGGGTGGCGGCGTTGGGGCCCACCATCACCACCAGCTGGGGCTCCCAGCCCTTCAGCTCTGCCGACATCTCCGCCTCCCTCTTCGTCATCTTGGCTCCGAAGGAGAGGGATCGCACTTCGATGTCGGTCCTCTCGGCGATCTCGTCCAGGGCAAGGTCTGCGACCAGGGAGGACGCGACGTTGCCGAGCTTGATAAAACCGATCTTGAACATGGCAATAACCCGCTTCTGAGAGGGCGGCCGATGATAAAAGAGTTCCGATCTATCGGCCTTCCCGGACCCGTACCACCATCATTTCGGCCCTGGAGAAGGATTTGGGAGATAGACCGCCAGAGGAGACGCCCGCTGGACGGCGGCTCCTGATAATGGTGAGGGCAAAAAATAGGGGAAAAGAAGGTCTTGCTGATCTCACCCCTAATATCCGATCTTCAGCCCCCACCTGTTCAGCGACCCCACATCCCTCCCTGCCAGATCGGTGACCCTCAGGATCCAGTTGCCCTTGATCGGCTGGCCTGCAAAGGCGGCGAGATCGGCGCACGAATTCTGGTCGTAGGTCCTCACCAGGTCGTCCTGGCCGCCGCCGGTCCGATTGTGCAATATAGCCTGTCTGCCTTCTGGCGAGAAGAGTTCGATCCTCAGGTCGCCGATGTAGGTATGGGTTATGTCGACATCAACCGCCACCTTCTGCACCGTCCCATCCTCCGTTATGGATATGGAGCTGCTGACGCCGATGGGATCGTCGTCGGGGATCGGCAGCTTCGTCGCGGATTCCTCCTGGATCGTCCTCACCCTGGCTTCGAGTCCCATCCCGATACTCCACTTGTTCAGCTTTCCCACGTCCCTCCTGGCGTGATCAGAGACCCATAGGGTCCAGTCGCCCTTGATGGGCTGGCCGATCAGGGAGTTGAGATCGGCGCTGGAGGCCGAATTGTATGAGGTTATCAGATTTTCCTGGCCACCTCCGCCCCGGTTGTGCAGAGTCGCCCTCTGGCCCGAAGGGGCGACGAGCACCACCGACAGATCGCCGATGTAGGTGTGGGTTATATCGACTTTCACCTCGATGGTGCGGGCATTTCCTGGTTCGGAGATGGTGATGGAGCTTTTTGCTCCGTTGGGGTCGTAGTCCGGAACCTTCAGCCCGGGGGACGCCTCTCCAAAGACGTCCAGGGAAGACGGCTCCGCCCCTGCCACGAAGCTTATCACCTCGGACGGTTCGGTGATCTGGGATATGATCAGCCCTGACTCAGAGCCGTCCCACATATTCGAATGCGGGTTGGTGTTGTGGGTTAGCGCCACTCCATCGACCCTCTTGAAGAGGTCTCCATCGTCTCCTGTGTTCCGGTTATTCTCCAGATCGAAATGGCCGTCGGCCTGCAGCAGACCGCATTGGTAGTGTTTGTTGGCCGTCCCGCCCTGCCACTCGTTGGAGCCGAGGGTATCGCAGTGGTATACAGCAAGGCCGCTCGCCGGTATCGCCCCATTCAGGCCGAGCTGGCACCGGTTCTCAACGATGAAGTACTCGTTGATCTTCTCGGTCTCGTACACCAGTATCGTTCCGTAGTCGCCGGAGACCGCCTCGTATTCGTCTGGTTGGGTGATAACCACCTTGTTATCGCACCATCCCACCAGATCCCTCAGATATGCGCATACCGGTGACGGGGTTTTTCCCCCGTTGTTGTGATTTCCCGAACTCATGAGGCAGTACCTGCCAAGCCCCGCGCTCTTCTCGAAGTCGCCGTCGCGCCCGCCGTAATCGTATAGGTCGGGAAAGCGGCAGAGCATATGGCCGCTCTCGTGGCAGAAGGTTCCGATGCTGAGGTCGGTTTTGCTCCTGCCCAGGCTGGATATCATGTAGAAGTAGGTCCTGATGTTGCCGTACCGGAGGTTGATGACGTGGTTGTGGGGCCAAAGCCAGTCGAGGTACTGAGTCTGACCTGCGTAAAGGAAGCTTAGAGCATCAATTACTCCCGCTCTTCTGGAGTCGAACCTGGAGAGGTCTATACCCATATCGACGACGGCGTCGAGCGCCTCTTCGACGAGGAGATTCTGAGCATAGTACATCCGATTCTGTTTCAGGGTTATGGGGCCGACCACCTCGTTGAAATAATCGAGCTTTCCGCTGGAGATCATCTGATAATAGTCTCGGACAGAGCACAAGTTTCCGTTCTCAGAGTAGCCCCGGCCGTTGAGCATCTCCGAGACTTCGGCCACCGATACCGTGCTCTTTACGTCCTGGAACTGGACCAGGACCGCCAACCCCCTGACAGCCCCCTCGCTGACACGCCGCCCCTCCAGCAGCCCTTTGTTCGGTCCCAAGGTCCTGAGAGTGTCATGGAGGGCTACGGGCTCCGGGGGTGGGATCATCAGGGCGTGTCTCTTATTGAATTTGGCGTTGCGGACCTCTTCAGATTCTCTCAGATGGCGTCGCACCCTCACGGGTGGACTTTCTGAGATGGTGACGCCGCTGGAGACGAACTCACCGTTGATCGCCAGGGCGTAGCAATACGATCCAACATCGGCATCATAGACGACGGTGTAGCCGTCTTCCGTTTCATAGCGGGCGTAGAACTCATCGCCATAGACCACCAGCTTGACGGCGGAACCGTTCCCCTCTCCAAATGTAAGAGTCTCTCCGAATATCGAACTCATACAGGTTCACCTCATCTCCTAAAAGGGCTCGACCTCTGGCCGAACCTCCTGTTTTTTGGGTCAATCGCCATAGAAAGCGGGCCTCTGGTCGGCCCGGACTTTCCTGGTTAGGACTTACGCACTTGAGAATCAAAACCAAGCACATGAGAGCCTGTCAAGAAGATTGTGTTTTAGACAGTTTGGTGCTTCATGCTACTGGTTTTTTGTTCAACTGCGTAAGTCCTACTGGTATTTAAAGATCATTTTTCAGGATAGATAATAGTCCCAGCCTTACAGGCTCGCGACGGATCTGGTATGCGCCAAAATTAAGTTTTAGAGTTATGTTCTATTTAATTTTTTCTGTTAGCCGCCGCTGACATTTTCTTTTGTTGCAGGGGGATATCTTGGCCGGAGATCTCTAGGGGAGGGACCTTC
>JANKMW010000077.1:8359-8998 GCA_024649985.1 Methanothrix sp.
TCCCGCCCTCGCTTCTATTTTTGCGGCGCGAACTTCATCCGCCTCCTCAAGATGCTTCTTCAATCCCGCAGGTCTGCTCTCCTCCAGGCTGACCCCGCTGGAGACGAGCTCGCCATCGATCAGAAGGGCGTAGCAGAACAACCCGCGTTGGTAATCGTAGACCACAGAATAGCCGTCCACCGTCTCGTAGCGGGCATAGAACTCATCGCCAAAGACCACCAGCTCGACCTCGGGGCCGTTCTCCTGTTCGAAGGTCAATGTCTCTCCAACGATGGCGGCCATGCCAGCTCACCCCTCTCAATTGGGGATCTGCAGCCTGCGGAGAAGACCTCCACCGCGATGAGCCCCGTGGCCGTCAAATCCTCAAGACCCGATCGATCGCCCTTCATGATCTCCGGACGATCTCTTCGAGCCGTCGTGCGGACCATGAAAGACATGTATACGATCTCTTACCGCTTATACTATTTAATTTTTTTCATCCATCGTCTGGGCCAAAGGGCACCGTCGTGCTTCAGAAGCGGCGAGATTCTGATAACGATCATAGGACTTACGCACTTGAGAATCAAAACCAAGCACATCAGAGCCTTTCAAGAAGATTGTGTTTTAGACAGTTTGGTGCTTCATGCTACTGGTTATTTG
>JANKMW010000078.1:0-3687 GCA_024649985.1 Methanothrix sp.
TCTGTTCCATCTTAGACCGCTGTGCTTTTGTCGGATAGATCCTATATTTGAAGGCCTTGAGCATTACACTGGCTTATGCCGTTATGGTATTTAAAGATTCATAGCTTAAGGCGGGGTACGATTCATCCCCGGCCCGAAGACCGGGGTTTTCTCTACCCCTGCACCTCGCCTCTATAAAAATACTTTTTGTAGCTCAGGGGAAACCTCTAACCTTTAAATCGACCTGATCCATTAGGATAGAGGCTTTTAGCATGAGAGAAGACGAGAAGTTCCAGATCATATGGGAGAACGCCCAGAGGATGCCTGAGATGGAGAAGTTGATGTTCTATGAGCTCGAACGAAAGAAGCTCGTGGCGGGCTTCCTTTTGGCGGCATTCTTCTTTGCAGGAGCGGGGCTGATCTATGCGGGCAAAGCAGTCAAAGGCACTATCTTGATTCTGGCGGATTTGGCTCTGCTTGCCGTATTCTTCTCCCTCTTGGGGTTTGGACCTTACAGCTCCGCGGAGGCCGTCGGGGTCGCGAAGTTCGTCCCTCTGCCCTTGATCCTGGCCCTTTACGCTTACGCTATATGGGACGCCCGCCGGACGATAGAAGATTACAACAAAAGGCTTTACCTGACGGTCTTCGACAGGTACCCTCCTTAGGGCTCTTCGATCCTGACGGCGACGTTTCAAAGCTCGCCCCCCGATGATAAAATCATCGGAGATCGGCGGCGCGAACCGAACCACCGATCTTCAACATCATGGTTTTAGGCTAACCGTCCCTTCCCATCAGGTCACCTGGACCGTCACCGTGCTCTCGGCGGTGCACCCGCCGACGGTGGCGCGGATGGTGAACGTCTTGAGGCCCGCGGATCCGAACCTCGATTCGAGGCTGTATGTTCCCGTCGAGACTTTCCGGAGGGCGCTGCTGGTCAGGACTGCGTCGGCGGGGCTCCAGGTCAGCCTATAGCTCGAAGGGTCGATGAGCTCTCCCGTCGCCCCGCGGAACTTGACGGTGAGGGTGTAGGGGCTGTAGGCCCTGGTGGCGCTGAACTGCATGGCGGCCCAGCAGCCGGCCGTCGAGTCGAGGGACTGTGCGGGCTGGACGAATATATTACGGCTAGCGCCGTCCTGGTGGACGTAGGACACCCAGAGGAGATCGTCGAAGGGGCTGGAGGCGAGAGATGGCCAGATCTCGTCGCCGGAGGTTTCGGTCACCTCAACCCTCTCGATCAGGTTCCAGGCCGGGTCGAACCTCTCCAGGTAAAGGTCGTAGCTCCCTTCCTCCTGAGAGCTGTAGACGAGGTTGAACTCGCCGTTCTGCCAGAGGAAAGATGGGTAGTCCTGGCTCGAAGGGCTTGTGGTTATCCTCCTCTTCTCGATGTAGTTGAGGCTCCTGTCGTAACTCTTGACGAAGATCTCCTTGTTTCCGGTCTCTTCCGAGACGTAGGCTACGCTGATTCTGCCGTCCTCCCCGTATGTGATCGACGGCCTGTCCTGGTAGCTCGTCTCCGTCGTCACCCTCACCTTCCGGATCGAGGTCCAGGCGGAGTTGAACCGCTCGATGAAGATGTCGCCGCCGAAAGATGAGCCCGTCTCCCAGGACTGGTAGGCGAGATAGAAGTCGCTGTCCACCCGTATTAGGGAGGGGCTGTCCTGGTCGGCGGGCGAGGAGGTCAGCCTCCGGGTCTCGATGAGGTTCAGATCTCGGTCATACTTCTTGACGAAGATATCCCAGTTACCCGTCTCGTCGGAGACGTAGGCGACGTAATAGTAGCCGTCGGAGTAGATCGCCGACGGCGTGTCCTGGTAGGTCGGGTCGTTGGTGGCCCGAACCTTCTGGATCTGGCTCCAGCCTGGGTCGAACCTCTTTAGGAATATGTCACCTCCGAATAACGGCCCCGCCTCCCAGGACTGGTAGGCGAGAAGGATCCCATCATCGGAGAAGACGAGAGACGGCCTGTCCTGGACCGGGTCGCCGGAGGTGAGCTGGCGGACGCCGCCGGGGCTGACGAGCTGGTAGCCGGTGTACCCCCTAGCGCTGTCGTAGCTGGTGGCCGGGGCATGTTTTCCGTCCCTGACGTAGACGTAGACGCTGTACTCGCCAGCGTCAGCCGGAGCCGTTGACCACGTCCATGTGGGGCTCGCAGACCAGTCCTGGACGATCCTCCATGCGCTGCCGGTGGAGGGGCCCTTCAGCCAGAACCTGTATAGGAGGGGGTCCCCCTCCGGGTCGGACGCCGAGGCGGTCCACGCGATCGTGGATCCTGCCGTCTGGGGGCTCGGCCTGTTGGGAGATAGGGCCGTGACCACCGGAGGCTGGTTGATCAGGACCGGGGAGGTCAGGCGGTATCCACCGTAACCTCTGGCGCTGTCGTACCTGGTGGCAGGCTCGTGTTTTCCGTCCCTGACGTAGACGTAGACGTCATAGAGGCCAGCGTCAGCCGGAGCCGTCGACCACGTCCATGTGGAGCTCGCGGACCAGTCCTGCACGACCGTCCAGACGTTCCCGGTGGACGGTCCCCTCAGCCAGAACTTGTATAGGAGGGGGTCCCCCTCCGGGTCGCTCGCTGCTGCGGTCCACGCGATCGTTGATCCCACCATCTGGGGGCTCGGCCTGTTGGGAGATAGGGCCGTGACCACCGGAGGCTGATTGATCAGGACCGGGGAGGTCAGGCGGTATCCGCCATACCCCCTGCCGCTGTCGTAGCTGGTGGCGGGAGCGTGTCTTCCATCTCTTACGTATACGTAGACGTCGTAGAGGCCGGCGTCAACGGGGGATGTCGACCACGTCCAGGTTCTGCTGGTGGACCAATCCCTTACGACCGTCCAGGCGTTCCCGGTGGAGGGTCCCTTCAGCCAGAACTTGTAGAATATGGTGTCCCGATCCGGGTCTGTGGCGGAGGCCGTCCATGTGATCGTCGATCCTGCCGTCGTGGGGCTCGGCCAGCTTGGGGCTAGAGCCGTCACCGTCGGAGGCTGGTTGGCAGGCCTTATGGTGATCAGCTGGTAGCCCCTGTATCCCAAGATGTCGTCGTATCGGCCCGCAGGCTGGTGTTTTCCGTCTCTGACATAGACCGCAAAGTCGTACTGGCCAACGTCACCGGCAGAGGTCGACCACGTCCAAGTTCGGGTGTTCGACCAGTCCCTTACGACCTTCCAGGCGTTCCCGGTGGAAGGTCCCTTCATCCAGAACCGATAGAGTATGGGGTCGCCGTCGGGATCGTTCGCCGTGGCTGTCCAGGTTATCCTGGTCCCCGCGATCTGGGGGCTCGATCTGTCGGGGTCGAAGCCGGTCAGCTTCGGAGGGCGGTTGGGGGTCGGGGCCGGGTTCACCTTGAACGGCGTTATCTTGAAGGCGTCCCAGCTGTCGGTTCCTGCGTGCTTTCCGTCCCTGATCCAAACGTTGATCTCGTAGTCGCCCTGCTGAGATGGGGTCCAGTCCCAGAAGTTTGTGGTTCCCCACTCTCTCACAGTCTCCCAGGCACCGCCCGTCGACGGTCCCTTCAGGTGGAACTTGTAGTATATCGTGTCTCCTTCAGGATCGGATGCCGAGGCCGTCCACCTCACCGTCGTTCCCACGTTCTGGGGGCTCGCCTTGTTCGGTGTCAACGAGTTGAATACCGGCGGCTGGTTCGGCCCGGTTATAACGAAATCCGCGATCTTGAACGAGTCGTAGCTCGATGCGGGGGCATGGTTACCGTCT
>JANKMW010000078.1:3793-8992 GCA_024649985.1 Methanothrix sp.
TAGAGGGTCCCTTCAGCCAGAACCTGTACTGTATTGAGTCTCCATCCGGATCCGTCCCGCTGGCGGTCCATAATATCGACGTTCCCGCGTTCTGGGGGCTCGACTTGTCGGCGGTCAGTGAGTTGGCGACCGGCGGCTGGTTTGCGGCTTGAGCCGTTGTTACCGTAAAGTCAGCGATTCTGTAGTCACCCCAGGTATTGGCAGCGACGTTTTCAGGGTCCCCGATCCATACGTTTATCTGGTAGTCGCCGGGCTGGTCTGGGATCCAGTCCCACCAGTTGGTGTTGCTCCAGTCCTGTTTTAGCTGCCATTCTGTGCTCGGCGAAGGGCCCTTCAGCCAGAACTTGTATGAGATTGGGTCGCCGTCAGGATCCGTGGCTGTGGCGGTCCACCTTATGATGCTACCCACATCCTGTGGGCTTGTCATGTTCGGCGTGAGATCCAGGGCGACCGGCGAATCGTTGGCCACCGCCCCGGAGATCGCGATGGCTCCCAGGATCAGTAGCGTAAGAGCCAACCGCGATGCCTTCTTGTAACAGCCTTTCGCAAAATAGCCGGGGCCGTCTCTTGGCCCGGTTCCGGCTCTCTTCCTCAATGAGGGATCTTTCATATCAATTACCTCTCAGCCTTCGACATAGAATATCATTCAGACGAATCCGCTCGCTATCCCACCGGTGATCTGAGCTTTTAAGTATCTATTTTTCACATCAGACCCCCGTCGGTCCTGCCCCTCTCTCTCTAGTTTCATGTGAAAGAGATGTAAGGTCTGCGTAGATATGCAATTAAATCTGTATGTTCCTCATGCCAATAAAGTCTGTCGGATGAAGAGATATCGAGGTGAATTGTCCCTAAAGAGCCGTCTTCTCGAGTTTAAAGCCCTGAAGACTCCGGCGATCCCCAGGGCTTTCGGCCTTGAGGAGGACCTTATCTGTCTGTCGTCGGATCGGTCCCGCGCCGGAGAGCTGGGAAAAAAGAACAGAAGATCAGGCGAAGGGATGCTTTGCCGTCTCCTTCTTCGCGAGCGCCTCTTTCACCGTCGGCTCGCCTTTCATCGCTCTTTCTATGGCGAGCTTCGTCGCCCTGTAATTGTAGTCGGCGACCTTCTTTTTGTCTTCGGCGTCCCACTGGATGAAGACCGAGACGATGATGAGGAAGTCCTCGGCCTCATCCTCGGGGATCGTACCCTCTGCCACAGTGTCCATCACCGCCTTGGCCACCGCCGCCTGAGCGGGACCATACATCAGAAGCGCCTGGGTGGCGTTCGTGATCGTCACCTTGTTGACCATCAGGGCGGGGGGCTTTGTTATGAGGTTCGGCTCCAGGACCGCGAGAAGGGGAGTGTGACCCATCCTCGGCGATGCCAGGGCGGCGACGAAGGCCTCCTCGACGGCGGTTCCCTTCTTTCCTATGACGAGGTCGATGTGGGCGATCTCCGCCCCCTCTCCAGCAAGCGCCTCTCCTATGAGGGCTTTTTCGAAATGATGAGTCATCTCTCTATCTCCCCGGGACTGATAAAGGTCTATAGCGGTCAGTCTCCCCTCGTAACTTAGGGACTATGTTTTATATATTTTCTTTAGAGATCGTCTCTCTGGAGGATGAATCGATCGATGAAGAACGTCGCATGGGCCGTCACCGGGGCGGGCCACTATCTGGCCGAGAGCGTGGCGGCGATGAGGGAGGTATCCCGGAAGAACAGGGTCTGCACCTTCGTCTCGCGGGCCGGGGAGGAGGTCGCGATGATGTACGGCATCTTCGATCGGCTATCAGAGATCTCGGGGGGAGGGTACCTCGAGGAGATATTTTTCGAGCGGGAGGAGGGGGCGAGCAGCCCCAAGGCCGGGAGGTTCATGATGAAGAGGTTCGACCTATTGATCATCGCCCCCGCTACCGCCAACACCGTCGCGAAGATCGTCTGCGGCATAGCCGACACGTTGCCGACGAACGCGGCCGCCCTCGCCAACAAGGCGGGGGTTCCCGTCTACGTCCTCCCCACCGACGTCCAGGATCGGGCTGAGACAGAGCCTCCCCGCACCATCGACAGGGATCTTTGCAGGCGGTGCGACGTCTGCGAGCCGAAAGAGGCCTGTCCAAAGGGGGCGATCGGGGAGCAGATCGACCTGGTGATCTGCGACGGCTGCGGGGTCTGCGCGGACCTCTGCCCCAGCGGCGCCATAAGGAAGGTCGAGATCTCAGTGGTGACGAGGCTCCTGGACAGGGAGAATATCGAGCGGATGAGGGCGATCCCGGGGTTCACCGTCCTCGAAGGGGCCGAGGATATAGAGCGGCTCTTCTGACGGGATAGATGGCCCGCATTGATGAGAGGTCGATGGGGCCGAGCCGAGCCTGATCTGCAGTGCCGGTCCGAGGTGTAAGGTTTATCATCTAATGGTCAGATATGCCGGGGCAACGATGGAAGTTTTTGTAGTGAACAACTACGGTCAGTTCAACCACCTGATCCACCGGAGCATAAGGGAGATCGTCCCCGCTAAGATCATCTCCAACGAGACGCCGGCAGAGGAGATCGAGGCCGACGGCCTGATCCTCGGCGGAGGCCCCTCCCTCGGCCGGGCCGGAGAATGCAGAGAGTACCTGACGAAGCTAGACGTCCCGATCCTGGGGATCTGCCTGGGCCTGCAGCTGATGGCCGAGACCTTCGGGGGACGGGTCGAGAAGGGGGTGGTCGGCGGGTACGCCGAGGTGGATGTAGAGGTGCTGGAGGAGGACGATATCCTGAAGGGTCTCCCCTCGAAGATCAGGACATGGGCCTCCCACGCCGACCAGGTCGTCCGCCTTCCGCAGCAGTTTCGGGTCCTTGCGAGGTCGCAGGTCTGCGAGATCGAGGCGATGCGCCACGAGACGCGCCCCCTCTACGGCGTCCAGTGGCACCCCGAGGTCGTCCACACCGAGGGGGGGACCAGGCTCCTGGAGAACTTCATCGAACTCTGCCGGGAACGGAGATAGGGCCGTTGAACCGACCTATTAAAAACGAGATTCTGGACGACCTGGATTCTCAGCTGGTGGGGGCCGAGAGCCTCTCAGCGAGGGCGATGGCTCGCGAGATCCAGCGGATCGGCTTTAAGTGCGAGGGGTGTGGCGACTGCTGCCGGGGCGAGGAGAACTGCGTCGCCCTATTCCCTTTCGAGATCAGGGCTATCGTCGCCGAGACCGGCGAGGGCTGGCTGGAAGCCGCCGGGCCCCCCGAAGAGGGGGAGTGGGACTGCGAGGGGAGCTTTCACACCCTGGAGTGGCGGCTCGCAAAAGCTGGCCGGGACTGCAAATACTATTCTGAGGGGCGGTGCCGGATCTACGGCGCAAGGCCCCTCCTCTGCCAGACCTACCCATTTTATCTGGAGGAGGGGCGCCTCAAATGGTCGGAATGCCGGGGGCTCGGGGGCGAGATCGGCCACTCGGAGGCCACGAAGCTCGCCGAGCTTCTGAAAAGAAGGCAGATCGTCGAGATCCGGGAGGCGATGGAGCTTGTCCGGAGGTACGAGGACTTCGAGAGGGGCGAGCCTTCGCCTCGCGGCAGATGCATCGTCCACGATAGCGATGGGTATCACGATATCGACTGGTCTGAGATCCAAGGGGCTTTCGGCCGCCGCATCAAGCTTTTCAGGGGGTGGTAGACCGGCCTTTTACCGACCCTCATCTTGGGCCTCGTACTCCAGGGTGCTGATGGCGTGCTTGAAGACGATGATCTTTTTTCCCTTCCCGACGTCCAGGAGGAGCTCGTAGTTGTTGTGAGATTCGAGCTTGGCTATCAGGGGCCTTCCGTCCATCAGCCTGATCGTCACCTTCTGGCCGACGGCCTTGGGGATGAACTGCTTCGGCCTGGCCGTCTCCTTCTTCGTCTCTTCTTCTCCCTCTCCTCTCGTATCCATGAACATCACAATCAACTCCTAATGACCGCAGATCGTCCCTTCTATGAGGTGCCTTCCCTCTTCCGATCGAAAGAGGGGGGGCTCCCAGTCCTCGACGATCTTTCTCCTCCTACTCCCGACCCTCCTTTCGCCCTCACCCTCTCCTCCGATCGGTCCGTCTCTATACCCGCTCTCATCCTCCATCTCCTTTTCCCTCCCCACCATCCCTTCGAGGCCTTCGCCAAACTCTGCCTCCTCGATACGGCGGATCAGGATTCCACGCTTCTGCCATGCGGGGCTCTTGGCGAGGTTGGTCCCCCGGCAGAAGAGCATCTCGTGGATCTCGCCCTCCTTCATCCCCCGGAGGCGGCCCATCGCCTCGCGGGGAGCTAGGCCATCATCGATGAGGGCGTAGAAGCCGGATGAGAAGACGTGGTTTCTCCAGGCCTCGTCCTGCCTATCCGCGAAGTACCCATTGATCTCGCTGGGGCAGAGGGGTATCGACCTCGCATCCATGGCGACGGCTCTTTCGAGGTTGAGGGATAGGTGGCCGGAGAGGGACCCCGCCACCACCGAGTCGATCTTCTCGAGGCGGCCGCGGAAGGGGGGGACCGGGAAGAGGAGGTTGATCTCATCGGAGAAGGTGAAGGCGCAAACTGGAGAGAGCCCCGACTTCTCGACGAACGTCCTCGCTGCCCTCGCCATCGCCATCGCGAATCCCAGGTCGTGGGGCTTATCCGCCTTCTGGAGGATCTTTCCAAAACCCCTCCCGTCGGCCCTCACCACCAGGGGTCCCCGGACCCGCAGGTCGGCGTATACCTCCCGGCCGTCAGCCCTTCTTCTCATCGCTGTTGGGCATGGTGGCGAAGTGCTTGGTGATTATGATGTCCCCGACTGCGGTGACCCCCTGATAGGGTATTATTATCCCCTTCCCCTTGAGGTCGAGGAATGACTTGTTCAGGTTTCCCAGAGCAAGGCCGCTCACCTCGCCTACATCAGGATCGAGGACCACGTCGTCGACCCTCCCGACGAAGATCCCCTTCTGGGTGTAGACGTCCTGATCCAAAAGTGCTGTAATCTCGATGCGCATCTCGTCCCCTCCTATTGGGTAGATCCTCTCATATCATAAATCTTCTGATCAGGTGCCACCGGGCAGCGGCGACGAAGCTCTGCGGCGTTCTGGAATTGATGGAAGTGCGGCGGGGGCGCTGCTGGGCGGGATGGCCGACGATAGAAATAGCGGGCGACAGGAAAAAGAGCCGAAGAAACGCCGGTCCATCGGCTATGATGGACTGTTGAGTTGGGAGGGGCGATCCCCTCCCAACGCCCCCTTCATATC
>JANKMW010000079.1 GCA_024649985.1 Methanothrix sp.
GCTCCCCGTGCTCCTCTTCCAGGTCTTCTTCGTCGTTGGTCTTCTGGGAATGATCATTGGGGGATTGAGCCATCCGCTCGTAATCTTGAGCGCGGTGATCCTCGTCGTTTCCATAGGCATGATGGTGAAGGGTCCCGAAGGGGTCATGGGCGTAACTCACGTGCCCTTCTTTGTGAGCAACCTGATATCCTACCTGCGACTTCTGGCCATAGGCCTCGCATCGGTGGGCGTCGCTTTCGCTGCAAACCAGCTGGCATTCTACGTTGCGATGCCGATGCTGAGCGGCGGAGGACATGATGGCTTCACGACGATCGCGATCGTCGTCGGTATAGTTGTATTGGTCACTGTTCACTTCATCAACCTGCTCCTGGGGATCCTCTCTCCGTTCATGCACCCTCTGAGGTTGCATTACGTGGAGATGTTCACCAAGTTCTACAGCGGTCATGGTGGTGGAGTTGAGTACTCACCCTTCGGACGTGTCCGAAGGTTCCTGAGAGATTGAGCGATTAGGATTAATTAACGGAGGGATAAGGAAATGGTAGTAGAAAATATTGTCGATGGTGGAATACTGTACGGACTTATAGCTGTTGGCGCCGGTCTTGCGACTGGACTTGCCGGTATTGGTGCAGGTGTTGGTGAGCAGGGTATCGGAGCTGCTGTGGTTGGTGTCGTGGCAGAGGAGCCCGGCTTCCTGGGCAAGGGTCTCTTCCTGATGCTTCTGCCCGAGACGCTCATCATCTTCGGTCTTGCTGTTTCGCTGATCCTGATGTTCGCCTGGACGCCCTTCGCGTGAATTCGCCATCCTGAGCGAGGTCGAGAGGAATGGCACTAGACGCAGTAGTTGAGGACATCCTTGCCTCCAGCAAGAGCAAGGTCGCGGAGATAAACGCCGAGACCGAGCAAGAGGTTGCAAGGATACTTAATGAAGCCAGAGAACGTGCCGCGGAAATCAAGTCCGAAAAAGAAGGGGAGGCAGACAGCGCCGTAGAGGCTCTCGAGCGCAGGGTAATATCCAGCGCTCATCTTCAGGTGAAGAGGGCGGAGCTGAACGTGCGCAAAGATCTCATGGATGAGACTCGTAAGAAGCTCGTCGAGGCGGTATCAAAGCTGCCCGAGAAGGAGAACGAGAACCTCATCAAGGAGATCGTCAAGCCCTACAACCTGAAAGAGATGAAGGTCAAGTCCAGCAAGAAGGACGAGGCCTTCGTCTCTTCTCTTGCCCCCAACTTTGTCGGGACTGTCGATACCGCTGGCGGAGTCGTAATAGAGAGCGAAGATGGATCGATGAGCTACGATCACACCTACGAAACTCTGGCGAGTGAAGCATTCAGCAAGTCCATGAAAGACGTCTCCAAGATACTGTTTGGGTGAGTCCATGCCGGTACTACGTTTGCCGAAGTTCGGAAAACCGGTGAAGTACGCATACATCACGGGCAGAGTTAGGGCTATGAAGACCAAACTCATACCCCACGAGATGTATCAGAGGATGCTCGGCATGGAGATACCCGAGATCACCCGTTACTTGGAGGAGACCCAATACAAGGAAGAGATCGATTCGATGGCCAAGGACCACTCCGGCGCTGAGCTGGTGGAGTACGCCACCTTCGCCAACCTTGCCAATACCTACAGGAAGCTCCTGAGGGTTTCGATCGATGAACCTCAGTTCCTCATTCTCGAGTACTTGAGGCGTTGGGATATCTGGAACATCAAGACGATACTCCGAGGCAAGTTCCACGGGGCGAGCGAAGAGGAGATAATGAAGTATCTCGTCCCTGCCGGCGAGCTGGATCCAGAGTTTCTGGAGGGCCTTGCCAAGAAGGAGAAGATCGAGGAGGTCATACAGGCTTTCGATGGGACTGACTACTACGAGGCTCTAACTCAGTTCGATGGACATATGCTCTCTTCGGTGGAGAACGCCCTGGACAAACTGTATTACTTCCGGATGGAACGGGCTGTAGGCGGCACCCTCTCTGTTGGTAGCGGCCTCCTTCTCAAGTACGTCCGCAAGGAAATCGACGTCAAGAACCTGGTCACCCTATTCCGGATGAACAAGGCCGGAATCGAGGCAAGCGTAATACAGGAGAACCTGATCCCCGGCGGGAAGCTCCACGACGAGCTGAGCCGGATGGCGGGCCAGTCTTACAACGAGTTCGTCCGAGGGCTTGAAGGCTATCCCTTCTGGAGCGCCATATCTGACGTCGCGGCCGAAGGAGGCAGTGTGAGCAGGATAGAGGCGCGGCTGCGGGCATATCTGGTGAGGTACGCCTGGGCGATATCGAACTATCATCCTCTGTCCATCCTTCCTGTGCTCGGTTATATCGTCAGCAAAGATACCGAAGTCTCAAACATCAGGAAGATCGTCCGCGGCAAAGAGGCGGGACTTTCTGCTGAACTCATCGAAGAACTGGTGGTGGCGTAATGCAGATCGCAGTCATCGGCAGCGGTGATGCCGTAATAGGTTTCACCCTGGCAGGTGTGAGGAAGGCTTACGAGGCCACTTCAGAAGATGAGCTGATCGCCAAGATCGAAGAGGTCATGGCGGATCCTGATGTAGGAATTCTGGTCTTGAGCCAGTCGGATTTCAACAATCTCCCCTCAAGGCTGAGGGGAACGCTTACCGACTCTGTAAAGCCGACGGTGATCTCCATCGGAACTGAGCAGAGCACAGAGATGAGAGAGAAGATTAAAAGGGCAATAGGTGTTGATTTATGGAAGTAGGCGCGGGCAAAGTTTACAGAATTGCCGGGCCGGTGGTGCAAGCTACAGGTCTTAAATCTCACATGTATGACCTGGTCTTGGTCGGCGAAGAGGGGCTGATGAGCGAGGTCATCGGCATCGCCGGGGACAAGCACGTCATTCAGGTATACGAAGATACCGCGGGCGTGAAGCCGGGCGAACCCGTCAAGGAGACCGGTGCACCCCTGGTAGCACAACTCGGTCCAGGGATTCTTACCTCTATTTATGACGGCATCCAGAGACCTCTCCCCCAGCTGGTGGAGGCTTCTGGAAACTTCATCAGCAGAGGTCTTTTCGTTGATGGTATCGATCATAAGAAGAAGTGGGAGTTCACCCCCGTCGCAAAGAAGGGCGACAAGGTGGAGCCGGGACAGACGATCGGAACCGTCCAGGAACAGCTCCTCATCAAGCACAAGATAATGATGCCTCCAGACAAGAGGGGCACCATAAAGGAGGTCCATTCCGGCAACTTCAACGTCGAAGACACGATCTGTGTCCTGGAGGACGGAACCGAGCTTCCCATGATCCAGTACTGGCCGGTCCGAAGAGCGAGGCCTTCAAGATCTAAAGAGGCTCCCACCATCCCCCTGAGGACGGGACAGAGGGTCATTGACGGCTTCTTCTCCCTGGCCAAGGGCGGAACCGCGGCCATCCCCGGCGGCTTTGGCACCGGCAAGACGGTCATGCAGCAGACCCTCTCCAAGTGGTCGGACGTCGACATAGTCGTCTACGTCGGCTGTGGTGAGCGCGGCAACGAGATGGCGGACCTGCTCCACGAGTTCCCGGAGCTGGTGGACCCCAGGACCGACAGGCCCCTGATGGAGAGGTCCATCGTCTACGCCAACACCTCGAACATGCCCGTGGCCGCGAGGGAGGCGTCCATCTACACCGGGATCACCACTGCAGAGTACTATAGAGATATGGGATACGACGTCATGATGACCGCCGACTCCACATCTCGGTGGGCAGAGGCGATGAGAGAGCTCTCCAGCCGTCTTGAAGAGATGCCTGGTGAGGAAGGGTATCCCGCTTACCTCGGGGCGAGGCTCGCCGACTTCTACGAGAGGTCCGGCAGGGTGACCACCCTGGAGGGCACAGAGGGTTCCATCAGCATCGTAGGAGCGGTCAGTCCCCCCGGAGGAGACTTCACCGAGCCCGTAACTCAGAACACCCTCCGTATCACGAAGGTATTCTGGGCTCTCGATTCTAAGCTCACCCAGAGGCGTCACTTCCCGTCGATCAACTGGCTGGACAGCTACTCCCTCTACGACCTGGCACTGGAGCCGTGGTTCGTAGAGAACGTATCTCCCGACTGGAACAAGAACAAGAGGCGTGCCATGGAGATCCTCCAGGAGAACGCCGAGCTGGAAGAGATCGTGATGCTCGTCGGCTCCGACGCTCTGCCAGAGGATCAGCAGCTGACCCTCGAGGTCGCGAGGATGATCATCAACTTCTGGCTGGCTCAGAGCGCCTTCCACCCGGTGGACACATTCTGTCCCTACAAGAAGCAGTTCGACCTGCTGAAGGCCATCCTCCAGTTCAGGGATCACGCCTTCGAGGCTCTCGCCCGTGGCGTTCCCACCGACGTGATCCTCGGGACTCCCTCGAAGGACGCCCTGGCAAAGGTCAGACTTCTTGAGGACTACGAGCCGGAGCTCGCGAAGGTGCAGGCTCAGATGGAGAGCGAGTTCAAGACGATGGCATGAGGGTGGTTTTCAATGACCAAGGAGTACAAAACGATTAACGAGATCAAGGGCCCTCTCCTCTTCGTCGAGAAGACCGAGCCCGTAGGTTACAACGAGCTTGTGGAGATCCGGACCGAGAAGGGTGAGCTGAAGAGAGGCCAGGTTCTGGACACCTCCGATCAGGTCGTCGTCGTTCAGGTCTTCGAGGGTACGGGCGGACTGGGCAAGGAGTCCTCCGTCAAGTTCACCGGCGACGTCATCAAGATGCCCCTCTCCCCCGACATCATCGGGAGAGTTCTGTCCGGATCAGGCCAGCCCCGAGACGGCGGCCCGCCGATAGTGCCCGACGTATCGAAAGATATCTCTGGTGCGGCCATCAACCCCGCCGCCCGAGAGAAGCCGAGAGCTTTCATCCAGACCGGCATATCGACCATCGACGGGACCAACACCTTAGTCCGGGGCCAGAAGCTTCCCATCTTCTCTGGGGCAGGTCTTCCCCACAACGATGTGGCTCTGCAGATCGCCCGTCAGGCCAAGGCCCTCGGAGAGGCCGAGTCCTTCGCCGTGGTCTTCTGCGCCATGGGGATCACCAACGAGGAAGCTCAGCACTTCATGGCCGACTTCGAGAGGACCGGAGCTCTTGAGAGGGCTGTCGTCTTCCTGAACCTGGCCGACGACCCCGCCGTCGAGAGGCTGCTGACACCTCAGCTCGGCCTGACCACGGCAGAGTATCTCGCCTTCGACCTCGACATGCATGTGCTGGTCATCTACACCGACATGACCAACTACTGTGAGGCGATGAGACAGATGGGCGCGGCCCGAGAAGAGGTGCCTGGCCGAAGAGGATACCCCGGCTACATGTACACCACCCTGGCGATCCAGTACGAGCGTGCTGGGATCATCACCGGTAAGAACGGGTCCATCACCCAGTTCCCGATCCTCACCATGCCCGGCGATGACATCACTCACCCGATACCAGACCTCAGCGGTTACATCACCGAAGGTCAGCTCATCGTATCTCGTGAGCTTCACCGAAAGGGGATCTATCCGCCCATCGACATCAGGCCTTCCCTCAGCAGGCTGATGAACTCCGGGATCGGCGCAGGCCACACCCGAGAGGATCACAGGGCGGTCTCAGACCAGCTCTACGCCTACTACGCAGAGGGCTGCGATCTCCGGGGGCTGGTGGCCATCGTCGGCAAGGAAGCTCTCTCTGAGAGGGACCGGCTCGTCCTGGAGTTCGCCGACGCCTTCGAGCAGAAGTTCGTCAATCAGGGGAGAGACGAGGATCGAAGCATCTTCGATACCCTGGACATCGGATGGAACCTTCTCCAGGCCCTTCCTGAGACGATGCTGACGAGGATCGACGACCACCTCATCAAAAAGTACCACCCCAGGTACAGGAAGAAAGAGTGAGATCATGGCCGTAATCCCTGGGACAAAGCCGACTAGGGCCGTCCTGATCAGCCTGAAGAAGAGGATCAAGGTCGCTCAGACCGGACACTCGCTTCTTAAGATGAAGCGGGACGGTCTGATGATCGAATTTTTTGAGGTCCTCAGCCAGGCGAGGACGATCAGGCAGGAGCTGGTCGAGGACTTCATAAAAGCTCAGCAGAGCCTCAACATGGCCAAGGCCACCGAGGGCGCGTTGGCGATCAAGAGCGTCGCCTTCGCCCTCCAGAAGGAGCCGGCCATAGAGCTGGAGAGCAGGAACATCATGGGCGTCGTTGTGCCGAAGATTACGGCAGATTCTGTTCAAAAGCAGATGTTCGAGCGTGGATACGGCATCATCGGTACGAGCGCCGCCATCGACGAAGCTGCTGAGGCATACGAGAGCCTGGTGGACAAGGTCATCACCGCCGCAGAGGTGGAGACCGCTCTGATAAAGCTGGTGGACGACATCGAGGCCACCAAGAGACGAGTGAACGCTCTGGAGTTCAAGGTAATCCCCGACATCTACGATACCGTCCGGTTCATCGGCTTCGCTCTTGAAGAGATGGAACGAGACAACCTCGTCAAGCTGAAGATGCTGAAGGGGAAGGCTCAGAGGGCCGAGAAGGCCGCAGAGGCCGAGGCTAAGAGGGCAGCTATTGAGGGATCCGGCACTGAGCCCCTGGGGCCCGGAACCGGGAAGTCGAAGGGCTTGCCAAAGACGCAAGCGGCTTAAGTTCGACGTTGACCTATGCCCAACCTGCTGGAACGAAAGGCAAAAGATTGGTTTGGAACCCCCGAGAAGAAGGCGCGGCTGCTACAGTGGCTCGTGTACATATCGAATATGTACATCATCCTCGGGGTGTTCATCCTCATTTACGTTCTGTACGGCGATCATTTGACCGCCCTTTGGAACTCACTGAGGTAAAGGCGATGGGGTCTTGTGTTCTCTCGCCATCATGGGAGATCGAGCACCCCGTCACTCCCTATTTTTAAAGCTATTAGAATGAGCCGCTCTGATCCATCCCAACTCTCGATGAGGCCTCTACATCTTTGAGCTGGGCGATCCTGTAGCCGCAGATCACCTGCCGCCTTCCTGAGATTGTCTCGTCGAGATCAAAGTCGCCCGTCTCCACCAGGAGGCGGGGCGTCTCCTTCAGCTTGTGAGGGGTGGCGACGATGATCAGGTTCTCCGGCCCCACCTTACGTAGGACTTTGGGGCTTATCTGCTGGCTTCCCCTCCCCAGGACGAACCCCTGCGCTCCGATGGGGCTGACTATGATCTTTATCTCACCCACCTCGTCGATGATCCCGAGGAGGTCTTCTTCCGAGGCGTCGGTGCAGATCACGCGACCGTCTTTGACGACGTCCACCCCCAGAAGGGTCTTCTCGACCCTCAGGACTTCAGCGATCTTGGCGGTGGTGGTCCCGGCCCCCAGGATGTAGGCCGAGCCGTCTCGCATGAACTCCGAGGCGAAGATCGCGATCTCTTCTTTGAACTCCTCCTCGGAGCTTGCGGAGTAGATCTGCTTTCTCTCCTGGACGAGGGCAGGCTTGTAGGGGGTCGCTGCTATCCCGTAGATCTTGGTATCGAGGGTCCCGGCCCGGTATTTCTCCTCGTCGACGTCCACGATCTCGGTCTCTCTCACGTTGAGATCCCCTTCCAGGTATCCTCTGATCAGCTCTCCTGCAGCTTGAGGGCTGATGGTGAAGACCCCCGAGTGCATCTTCACGCCGGCGGGGATGCCGATTATGGGGACCTGTGATCTGATGACCCCTGAGACGTTTCGGGCGGTCCCGTCGCCGCCGCAGAAGACGACGAGATCAGCGCCTTTCTCGAGAAATGATCTGCAGGTTTTCTTTGTGTCCTCGGCGCTCGACTCTTCCGACGTTTGGCAGACGACCTGATATTCTAGGCCGCATCTTCTAAGCGCAGATTCGCCCATCTTGCCGCTGGCTGTAAAAAATAGGGCATCGAGGCCCAAAAGCTTTTTCAGGGCAGTTTCGGCTCGGTGGGTGGCGACAGGCTTCGCTCCCCTCCTTCTTGCCTCCTCGGCGAGGCCGTCGGTCCCCTTGAGGCCGACCGCCCCGCCCATCCCGGCTATGGGGTTAATCAGGAACCCCACCTTCTTCAGGCTGATCATTCCCCCATCATAGGTCAGAATTTGGGCAGATTGGCCAGGGACTGCTTCACCAGCTCCGCTGGATACTCGTAGTCCTCCAGGTTACCAGCGAAGTAGGCGTCGTAGCTGGATAGGTCGAAGTGGCCATGGCCGCTGAGGGAGATGACGATCGTCTTCTCCTCGCCGGTCTTCTTGCAGGCGATGGCGTCGTCGATGGCGGGCTTGAGGGCGTGGGACGCCTCGGGGGCGGGGAGGATCCCCTCCGTCCTGGCGAAGGTGACGGCGGCCTTGAAGACCTCGTTCTGGTGGAAGGACATGGCCTCGATCACCCGGTCGTGGACGAGGTTGCAGAGGAGGGGTGCGTCGCCATGATAGCGGAGCCCCCCGGCGTGGATCGATGGCGGTATGAAGTCGTGGCCGAGGGTGTACATCTTGAGGAGGGGGGTGAGCCTAGCCGTGTCGCCGAAATCGTAGGTGAAGAGCCCCTTCGTCAGGGTCGGGCAGGCGGAGGGCTCGCAGGCGACCATCCTGATCTCCTTCTTCTCCTTCAACTTGTCGGGGATGAAGGGGAAGACCATCCCCGGGAAGTTTGAGCCTCCGCCGACGCAGCCGTAGATGACGTCGGGATAGTCGTCGACCATCGCCAGCTGCGCCATCAGCTCTTGGCCCTCCACCGTCTGATGGAGGAGGACGTGGTTTAAGACGGATCCGAGGGCGTAGTTGGTGTTATCGTGGGTCGCCGCGTCCTCGACCGCCTCGGAGATGGCGATCCCCAGGCTTCCGCCGGTGTTGGGGTGGTCTTTTAATATCGCCCTTCCGGCGTTCGTCAGCTCGCTGGGGCTCGCGACACACTCGGCGCCCCAGACCTGCATGATGGACTTTCGATAGGGCTTCTGGTCGAAGGACGCCCGGACCATGTAGACCCTGCACTCCAGGTCGAAGAGGCACGTCGCCATGGATAGGGCTGAGCCCCACTGGCCGGCGCCGGTCTCGGTGGCGATCCTCTC
>JANKMW010000007.1:0-4829 GCA_024649985.1 Methanothrix sp.
GCCCCCATTATCGGGGGATGATCCAGAAGGTGAAGGACTACGTAGCTTGGGGTGAGATCGACGAGGACGCTCTGGCGTCGATGCTCGAGATGCGCGGCAGGCTCAGCGGCAACAGACGTTTGACCGACCAGGTGATAAAGGATAAGACCGCCTGCGGGACGATGAAGGAGTTCGCCTCGGAGGTCTTTCGAGGGTCTGCGACTCTCCAGGACGCCGGCATAAAGCCGGTATTCAGGCTTCACCCCCCGAGAAAGGGGCACAGAGGTACGAAGAAGACCGTAAAAGAGGGCGGAGAGCTCGGTTACCACGAGTCGATCTCAGATCTTATCCGGAAGATGAGGTAGGACCATGCCTAAAAGCAATCTGAAGAAGTTTCGGGGTAGCAGGACCTGTGGAGGCGGCACCCACAAGAACCGCAGAGGCGCGGGATCGAGAGGCGGCCGCGGCAACGCCGGCGGGTGCAAGCATCACTTCCAAAGAGAGATGATGCGAGGCCGGGCGATGGGCAAGAACGGCTTTTTCAAGCATAACGCCAGGGAAGTCGAGATAGTCAACGTAGGCGATCTTGACTCGATGGCTGTTGAGGGCGGCCGGATCGATCTCGGAAAGAAGAAGGTCCTGGGGAAGGGGAAGCTGACCAGGCCCGTCACCGTCAGTGCAGCGGGCTTCTCCGCCGTTGCCAGGGAGAAGATCGAAGAGGCTGGCGGTGAAGTAGTGGTATCATGAATCAGCAAAGCTTCTTCTACGCCATCGAGCCTTTTGTCAGGAGGCTTCCGGCCGTGGAGAGGCCCGAAGGTCACGTCCACTTCAAGAAGAAGCTCAGCTGGACTGTGGGGATTCTGGTCCTCTACTTCGCCCTCTCCAACGTATCCCTCTTTGGCCTATCTCCTGCATCCATCGATCTCTTCGGGATGTACCGGGCCTTCTTCGCCGGCTCCTTCGGATCTTTGATGCTCCTGGGGATAGGGCCTATAGTCACGGCCTCCATCGTCCTGCAGCTCCTGGTGGGCGCAGGCATCATAAAGCTAAACCTGACGGATCCCCGGGACCAGGCGATCTTTCAGGGGACTCAGAAGCTACTGGTCTTTGTCATGATCATCGTAGAGGCCCTCCCTCAGGTCCTTGGAGGATACCTCCTCCCCGATCAGGGCTTGGCGGCGTCCTTGGGAGTGTCCCTGGGGATGATCTCCTTCTTGATATTCTTCCAGATCTGCATAGGCGGAGTTCTCATCCTCTTCATGGACGAGATCGTCAGCAAGTGGGGGATCGGGTCCGGCGTGGGCCTCTTCATCGTCGCTGGCGTGAGCCAGCAGCTCATAACGGGATTGTTCAACTGGACCATCGGAGACCAGGGTCTGCCGATAGGGGTAATCCCGAAATGGATCTTCATATTCACGAACAATGTCCTGGGGCTCGATGACGTATTCACCACCTCCGGCCTTGAGCGGGTCTTCATCGACGGCGGGATCCTGGCCCTCATAACGACGATCGTCATCATACTCTTCGTCGTCTTCGTGGAGAGCACCAGGGTTGAGATACCCCTCGCCCACAGCGCCGTACGAGGCGCTCGGGGTAGGTTCCCGGTGAAGCTCATCTACGCCAGCGTCCTCCCGATGATCCTGGTGAGAGCCCTCCAGGCGAACATCCAGATGATGGGGACCCTTCTGGTGGGGAGGATCGGGACGGTCACCACCGCCACCACCACCGATACAGCCTCCGGGGTGAACATCGTCTACACCGCTTATTCGAGCATCCTTGGGACCTTCACGTCCACATCGAGTTACGATATGGTGACCGGAGAGATGGTGAGCGCCACGTCGCCGATGCCGATATCCGGCCTCATGTACTACCTCTCGCCGATAAACAGCCCCCATGACTGGATACCGAGCCTCGTCACCAGCAGCAACCCCGGCATGGAGCTTTTGGGGCTTGATCCTATCGCAGGCTGGCAGATCTGGCTTCACATATTCACCGACGCCTTCGTCCTCATCGCCGGCGGCGTGATCTTTGCCATATTCTGGATAGAGACCACCGGGATGGGCGCCAAGAGCGTTGCGGCCAAGATCCACTCCTCGGGCCTCCAGGTTCCCGGCCACAGGAGAAGCGCCGTCAGCATCGAGAAGATCCTCGGCCGGTACATCCCGAAGGTCACCGTCATCGGCGGCGTGATCATCGGGCTGCTCACCCTCGTGGCCAGCCTCCTGGGCACCCTCGGCGGCGCCGGCGGGACCGGCCTTCTCCTGGCGGTATCGATCACTTACAGGCTCTACGAGCAGATCGCCAGCGAGCAGATCCAGGAGATGTATCCGATGATGCGCAGGTTCTTCGGTGAGTGAGCATGAAGACGGACGAGATCGAGAAGCAGATCAACTTCATCCTCCTAGGGGTGGGGACGGCCCTGATGGTGGGGATCATGGTGAGCGCGGATTTCAGGCACTGGATGGGGGAGGTGATGAACGCGGTCCTCGGGTGGCTCCCCGCCATCCTCCCCTTCCACATCGTCCTCTTCGCTCTCGCCGCCGTTACCGGCCTATATGCTAGCCTCATCCAGAAGTACACCATGGACTGGGACTACCTCCGGAGGCAGCAGGAGACGATGAAGGGGTTCCAGCGGGAGTTCCGGGAGGCACAGCTCGCCGGAGATAAGGCCCGTCAGCAGCAGCTTCAAGTCCAGCAGAGGGAGATGCTCGGCGATCAGTCCAAGATGATGAAGATGCAGCTGAAGCCGATGGCCTACATCGGCATCGTATCGATACCCCTCTTCATGTGGGCCTACCTCTATATCGATGAGCACATCATCTATCTGACCTTCCCCTTCTGGGGTGTCCAAGCCATCTCCGATACCGTATTGGGCCCCATATTCTACTGGTTCTACTGGTACTTCATCTGCTCGATACCGATATCTCAGATCATAAGAAAAGCCCTGAACATCGGCGGTATGTGATGATAATCACAGTCAGCGGTCCACCTGGTACCGGGACGAGCACCCTATCCCGGATCCTCGCAAAGGAGCTAGGCCTCCGCCGGGTCAACTCTGGTGATCTATTTCGAAAGATCGCGGACGATCGCGGAATATCTGTCGGAGAGCTGGGGCGGATCGCCGAGGAGGGGCCCGAGATCGACTATCTCATCGACGACGCCCAGAAAGCGATGGCTCTCGAGGCGGGAGGCGTCTTCGAGGGGAGGATCTCCGCCCACGTCCTCGATGCGGACCTCAAGATCCTCCTCAAGGCGGACCGGAAGGTGAGGGCAGAGAGGATCGCGTCCCGAGAGAAGAAGCTCGTAGAAGACGCCCTCCGAGAGTCGAGGGTCCGGGAAGAGTGCGAGGCGAGGAGGTACGAGAAGTACTACAACATAGACGTCAGCGACTTCTCAGTCTACGACCTCGTCATAGACTCTGGGACCTGGAACGAGAGGGGGGTCTCCGCCATCGCCCTGGCGGCAGTGAGGTCCATCGAAGATGGCGGGAAACCTTCCATCTGATCGTACCAGGGAGACCCTGGTACGAAGGGAGGGGAAGACCGACCATATAAACGGTTTTCTCCCTCGCGAGCGCCCCCTCGACCTGCACATCAGCCTGGGATGCATAAACCTGGACAAGCCTCCGGGGCCCACCAGCCACGAGGTGGTGGCCTGGGTGAAGAGGATCCTGGAGATCGAGAGTGCAGGCCACAGCGGCACCCTGGACCCCAAGGTGACGGGGATCCTGCCCATCATGCTCGGGGACTCGACCCGGGTCGTCGAGACCCTCCTCTCCGCAGGAAAGGAGTACATCTGTCTTATGCGGGTTCACGCGACCCTCCCCAGAAAGAGGATCCTGGAGGCCTGTGGCGAGTTCCAGGGGGAGATCTACCAGCGCCCTCCCCTCAAGTCCAGCGTCAAAAGGGCTCTGAGGAAGAGGGAGATATACTACCTGGAAGTTCTGGAGATCGACGGCACAGGCGTCTTATTCCGGGTCGGCTGCGAGGCGGGGACCTACATCAGAAAGCTCTGCCACGACATCGGCCTCGCCCTGGGGACGGGCGCTCACATGGAGGAGCTCCGAAGGACCAAGAGCGGCCCCTTTCGCGAGGACGAGACCCTGGTGACCCTCCACGACCTCAAGGACGCCAAAGAGATCTGGCGGGAGACCGGCGACGAGACCCTCCTCAGGCGGGCGATCCTGCCGGTGGAGGAGGCTTTGAGGCACATGCCCTCCCTCGTCGTCGGCGACGGAGCCGTAGACGCCATATGCCACGGGGCACCCCTGGCATCGCCGGGGCTCTTCAGCCTCGAGTCCGGGATAAAGGAAGGGGAGAAGGTAGTTATTTATACCCTGAAAGGAGAAGCTGTTGCCGTGGCCGTCGCAGCCATGGACAGCGAGGATATGATGAGCTCATCTTCCGGGATCGTGGCCAGGACCTCGAGGGTCGTCATGGCCCCGGGGACGTATCCGAGGCTATGGTCCAAAAAGTCGTAATCGTGCCGAGGTAGTCTAGTGGTAAGGCGCAAGCCTGGAATTCTGCACTGAAAGCTTGTGATTCGCAAGGGTCGCGGGAGTTCGAATCTCCCCCTCGGCGCTCTTTCATAACTAATCTTCGAGGAGTTCTCATTCACCACCTCTCTTCGATGACTTTTGCATCTTCGACCGATTTCTCGGTTCTCATCAAGGCAGTTCATCTCTTCACAATTATCCCTCAAGCTTTCCTAATACTAACCCAAATATTCTTCAGGAATGCGCTATAAAAGAACGCCATCTACCAGATTACGTCTTGTTTTGCCGGGAAGAGAGGGGACGGATGAAAATTATATATAAAAATGGGTGAGATGATGGATGTGAACGGCAATGA
>JANKMW010000007.1:4839-12320 GCA_024649985.1 Methanothrix sp.
AAGAGATCCTGCCTCGCAATCTGCTGTCTTTTGGACCCAACACAGAGCCTATTGCCCTCGAAAGCCTGAACGTGCTCATCGGCCCTAACGGCTCGGGAAAGTCCAACCTTGTCGAGGCCGTATCCCTCCTGAGGGCAGCCCCAGGCGATATCCGTGCAGTCATCCGCCGGGGCGGAGGCGTAGGCAACTGGATATGGAAAGGAGAGCCCGACGGGGTGGCTTCCCTCGATGCTGTTATCAGCTACCCCCACGGAAACCTGCCTCTCCGTCACGTTTTGGCCTTCCAGGAGGATAACCAGACTTTTCGTTTGGTTGACGAGCGCATCGAGAACGAAAGTTCCTATTCTGGTTACGAAATGCCCTATTTCTACTACAGCTACCAGCATGGTAATCCGGTCATCAATGTCAGGACCGGAGAACGAGATGAACAACGGAAGCTTAAGCCGGAGACGATCGAGAAAGGTCAGTCCATTTTGGCCCAGAGGCGCGATCCGGAGACGTATCCAGAAATCTCCTACCTGGCGGATATTTACGAGAAGATCAAGATATACCGGGAGTGGTACTTCGGACGCAACGCAATCTTCCGCGAGCCACAGAGGGCGGACATGCGCAACGATCGACTGGAAGAGGACTTCTCGAACCTGGGTCTGTTTCTGAACCGGCTGCGTCAGCATCCGAAGGCGAAGAATGCGATTCTTGAAGCGCTGCGTGACCTCTACGAAGGCCTCGACGACTTCGATGTGAGCATAGAAGGGGGCGCGGTCCAGGTCTTCTTCACTGAGGGAGATTTTACAATCCCAGCAACAAGGCTGTCAGACGGAACGTTGCGATACATCTGCTTGCTTGCGATCCTTTGCGACCCGACACCTCCGCCGCTCATCTGCATCGAAGAGCCGGAGCTTGGTCTCCATCCCGACATCCTGCCCAAAGTGGCCGACCTGCTAAACGCCGCCTCAGAGCGCACCCAGCTGATCGTCACCACCCACTCGGACATCCTCGTAGATGCGATGACCGAGCGGCCCGAAGCGGTCCTCGTCTGCGAGAAGCACCACGGCCAGACCGAGATTGGACGTCTCGACGGCAAGAAGCTGGAAGAATGGCTGAAAGGTTATCGTCTGGGCGAACTCTGGACCCGAGGCGCCCTTGGGGGGATGAGATGGTGAGCGTGCGGATATACATCGAAGGGGGCGGCGACAGCAAGGATCTTCAATCCCGATGTCGCGAGGGGTTTAGAAAGCTCATCGAAAAGACGGGCTTTGAGGGAAGGATGCCGAGCACCGTTGCCTGTGGAGGACGCAACAATGCCTACGACATGTTCAAGATAGCATTGAGATCAGCCGATGTGAATGAATTTCCGATGCTCCTTGTCGATAGCGAAGAGCCGGTTACAATGGCCCCCTGGGATCATCTGAAGTCCCGCGACGGATGGGACCGTCCCGCTGGTGCGGAGGATGACCAGGCGCAGATGATGGTGACCTGCATGGAGACGTGGATAATGGCGGATCGTGGGGCTCTGCGCAAGGTTTTCGGCGTGCATCTGCGAGAGAGCGCTCTCTTTCCAGTGGAAGGTTTGGAGCGCAGATCACGGCAAGATCTGCTGGCGGCGCTGAAAAACGCTACCGAGGATTGCGGCAGAGGGAAGGGGTACGACAAAGGGCGGCGTTCATTCCAGATTTTATCGGAGTTGGACCCCGAAATGCTCAAGGAGAACTTGTCGTATTTCCGCCGTTTTAGCGAAACGCTTGACCGATACCTGCGGCAGATCGGCTGATAGACGCCTTCCAGCATTGGCGAGAGAAATAATGTTGCTGCGGAACTGCACTGCACAGATCATTGCGCCTGCTATCTGGTTTCTGCACAGTAGGGCGACATTTGCAGGTCTTCCCGCCATGCAGCGTGAGCGCTTTCTCTGAGTCCTTTAAGTTCTTCCGACCTACGAATGGACCCTCGAGCCCCAACTCCGAACTTCCGGCATTCTTTCGAGAAAGCGCTATAAAGGAACGTCGCGGATCAGAGGGTGCCTTGTTTGGCGGGAATGACTAGAGGATATGGCGCGAGGGAGACCGAGAAAGAGAGAAGGCGGAGACGGCAAAGGCAACGTCAAAGGCAACAGCAGCGGTGCGAACCTGGGGTTCGAGGCGAAGCTCTGGGCAGCCGCCGCCTCAACGCCGCTCCCGACAGGAGAGATCATCACCGCCATCGATCATGCGGAGATAGTTGCGGAAGAAGAAAGAACGTACGTAGTCTTCGCTCTGGACACCTCCGGCAGCATGAAAGAGTACTACAGCACGGATCAGAATGGGGGCGCAGATATGGTATCTGGATGGTCTGGCTTCCATAACCTCATCGTCACGATCGTGGGCTGGGACCACGATAGCGAAGTCGTCTTCGGGCCAGTTCCCCTGAAAGGGAACGAAACCGTCCTCGCCGAGATTTTAGATCGCCTCTCCGAACTGTGTTTAGAGACGGATCTCACCTATTACGACCAGGGAATCTCCGGGTCGATGGCAGCGTTGCGTGATCACGCCGCCGATGATGTCAGATCCCCAAAACTGATCGTATTCCTGGCGGGATTCGGCGAGTTTCGGCCTGGAGAGCTGCTGGAAGATTACGTATCTGAGGCGAACAGATCGGGGTACACCATATTCACCATAGGCATCGGGATAAACGAGAGCTCAGAAGCCTCAAAAATGCAGTATACGAGCCTCAGAAGGATTTCGGATGGTGCCGGCGGCAAGTTCTACAACGTCACGGCTTTCATGCCCGAGGAGCTCAATGCCGTCATGGACGATATTGTTCGAGAGATCGATATCCTTCGGGTGGCTCCACCCTACCCCTGAAGGGGTGGGGCGAGCTCATAAAGAGAACTTCTTAAAGCCCATCGCCTGAATCCCGTTGATCCTAAGGGCCCTGGTGATGAGTCCGACCTCCTCCCCCTTCACTGGCAGGATCTTAACCGGTGGGATCGGCTTTCCCCTCAAGGCGTAGACGGCGCCCCCCTTCATCCTGGCGCATATGTAGCCGCCGGCGTCCCCGGCGACGAAGATCTCGCCTCCTCTCATCTCCGCCGCCGTGAAGTCGTCGCAGCTGCCGGAGACGACGATCCGGCCGCCCCTCATCAGAACGCCAGTATTTCTGCCGGCGTCGCCCAAAACCTCCAAGAGGCCAGAACGCATCAGGATCCCCGCGCTCATCCCAGCGTCTCCTTCGACCCTCAGGACCCTCTCTCCTCCGGACCGCGCCCCTAGGGTCTCCCGGAGGAGGCCGTCATTGAGGATGAGGAGACCCTCCTCCAGCCGGTTCGGCGGGAGGACCTCTCCTCCTCGCTCTAAAACCTCCGTCGTCGAGATGTACTTGCGATAGCCCGTCATATCTGACTCCACCTCGACGACGTTGCCCAGGGGAGTTGCGACGGAGCCGCTGACGTAGATCGATCCCCGGATCATGGAGATCCCCATCCGGGGACCTACGTCGCCGTCGACGATTATCGAGCCTGTCCCCTCGATGGCGCCCCCAGTCCCGCCGAAGCTGGCGAGGTCGACCCCGAGGCTCGATCCGAGGCGGCCGCCGACGTCCCCCTGAACCCTCACCGTCTCCCCCTGCCGGAGGCCCTCCACCAGATCCCTTCGGGAGAGGCCGCCGGAGACGACCCCGTCGGGATCGAGGCGCGACCCTCGGTGCTGCCAGAAGAAGTCGAAGGTGAAGTCGCAGAGACACCCTTCACCGCCGCCTTCGATCTCGATCATGGAGGCGTCCCCGACGGTGCCGTCATCTTCTCTCCACCATCTTCCTGGAGATCTTAACCCCCAGGAGGGTGATGAGGATCGCCAGGACTGCAGAGGCCG
This sequence comes from Methanothrix sp., assembly GCA_024649985.1. Classification (GTDB taxonomy): domain Archaea; phylum Halobacteriota; class Methanosarcinia; order Methanotrichales; family Methanotrichaceae; genus Methanocrinis; species Methanocrinis alkalitolerans. The sequence goes on from JANKMW010000007.1 coordinate 8,685, forward strand.
CCAGGTACTGGGTGCTCTGTCCCGAGATCAGGGGGAAGGCCATACCGGCGCTGTTGACGAGGATGAAGACGCTGGCGCTCCAGAATATCAGCCCCGTCGCCAAAATGAAGAAGGGGTACGAATAGGCCCTCTCGTCCCCCACCCCCTCGATGTAGAGGTCCAGGACCTGTCCCAGGTTCACGCAGATGGCGGCGGCGACGTACCACCAGACGCTGTAATAGACGAAGACCATCATGAGGACTATGTACCCGTACCATATGTCCCCTGTATAGTAGTCCCAGAATTTGGCGGACCCCTGGATCGTGGCGATGAGGACGAGGACCGCCGCCAGGACGTAGGTGATGAAGGCGATCTTCCCCCGGTAGAGGTTCCCCTTGAAGGTCTCTTTGGTGCTGTCGATGAAGTCGTCGAGCCCCAGCCCCCTAAAGAGGAGGTATACTCCGACGGCGGCGAGGATCGCCATGACGGCGAAGTCAGACCTGCCGATGAAGCTGAAGGTCGAGTATATGAGGAGGGCGAGGCCTATGGGTATGAAGAATGTGTGGCTGATCTTCGGGTCTCTGAAGACCTGCTTCAAGAGGTAGTAGGTGCTCTCCAGGTTGTGGCTCTGCTTTACGAGAACCCTTTTCACCCCTTCTACCTTGACCCGCGACTGGATGATGGGGAGGATCGCCTCATCCTCGGCGCCGTCGGAGACGACGACCACCCCCTGGGGCCGAAACCTCTCCAGGAGGTAGTCTATCTGGTGGGCTATCTTCCCGTCGGATACGAGGCCGACGTTGGGATCTCCGGCCACCGCGGCTATCTCGACGGCTCTGCCCTGGGATGCGAGGTCGTCGTAGACTTGGATCCCGCCGAGGATGGTGTTGACGTCCGAGTCCTCGGGGTCGGCGAGGCCCAGGGCGAGGGTCGCCTCTACGTTCGCCGCCCGACCGACGACGGGACTGACTATCCCCGCCTTTCGGCCCAGGTCGTCGTCTCTATCTATGCAGAGGACCAGGATCTCCATATTCGGAGTATTATCGGTGAAGAACGTACTTAAAGATTGAGATTAGCCGAGCTGTGGACCCGGCGGGGAGTAGTCACGATCATCAAAAGCTATTTACCGCCGCCCACCAGCTCAGAAGTATGAAAGAGCTCGCCTTCATCTTCGTTCTGGCGGCGGCCTTTGCAGCAACAGCTACCGCCTCCGCCATAGCCTTCGACGACATCCAGCACGGTGTCGAGATCTACAACTCAGGGGTCGAGAACGCCCCCGGGGTGGTCAAGACCCTCCTGGGAGACGAAAAAGTTCAGGTGGAGATCGCCAGGGCTGACGGGACCGTCCTCTTGGCGGGGCTACAGACGGTGAATGCCGTCGTGGTGAAGACGGTGGAAGGGAGGATCGACGACCCGACGATCGTGGTGGTGGCAGCAGAGGATGCCGTCGTAGGGGTCCTTCAGTCGGACGATCCGGCGGCAGCCTTCCAGGAGGCAGCCGCCCAGGGCGAGATATCCGTCAGGGGGACGACATTTACGGCGAGGCTGAAGGTCTCCGCAGCCCTGGCCAGCACCCCAGCCCTCCGGTTCTTCGCCGGCCTCCTGGGAAAGTAAGCTACTCATCCCCTAAAGGGAATGGGTAGCCTACTTTCGGATATCCAGGTTCTCCGCCACTATCTTGTGGGCGCAGAAGTCGCCGCACATGGTGCAGACCTGGCTGTCGGCCGGCGCCCTCTCCGCCCTCATCTTCTTCGCCGTCTCCGGATCGAGGGCGAGGTCGAACTGCTCAGGCCAGAGGAGGTCGCGGCGGGCCCGGCCCATGGCCAGATCCTGTTCGCGGCTTCCGTTCTTGATCATATCCCCGACGTGGGCCGCGATCCTTGAGGCCATCACCCCTTCCCTGACGTCCTCGACGTTGGGGAGGGCGAGGTGCTCTGCGGGGGTGACGTAGCAGATGAAGTCGGCGCCGTAGGCGCTGGAGAGGCTCGCGCCGATCGCCGCCACGATATGGTCTCTGCCGGGGGCGATGTCGGTGACCAGGGGGCCCAGCATGTAGAAGGGCTTCTCCCCCGAGAGCCTCTTCATCACCTTGACATTCGCCTCGATCTCGTCGATGGGGATGTGCCCCGGCCCCTCGACGATCGTCTGGACCCCGAACTCGTGGGCCCTGTCCGCCAGCTCGCTGTTTATTATCAGCTCCTGGATCTGGGCGCGGTCGGTGGCGTCGTGGACCGCTCCCGCCCGAAAGCCGTTGCCCATGCTGAGGGTGACCTGGTGCTCCTTCAGGATCTCCAGGAGGTAGTCGAAGTCGCTGTATAGGGGGTTCTCCTTGTCGTTGTGGAGCATCCAGGCGACCATGAAGGCGCCGCCCCGGCTGCAGAGGCCGCCGTAACGCCCACCCTGCCTCTTCATCCTCTCGACGCAGATCCTGTTGATCCCCGTATGGATCGCCATGAAGTTCGTCCCGAGCTTCGCCTGCTCCTCGGTGATCCGGAAGAGGTCGTCCTCGGTCATATCGACGCCGGCGCCGTATTTTCTTATAGCCTCTATGAAGGCCTGGTAGAGGGGGACGGATCCGACGGATAGGCTCGTGCTCTCGATCACCCGCTTCCTGATATCGAAGAAGTCGCCACCTGTCGATAGCTCCATCAGGGTGTCAGCTCCCGCCTCCTCGGCGGCCCTCGCCTTGGCCACCTCCATCTCGACGTCGACGATGTCGCTGCTCGTCCCGACGGTGGCGTTCACCTTCGTCTTTAGCCCCTTTCCTATCCCGCAGAACCGGACGTGCCGGTAGGGGCTGACGGGTATCACGATCGTCCCGCTGGCGATCCCCCGCATTATGAACTCGGGGGTTTTGCCCTCCACTTTTGCCACCGTCTCCATCTCAGCTGTGATCCTGCCGGCTCTCGCCTCTTCGATAAGTCCCATGAATCATCACCTGGGATCTCTCCCGAGATGGTGATATTTAAAGTTGGCCGATTTAAGGTTGGCCGAAAATTATCCGGCGAATCTCACCTTCTCCTGATAATCCTGTAGATCAGGAGGGATCCGACGCCGTTCACCGCCACTATCAGGAAGGCGGCGACGTACTTCCTCTTCTCCGGCTCGAAGATCGAGGAGGTGAGATATAAGGGGCTGGTGGGCTGTCTTTTTGACAAATCGATCGTCTGGTCCCCGGACAGGTGGACCAGTGCCATCTTATCCCCCGACTCGACGGAGTAGGTCCCCCTCTCCAGGTTCCTGAAGATGTACCTCGAATCGCCGGTGGCCCGGGCCACGAGGTCGGAGCCGGTCCGGACCTCCACCTCTCCGACCCGGCCCAGGTCGACAGTTAGGTCTGAGTGCTTCGAGACGGGTATCGCCCTCCCCTCGGATAGCGGAAGGGCCGATCTGATGCTCAACAGGTCAAGGAGTGTGGGGGCGAGGTCTACCTGCGACCAATGGCCGGAGATGACGATATCGTCGACCTCCGGTCCCATGAAGACCGCCGGGACCGAGAGGGACTCTGGCTGGCCCGAGTACTTGGAGGAGGAGTGGCCGCCCTTCCCTTTATTGGAGGGAAAGGACATGCCGTGGTCGGCGGTGATGAGAAGGAGGACCCCCTCCGATTCGCAGGCCTCGACGAGCCTGCCCAGGGGCGCGTCGAGGCCCGATATC
>JANKMW010000007.1:12330-23367 GCA_024649985.1 Methanothrix sp.
CCCGATATCGTCTCGGCGTACCCCTCCGCCCCCAGGTTGTGGCCGGCGCTGTCGACGGCGCCGGCGTTCACGATAAGCAGGAAGGGCCGCACCCCCATGGAAGTGACGAGGTCTGCGGCGGCGTCGAGGGCCCATGCGTTGTATCCGACGTAGCCGGGGACCCCCCTCTCCTGGTTGTAGAGGGGGAACCGGTCCCTCCAGGTCCAGAGGAGGTCTTCGAGGTCGGAAGGAAGGGCGGCTTTCGTGGCCAAGAGGGGCTCTGCGCCCCAGAGGGAGTTGTCGTCGAAGAAGAGGCCGCCGTCCTGCTCCAGGACCATGCTCATGGCGTCGCCCCGCTGGAGGAGGGCGAGGCAGAGGAGGCCGTCCTTCCCGGCGGCGTCGAAGATCGTCGCCCCCGGCGTTCCGATTATGGCAGAGTCCATCCAGGAGCAGCCCGTCGCCAGGACCGAGTGGGATGTCCCCGTCTCCGGGACGGGGACGGCGACGTTCTGGACCCTCGCCCCCTTCCCCGTCAGGTTGAAGAGGGCGGCTCTTGGCAGGGGCGAGCCGTCGATCGCCCGGGGCGAAAGCTCTGGGTAGACGTAAGACGCCCCCATCCCGTCGACGACGAGGAGGACGGCTCCCGGCGGGCGGGCCGCCTCCCCCACGAGGACCTCGGTGGTGGGGCTGGCGGGCCCAGCCAGGAGGAGGAGGAGGGCGAGGGCGGCTAAGATGAGGCGCATCTCAGAAGTCGGTCATCACCCTGTACTGGTCTATCTCCGTCTGATTCAGCTCTGCGAGGAACTGCTCAGCGGCGTCCCTGATGTCCTTGGAGCCGGTGATCGCCCTCCCCGTCACCACAATATCGGCGCCGGATCTCAGCGCCTCGGCGACGGTATCGACCCGGATACCCCCGGCTACGGCGACCAGGAGCCTGCTGTCTGCGCCGGCTGCCATCTTCTTGATCTCGGCTATCACCGCCCAGTTGTGCCTCTCAGCCTCCTGATCGATAGCCCTGTGCATCTCCACCACGTCCGGCAACGCCGAGAGGGAGGCGAGGACTGCCAGGGGGTCGGGGACGTTCAGCATATCGATCACCGAGTAGATACCCGTCTTCCTCGCCTCCCTGATGGCGAGCTCCAGGGTCTTCGTCGGGGCGAGGCCGGATATGACGACGGCGTCGGCGGTGGCGTCGGCGGCGAGGCGGACCTCCAGGTTTCCGGTGTCCAGGGTCTTCAAATCCAGGACCACAAAGGAGCTGGGCCGGACGTTCCTGATCTCTTTGACCACCGAGGCCCCGAACTTCTTGACGAGGGGGGTGCCTACCTCGATGAGGAGATGGTCGCTATCCGGGAGATGGGAGAGGACCCTCCGGACGACGGCGAGGTCCACCAGGTCCAAAGCCACCTGGAGGTACGGCGGGTCCCAGAGCCTGATGACCCGGAAGCCCATAACCGGATGGGTCGACCTGTCCTTCTCGTAAAGGACGGTATCGATGTCGGGGAAGCTTTCCATCGCCCTCTTTATGGCGAGCTTCGTCGCCCCGTAGTTATACCGGTAAATGGCGTCGTAGTCCCGGGACTGGGGGTGGATGAAGACGCTGACGACGATGACGATCTCCTCGACCTTGGACTTCGGGATCACCCCTTCGGCGACAGAGTCCGCCACCGCCTTGGCGACGGCGGTCTGGGCCGGGCCGAAGATCACAGCCGCCTGGTCCATATTCTTAACAGTCACCTTCGGGACGATCAGGGTGGCGGGCTTCGCCGGCAAGTTCGGCCTTATTACGGAAAGAAGCGGGGTATGCCCCGCCGAGAGCTGGGCTAGGCCGCTCGCGAAGGCGATCCCCACGGGCCCATCTTTATCTCCTATCATTAGGTCGATGTGAGCGAGTTCCGGCTCCTCCCCTATCAGCGCCTCTCCTATCAAAAACAAGCGTTCACCTCGAAACCGAAAAACATCCCGCCGGTATTAATCCTTTTGCACCGCCCCCAATCGGCCGCCCCGATCGACCGCCTCTCGATGATATGTAATCAAACAAAAACGAGCGCAGAAAAAGAACGGGAGGAGGCTGCCGGCTGGGCCGGACCACCCCCCCAACATCTGAGGGATCAGACGGTGAGGGTCGTGACCTTCAGGACCGGTACGTTCCCCTCGGAGTCCTCTTTTGAGGCGAAACCGACGGAGGCGTCACCCTTTGCCACCAGGACCGCGGAGAAGGGACAGTCTTTACACTCAGCGATCGCCTTCTTTACGAGGCTCGTGGCGTCTATCTCGTACCACCCCTCATCATCAACATCTATGGAGGCTTCGACATCGCCGTCATAATCGGGCTTGCCGTCCCATTCGATGCTGTCTTCGAGGGGTCCCTGGTTGTAGAAGTGGAGCTCCACCTCCCCGGGGTTCTCCACCTCATTGGCATAGACCCTCAGGGTCGCGGAGCCAACCTCATCTGAGGATTTTATTTTGATGGCATCTATCATGGAGAAAGTGTCGAATACGAGCCAGGACTCCCTCAGAGGCTCATCCTCTTCGGAGGATACCCACAAGATCTCCTCGCTGCCGAAATTCATATCCTCAGCACCTTTGTCGATATATGAGTCGCCCACAAGAATCTTCTCGGACGACCATGTCATGGCGAAGGCCGTCCCCACCAGGAGGAGGGCGCACGCCATGCAGAAGGCAGATTTGAATTTATAGCTCAAACTGAACACCTCAACGCCCATAAGATCGGGATAAATAAAAAAGACTTGCCTTCATCTCTGACCTACATGACCCCTATAAAAGGGGCGTGGAGGTGAAAACCTCCGATTTTGGGGACCCTCCCCGGAGGGGAGGCCACGTTAGCTTTATTAACTGGAGATCCTCTTTAGCCCCGGTGGGTTAGGTTGAGATATTCAAAGGATCTGCGCCACCTCCTGGGCGCGACGGCGATCCTGGCGTTGCTCTTTGCGACGACCGCATCTTCTGCTACGTTTCAGGCGGGGACCGACCTCCAGGCTGCCATAGACGGAGCGCAACCCGGAGACACCGTCGTCGCGGGGCCGGGGGTCTACGACAGGGTGGAGATAACCAAGAGCATAACCCTCATCGGCGACGGCGCCAGGATCAGGGCCGGCGGGAGGAATATGGGGGTCAAGATCTCTGCTGACGACGTCACAGTCTCCGGCTTCATTGTAGAAGGGGGGCTTCGCGGCATCCACCTGGAGGGCTCCAGGAACTGCACCGTCTCCAACAACACCGTCACCGGCGTTGAGCAGTGGGGTATCGGCCTCATATCCTCCGACGATAACAGGATCGAGGGGAACGTCGCCAACTACAACGGCCTTGGACCCCACCGATGGTACGGGATATACCTCTCCGGATCGAACGGCAACCAGATCCTCGACAATGGTGCATCCTTCAACGGAGAGTACGGGATCTGCCTCTTTCCGAGCTGCTCTGATAACGTCATCAGCGGCAACGTGGCGGAGGGGAACAAATACGGGATCTACGCCTTCACCGACTGTAACGAGAACATCATCACCAGAAACCGCCTGAAGGGTAACGAGATCGCCGGGATAAAGATGATCGGAAGCTGCATCAGAAACCACATCCTGGAGAACGAGATATCCGAGAATGGGGTCGTGGGGATATTCCTCCAGACGGGGTCGGGATATAACCTCATCAGAGGAAACGAGATCGCCAAAAACTCGAACTTCGGGGTCCAGATCCTGGAGGGACCCGCCGGAAACAACACCCTCGTCGAGAACAACATATCGGGGAGCCAGAGGGGCGTCCTCGTCAACACCGACGGAAACCTGATCTACAACAACAGGATCTTCGACTGCGTCATCCCCGCCGAAGATCGGGGTACCAACCAGTGGTACAAAGCTTATCCCCTCGGCGGAAACTTCTGGGATAGCCACACCGGGACCGACGTGATGTCCGGCCCCGGCCAGAACGCGTCGGGTCCCGACGGTTTCGTCGACCAGCCCTACGTCATCAACGACCGGGCAAGAGACGCTTATCCCATCGTCGGGGAGGCTGCCCGCCCCATCGCCCTCGTCGACGGATCCATATATCCGGCCAGGGCCCAGATAGGCTCCCAGGTGACCGTCGAGGTCGTCCTCGAATCGAAGCACGGAATCGCCCAGGTATCGGCCAGGACCAGAAACCTTCTCACCTCCTCGGAGCCGAGCCGGTATATCTCCATGTACCCTTCCGGAGACGGCTCCTATTCGGGGACCCTCCAGACCGCCCTCATGGGGGCCGGAAGGTACGCCGTCATCCTGACGGCGAAGGACGCCAGGGGCTTTGAGATGGTGGAGGAGATCGGGGAGCTGGAGCTCCTCCCCAGGTCCGGCCGGGACTTCAACGAGGCGCTCTCCCGGGGGCTGTGATCATATATCCACAAGTTTACGATTCATTAAGGGGAAAAAACCATGTTAGGGGTTAGAAGAAAGGGTTATTCGATCCGCCGGCCCGATGACAGGGCTGGCAGAAAGTCAGGAAGCATCGGCTCGAAGATCGGAAGGATGGCCTGGAGCGTCCTCCTGGTACTGGGGCTGATCATCTGTGCAGGTGCAGATCAGGGGATCGATCAAGAGCGTTTGGATAAGTGGGACTGCCCCACCTGCAAAGGGGAGACGAACTACAATCTGGACATATTCAACTTCCTGGGCCACAACCCGACGGTGATTGAGAATGAGGGCGAGAAGCCCCCAGGACCCCAGGAGGCGCGAGCCGCCATGGAGGGTGAGGCCGCAGGAAGCGCCGGAGGGTTCGTCCGCGGAGAGTTCCTCGCCACCGCCGGAGAGGCAGACGGATACGACGTGATCCTGGACGTGGGGACGGAGTACTCAGTGTCTCACATCAAAGGGGCCGTCCCCCTCTACTGGGAGGAGCTCCTCGACGACGAGAACAACCCCCGGTCCCCTGCCGAGATCGCCGAGGTCTTAGGGAACGCCGGGATCTCCCCGGAGGATTCGGTGCTGATCTACGGCGACTGCGCCACATGTGACGGCATATCCGTCGCTCCCTTCGTCTTCTGGGCTATGAGGTACGTCGGCCACGACGATGTGGCGGTCCTGGACGGCGGGCTTGACGGCTGGGTCGCCGCAGGGCATCCGACGGAGAGGAACGCGAACGAGAGGCCCGCTGTGACGTATACGCCCCGGGTGAGGTCTGATCTGTTGGCCGACTACGACGGCGTCGCTGCCGGGAGGTACCAGCTCGTCGACGCCCGGACCTTCCAGGAGTTCGGCGCCGATAAGATCCCGGGCGCCGTGAACATAGACTACAGCGCCGTTCTCGCCAATGGCCGCATGAAGGCTGGCGATGAGCTGGCGGCGGTCTTCGCCGACCTTGATAAGGCAGAGCCGGTCGTCGTCTACTCCAACGCCGGCGCCAGGGCCTCGATGGTCTGGTACGCCCTCCAGCTGATGGGATACGAATCGAGCCTCTACACCTGGAACGACTGGGATGCCAAGAGGCCCCCGGTGAAGGCGGTCCTGAAGGAGGCGAGGGCGGAGCCCAACCCCGCACGCCCCGGCCCCGTCAAGATATTCGCCGCCTTTGAGGTCGTCCCCGACGAGGCCGACTCAGACGCCGGTCTATTCGTGACGATCACCGCCTCTGAAGAGGCGGAAGAGGTCGAAGAGGCCGCGTCAGATGATCCAGTGGAGGGCGCAGCCCAGGACCTCCCGGAGATAGAAGGCCTCCCGGATGAGACGAACGGGTCTGTCGTCGGCATCGATGAGATCGAGGATCTCATCCAGGAGGCTTCCTCCCTGGAGAGGCCGACGGTCCAGACGACTGGATGCGTCGCCTGCTTCGACCCCGTCGCCCTATACGCCTCGGGTTCTAACCCCTCCTCGATCACCGGCGGCGTCAAGCTCGGATCGGTGGGGAAGACTAATACCGGGGCGATCACCGCCGCGGGGGCCCTGATCCAGAACCAGGACGGCGACGTCATGGCCACCATCGAGCTCGCTGCCACCCTCGGCGACGAGCACCTGGGGACCTGGGACGCCTCCGGCGCCCCGGATGGCCTCTACATCGTGACCGTGGCGGCGACGGCGGGAGGGAAGACATCCTACTTCGAGGACGTCCTGACGATAGAGATCGACTCCTCGGCTCCGGTCCAGGAGACGGCGACCTCCGCCGCCAGCACCGGGATCAAAAAGCTGGGAAGGTATTAATCGGATAGATACGTAGAATGAGGAGATGAGCCCAAAGAGCCCCTTATTTTTTCTCGCCCTCCTGGCGATCGGGGCGATCGCCTTCAGCGGCGCGGCCATCTCCATCTCCTTGAAAGAGCCCGAGGATCCGTCACCGCGGTGGTTTCTCCAGAGGATCGACGCCACCCTCCACCCCGGAGACGACCTAGAGCCCCCCGTAATACTCAACGCCCACGTATCTCCGATGATGGTGAAGCGGGGCGACCCGAGGGTGAGGATCGTCGCCTGGGTCGCCGACGACGTCTCCGTCGACGCCGTCTACGCCGAGGTGGCGGGGCGGCAGACGCCTCTCCTCGACCTCAGCCGGAACGGGAGGTACGAGGGGCGTCTGAGCTCCAACCTCCCCTTCGGCGATCACGGGGTCACCATCGTCGCCGTCGACCGGGCGGGGAACGCCGCCGTCTCCGATGAGCTCGTCCTCCGGGTCCTCAACCCCCTGGACCTGAACGCAAACCGGATCGAAGACAGCCTCGAAGAGCTGGAAGATCAGGACCTTAAGGTTATAGTCCTCACCGAGGAGAACGTCTCTCTCAGAAGAGAGGATCCGAAGATCGGGGATAGGGTGGGAGGAGAGTTCAGGGTCCTCCCTGGGGCCTCCATGGTCGTCAGGGGGTCAGAGCTTGAGAAAATCGCGAATATCGAAGGGGTCAAAGGGGTTTATCGAGATCAGAAGCTCCAGATCCTGGGGGAGGCAGTGGAGGGTTACAGGCCCGGGGACGACCCTCGATTCGACGTCGATGATTATACCGGCAGGGGGGTGACGGTGGCGATCCTGGATACCGGCGCTGATCCAAACCACCGATCTCTCGACGACATGGACGACGAGCTTTTGACCTCCGACCCCAAGATCCTCGCCTTCCAGGACTTCGTCAACGGAAGGGATGGGCCGTACGACGACCACGGCCACGGGACCCACTGTGCCAGCCTCATCGCGGGGACGGGGGACGCTGGTGGGATCGCTCCAGGAGCGAAGCTGGTTGTGGTGAAGGTGATGGACAGGGACGGTGCATGTTACCTCTCCGACGCCCTCACCGCCCTCGACTGGATCCTCGAGAGCCGGGCGGACCTGGGGATAGACGTCATCTCCTTCAGCGTCGGCGGTGAGGAGGCGAGCGACGGCCCCAACCTCCTGGACTCCGCCTGCGACAGGATGGTGGAGGCGGGGATCGCCGTCGTCGTCGCCGCAGGAAACCTCGGCCCCTCGGCAAGGTCGATAGTCACTCCGGGGACCGCCGAGAGGGTCATAACCGTCGGCGCCGTCGACCCCCTCGGGAACGTCTTCGAGAGGTCGTCCCGGGGGCCGACCCCCGACGAGAGGGTCAAGCCGGACTTGGTGGCGGTGGGGGTGGACGTCGCCTCAGCTAGGGCGGGGACCCTCCGGGAAAAGTCCGTCATGAGCGGGACCTCCATGGGAGCGCCCCAGGTGGCGGGGGCGATCGCCGTCATCAAAGAGAAGCAGCCGGATCTCGACCCTGCCGGGGCGAAGAGGGTCCTCCTCAAATCCGCTGACGATATCGGGCAGCCGGGCCCCGACAACACGTACGGTTACGGTCGACTGAACCTTAAGGCTGCCCTGGACCTCGTCGACCTCCCCGAAGAGAGGGGGGGGCCCGAGGTTTACAGCCTCGTTCTCAGCAGGTCCAGGGCCAAAGCCGGAGATCCGGTCATGATCCACGCCGGGATCTCCGGAGATATCGGCTCTGCGGAGGTGACCGTCGTCGGCGGCGATAGAAAGGTGAGGATACCGATGAACGACTTCGACAAAAACGGGGTCTACACCGGCAGATGGGAGACCCGGTTCTGGGACCCCGGCGACTATTCGATCGTGGTGGAGGCGAGGGATCTCTTCGGAGGGGTGGGGACGGACGTTGCCCCTTTCGTCCTGGCATGAGAAGGTGAACCATTGAGACCAGATGAGGAGATGGCCAAGTTCGGAAGAAAGCTGGTGGCTTCGGGCCTCACCTACGCCCACTTCGGAAACATCAGCATCCTCTCCGATGGAAAGATCCTGATCACAGCGACGGGATCGATGCTCGACGAGATCGAAGAGGAGGACGTGATCGAGGTCGACCTCCGGGGGCCCTGCTCGGCGGACGCCCTCGCCAGCTGCGAGACCCCCGTCCACCGGGCGATCTACGAGAGGACGCAGGCCCGGGCTCTCATCCACACCCACTCCCCCTATGCCGTAGCCACATCGATCCTGGAGGTGGGTCCCTTCGAGCCGATGGACGGCGAAGGCGTCCGGTTCCTGGGGACCGTCCCCATCATCGATGGAGAGATGGGGAGCCACGACCTCGCCAATAAAGCCTCCTTCGCCCTCAGATTCAGCAGAGCTGCCATCGTCCGGGGTCACGGCGTCTTCGCCATCGGAGCGACCCTCGAAGAGGCGTACATCGTCGCCTCCATGGTGGAGCACAGTGCCACCATCAGGCGGCTCGTCAGCACAGGTTGAAAAAAAGGGGGGTGGCGTCTCCTGGGCGGGCTTTGCCCCATCCGGCCCGGCCTCTCCAGGATCAATCGAAGGGCGGGTAGACGAAGGCTCCGGCCCCGGCGATATCCGGATCGACGCCCATGAACTCTCGTAGAAACTCCCGATGGATCTCCTGGGGGTCGAGATCGGCGAAGAGGTCGGGGTAGAGCCACTTGGCGACGACGACCGCCCCGATGGTCATCTGGGGTCCCAGGGAGAAGTCGCCGGAGATGACGTAGACCCGGCAGTCCTTGACGGCGTCGACGAAGGCGAAGCCCGGCGTCTTCATGATCCCGTCTCTATAGGCCTTCAGGCGGGAGTCGTCATCGACGGCGTAGCCGCCGCCGTAAGAGAGGCCGATGATGACGTCGGGGTTCGCCTCCATCACCCACTCCGCCTCGACGTCCCCGTGGTACTCGATCTTCCCTTTCGCTATGTTCGCCCCGCCGGCGACGTCGCATAAATCGGAATAACCGGTATCTCCGGCGTAAGCCCACCGTGTTGAGGCCTCCCTATCGGGGCTCTCCCGCTCCAGGAAGGCTCTCATCCTATCCTCTTCGGGGATATCGGCGACCCTATCCGTGACCGTCCCCACATAAAGATCGTACCACTCATCGTAAGCGCTGGCCGCCTCCTTCTTGCCGATGAGGATGCCGAGAAGCATCATCTCCTCCTTTAGGCTGTCGGCTCTGGAGAGGTCGAGACGGACGAGGGCGACCTCGGGGGGCAGCTTCTCCTCCAGCTGGTCCTGGGCTCCCGTCTGGGTGAAGGCGATGACGAGGTCGGGGGATAGCTCCAGGATCGCCTCCAGGTCGGGCTCTGCGTGAGAGCCGATGGAGGGCTTATCCGCCAGCTCCGGAAAGAGGCTCTCTCGCTCCAGGACGGTCCTTCCCACCCCCACGATGGCGTCCTCGCCGCCGAGGACGACGATGGCGGTGGCGTGGCGCATGTGGAGGGGGACTATCCTCGATACGGGGGCATCGACGGTCACGATCCTCCCGACTGAGTCGATGAGGGCGATCTCCGCGGGATCGCCTCGGATGATCTCCCTCACTCGATCGAGGTCCTCTTCGTCGAGGTCGCCGTCGCCGTCGCCGTCTGCAAGCTCCGTATTAGCCACAGAGCCGTCGATCATCCCCTCCAGGGTGACGATGTCCAGCTCGTCTATCTCTGCGTCCATGTTGGCGTTGCCGAAGATCTGGAGGGTGTACCCCGCCGCCGGCGACGCCGCCAAAATCAAGAGAATCGATGATGAGATCAACGATGATAGCATAAATCTCGATATCGAATTCAAATTCATGCACCTCCGAAGTGGCGGCGGTCCCTTCGCCGCCAGAGGGGACAATGGCTCCGTTTGGTTATAACAATTTCCATCCGAGTGTTACAAATGATCTTGGGTCGCGTACCCAGATTACTGAATACCGCTAACTGGTGACGTCATGGTTATTTGGCGGAAAATGAGTCCCTTGAATTCGATTCGACTGGCGATTTTCAGTAGAACGAGTACGCGACCTGATCTTGAAGGGGGCGAAATTTGGGGTTCGAAGGTGGCGGGACGAGACGCAGGGGCGGTGGAGATCAAGTCCAAAACCCTCAAAAAAGATATTAACGGGCAGGTCGAGTTTGGGATCATGAGCTCCGCCTTCCAGATCGGGAGGATCGCAGGGATCCCCATAAGGTTACACGTAACCTTCCTCGTGATCATACCCATAGTCGCCTACATATTCTCAACCTTCACCGCCACCACCAGCCTCGAGATCTTCGGCCAGGTCTACGACCTCTCCTATGGGTTCGAATCCGTCGAGCCCCCTGCGGCCAGATGGGCTTACTCCCTCGCCTTCGCCGTCCTCCTATTCCTCTGCGTCGCCCTCCACGAGCTGGGCCACTCCTTCGTGGCTATGCGGTACGGTATAACGATCAGGAGCATCACCCTCTACATCTTCGGTGGCGTCGCCTCCATGGAGGACATCCCCCGAGAGTCGGGGATGGAGGCGAGGATGGCGGTGGCGGGTCCCGCAGTCAGCGGGATCATCGGCGTCGGTTGCACCCTCTTCAGCTTCCAGTCGGCTCTCCTCCTGGGGGGTAGCCATCCCCTCACCACCCTCCTATGGACCCTCGGGGTGATCAACATCGTCCTGATGATCTTCAACCTCCTTCCGGCGTTTCCCATGGACGGAGGGAGGATCCTCAGGGCCTGGTTTGCCACCAGGATGCCCTACGTCGACGCAACGAGACGGGCGGCGGGGATAGGCAAGCTATTTGCGATCCTCATGGGGGTTCTGGGGATCATGGGGAGCCCCTTCTTGATCCTCATCGCCTTCTTCGTCTACATCGCCGCCAACGAGGAGGAGAAGGCCACCTCCATCG
>JANKMW010000007.1:23377-34503 GCA_024649985.1 Methanothrix sp.
CTCCATCGTCGTCCCCCTTGAGGGTGTTAAGGTGAAGGACATAATGTCCCGGGACCTCAAGACCGTCACCCCTGAGACGACGCTCCCCGATATAATCAACCTCATGTTCCGGGAGAAGCATAGAGGATACCCGGTGATGGTGGACGGGAGGCTCGGAGGTATCGTGACGATATCCAACGTCCAGAAGGTCCCCGAGGAGAGGAGGGGCGCCACCACCGTCGGCGATATCATGGTCAAGGAGATATACGTCATCGGGCCTGAGGACGAAGCCGCCGGGGCGATGAGGAAGATGATGGAGCGGCAGATCCGGAGGCTTCCGGTGATGGAGGACGGGAGGCTCGTGGGGATAGTATCACGTTCTGACCTCATCAGAGCGATAGAGATCTGCTCCGGAAGGTGATACCGACGGACCATACCCAAAGATCCCCCCCGGTCTTTGGACAAAGGGTTTTCTAGGTGGTCGTCCCTGAGATGGCCAACGGCGAGGTAATCGATTTGGATGATATAGGATCGTGCGGCTCGGAATCGTGCGGATACGATGGCGTGGAGACGGGCGCTGCCCTGGGGGAGGAGAAAACGGGCGAGATAGTAATCGTGGGGACGGCCCACGTATCCGAAAAGAGCGTCCAGGACGTGATAAGGGCGATAGAGGACCTCCATCCCGACGTCGTCGCCGTGGAGCTCTGTCAGGGGAGGTACCGCGCCCTCACCGGCCAGGAGGAGGCGGGAGATATCCAGATAAAGGAGATCTTGAAGGACGGCAAGCTATACCTCCTCCTCGTCCAGTGGCTCCTCGCATACGTCCAGAAGAAGATCGGCTCGGATCTGGGGGTGAAGCCCGGCTCTGAGATGATCGCCGCCATAGAGGCTGCCGAGGAGATGGGGGCACGGGTAGCCCTCGTCGACAGGGATATAGGCGTCACCATCCAGAGGTTCTGGTCGGCGATGAGCTTCCTGGAGAAGGCGAAGCTGGTGGCATCGATGATCCCCGCAGCCTTCGGGAAGGGGGAGGAGATCGAGATCGATAAGGTGACCGAAGAGGACGTCGTCTCCGCCATCATAGAGGAGTTCCGGGAGGTATCCCCGCGGGCCGCTGAGGTCCTCATCGACGAGAGGGACGCCTACATCGCCCGAAACCTGATACGCCTGGGAAGGGAGGCGAGGGTGGTGGCGGTGGTGGGCGCAGGCCACCGGGAGGGGATAACGAAATATCTCGCCCACCCCGAGAAGATCCCCGCCTTCGAGGAGATTGCCCGTCCTTCCAGGCGGAGGTTCTCGGCCCCGAAGATCTTCGGAGCCGGTCTGACTCTGCTCGTCCTGATAACCATAGCCGCCGTCATCTTATCCGGCATCACAACCGAGAGCCTCTTCTCCGCCTTCAAGATCTGGTTTCTCGTCAACGGCGCCCTCAGCGCTGCGGGGGTGATCCTGGCCCGGGGCCACCCCGTCTCGGTCCTCACAGCCTTCATGGTGGCTTGGCTGACGAGCTTAAACCCCCTGATGGCCGCAGGCTGGTTTGCGGGTATCGCAGAGGCGTGGAAGAGGAAGCCGAAGATGGTCGATACGAAGAGGCTCGCCGAGGCGGAGACCTTCAAAGAGATGATGGCGATACCCCTCTTCCGGGTGATACTGGTGGCCGCCATGGCGAACATAGGAAGCGTGGCGGGTACGGTCCTCGGCGCCTACCTGATCCTCCAGATGTCCGGGGTGAGCCCCCAGGACCTGGTGGGCGGGATCCTTTAAATCATCATTAGATTACGCAGATGCCTGCATTCTTGATCTTGTTAAGCCTGCCTATGTTCAGTAGGAGAGGCGTCAGACCCTCCACTTGGGCCGCCACCTCCAGTGGCCCTCCATCCAGGGGTCTAAGGTCTCTTACAATCCAGACCAGGTTGGAGACGACCTCTTTTGCCCTTGGATCGTCCCCGACGATCAAGACGTCGCCTCCGAGAATCTGGTTCAGATCTCCGAAAGCTGCGTAGGAAATGGTGTGAAAGGCAGCCACCACCTTGATTGATGGTGGCAAGAGGTCCCTGACCAGGAGGGCAGCGCTCCCCTGGGCTGGCGGGGTGTACTCGAAATGGTTATCCCTTCTGGTCATGGGGACGACGGGGGATATTACGATCTGATCGCTGTAGCTCTCCTTCAGGTCCGAGGTCATCGACTCGACGAACTTGTAGGGTATGCTGAGGACCACCAGGTCGCTCGCTTCGATGGCTTTGCTGTTGTCCGTCCCCTCAATCTTGGCACTTATCCCTCTCGACTTCAGAACGGAGGTCAGCTCTGCCGCAGCCACCTCGGCCTTCTCAGCCCTCCTCGATCCTATGATGATCTCGTGCTCACCCGCCCAGCGCTTGACAAATCCCTGGCCGCAATCGCCAGTCCCTCCAACAACCGCGATCTTCATGCTGACCATCTCTTAGATCCATTTTATTTTATCGTTTGCCAGGCATTGGGGGTTGGTGGGCCGGGATGGGTGCCGGAGAACTGGAGATGATGGTGAGGATGGAAAGGCGATGTAGGGATGATGCGTCAATAGAGAGGCCTATCAAGACCAAGGCAGACCTGCAATAGGCGAGTCGGAATAGAAATGCAGATCAGATATGCAACAGAGACGCAAAATATACAACCTGAGGCCGCATCAATGAAGGGTTGGCACGAGGTGACGTAAGGGAGTAGCAATGAAGGGGGTAATTTTCATCATCTCGTGCCACATCACTGCCGCACTCATCGGTGCTGCAGTCAACCCACGTTATGTCCCTTATCCCATATTAACTTTCGGGTCAAGCCGAAGATGAGGCGGCGATATCGACGAGCCGGCAACGTGCCCGGCGTTGGATTTCGATCGCTGGACAGTCAAACTGAGGACAATATCTCCCTGAGGACTCCGATGGGTGCGTCGGTCTTGATCCCCACGCCGCTGAAATGGGTTCTGGAGGCCTTCCAGCCGGAAGTCCGGAGCCTCTCCACCAGGTCGTCAGCGTTCCCAGGCGCAAGCTTCAATCTCCTGCAAATTCTGTGATGATCGTAGTACATGGGAAGATCGATCTCATCGGCGCAGAGCTGGAGGAGCCGGACTGCGCGATCGGATCTGGCCTGCGCCCCCTCCAGCTCTGTCAGGGCCTTCCCGATCCGTTCGCGATCCTGGATCGGCCCCAGCCAGAGGGGGCCTGCCACCTCAGCCCTCCCGCCGCACAGAGAGCACGTCCCAGAGGATCGGCAGCCTAATCCTGATACAGCCCTCCAGCTGCCGCAGCTGCGACACTCCTCGATGTAGCCCATCTCGTCGAGGGCAACGTCGGCGCTCTTCGCCCCCCTCTCGATCCTGACGTATACCCGGACGTAATGGTCGGTGGCGTGGGTCAGGATGGGAGCCATACCCTTGTCGACCCTGGCCAGCTCCCTCGCCACAGCCCCCAGGAGGATCCTCGCCCCCATCTCCCGGTGATGGTCGGCCTTGACGGGGACGGCCATGTACTTTCTTATGCCGCTTTTGAGGTGGGCTCCGCAGAGGGGGGCGGTATCCGTCGCGGTGATGAAGAGGTAATTCAGGGCCGATCGCGCCGCCGCCGCCAGGAAGGGGGAGGGGGAGCCGAAGGGGTCGAGGTCGACGGCCTCAAACCGCCTCTCGTTGAGGAGGACGTTGGCGTTGCCGGTGAGGATCTCGCATCCTTCCAGGCCGTTGAGCCTTGCATTCTCCTCGATGAGGGCGACGGCTCTGGAGCTGACGTCGTTCAACGCTACGTGGCCGACCTCCGCCTCTTTCGCCACCCTGAGCCCCCGCACTCCGCTGGCGGCGAGGGCGTCGAGGTAGTCGTCGATCCCCAGGGCCTTGGCCATCGCCACACCCAGGTCCCGGTTGAGCCTCATCTTCGGGTTGTAGAACGCCCCCTCGACGTTGAGGGTGACAGACCCCTCCACCACCATCTTCGCCATCTCAGTTCACTCGTACCCCTTTTCCACCAGCCCCTCGCCCCAGTAGTTGTCGCATTTGGGGCAGTAGTAGATCGCCTCCACCACCACCTTCTTCCAGTTCGTTGAGTCGAGAGGTCGCCTCAGCTCCCTCGCCTCGCACTCGGTCCCGCACTTCGGACAGAAGGGCAGAAACTGCGCCTCCAGAACGACGTCGTTATCTTCCACCGGAATGACCTCCGGTACCGAGATGAGCCCCTGCCAAAAAAAAGTTGTCGGTGACCCCTCAGAAGAGGGGATGGCCCGATATCAGGACCCCTGCGAGAAATCCGAGGATGGCACCGCCGTTGAGGAAGGGGAGGCCTGCCTGGGGCTTATCCCTGGGGGTCCCCGAGAGGAGTCCGAAGCCGAGGTAGGTCCCCATCATCGCCCCCAGAGCGGGAAGGTTTGCGCCGATGCCGAGGATCTCAAACTCGGGAAGGGCGAAGTACCAGTTGGCGGAGATCACCAGAACCGTGGGGATGATGGCGTCCCCGAGGCCGAGGAAGTAGGCTCCTCGATCGTCCCCGGAACCCATTCCCTCGCGGCGGAAGCTGTAGCCCCTCCTCCTGGGAACTACGAAGAGGAGGGGGGCCCTGATCTCCATGACCCCCTCGGCGAGGGTGACCATGTGCCGGGTCTTGTAGACGGATATGGCATCGTACGCCGCGAGGATGAGAAGGAGGATGATGGCCGGGAAGGGGGTCATGCTCAGGCCGAAGAGCGTCCCGACTCCGGCGGAGACGATGAGCCCGACGATGTCGATGACGTACCATTCCGGGTGGAGGTGGAGGAGGACCAGGACCGCCAGGGACGACGCCAGGGCCGGAAGGGGGGCGAGGAACGCCGAGAGGACGTAGTAGACGCCGATGGCTATCGCCAGGAGGACGACGCCGCTGACCACCCACCCCTTCTTCAGCCTCAGGGCCATCAGTATGAAGAGGGTGAACCCCAGGACGAGCAATATGTAGCCGAAGGGGTTTGCCGTCGATTCTGGATCGTCGAAGATCCTCACCTCCGTCTCCGAGAGGGGGTCCATCAGGGAGAGGGAGAGGATTTGGACCGCCACCAGGAAGAGGAGCATCACCACCATGGGAGATAGCCGCTCCCGAATCGTCTCAGGGGCCACTTCTCCCCTCCGCCAATAGCTCAAGGTAGGACTCTCTTATCGACTCAGATATCCCGAGCTTCGCCATGATATCGAGGGCGGTCCTCTTCTGGGCCCACCAGTCTTCGCCTCCGGCGAGCTCCACCTCCAGGAAGGCGCCCAGCCCCTCCACATCGTCTAGACAGAGGACAGCCTCCTTCAGGGCGTACTTCTTCCTCCTCTTCTTGACGACGGCTGCCCGGGAAAAGCCGACGGATTCGAGGATCGACTCCATCGCCTGAGGGTCTTCTATCCGGACCCGCACCTCCAGCCGGGACTTCGTCTCGGAATCGAGCTTCGGCCCCTTGTAGGTGAGATCCGCCCCCTCTTCCTTGATCCGGATCCGGAGCGCCTCGTCGGTCCTCGCGAAGTCGTGAGAGGGGGAGTTGAAGTAGAGGTCGAGGTGGGCCTCCTCCCCCATCTCGACTCCGCCTATGCCCAGGATCTTCTCCTCGATCCCCGGCGGAGCTCGGGCCTTCACCTCCACCTCTATCATGGACCCGTCCTGATGAGGACGGTGGCGCCTTCCAGGGAGATCATATCGACGGCCCTCCCGGAGGAGAGGGTTTCGGTGGCGATCTCCACGGCATCGGGGGAGAGCTCCACCACTTCGCCGCCCAGATCGACCTCGATCCTTCCCGCCTCCACCATCCGGGCCACCTCCTCCGGGTCCATGCCCTTCAGCTTTCCGATGATCCCGCCGCTTCTCTCCTTGAAGGCGGGACCTATCACCTTCATCGAAGGTCTCACCTCCGCCGCCCTCGTCTCGATATCGGGGCTGCCGCCTTTCACCTCCACCGGCGAGCCGGTGGAGCCGGACAGGTCCGTCGTCTCCAGGTCAAGGTCGCAATAGACCTCGATTCCGGCGAGGGGCGAGTTGAGGGCCATGCCCCGGTCCGACTTGTACCTTCTCACGGCCGCGGCCACGTCCTTGATCAGACTTCCCTCGGGCTGGGCTGGAATGCCCGATGATTTGGGCCAGTTGGAGGTGTGAACGGACTCGCCGGAGAGGTTCATTCTGATCTCCTCGGCTATGAAGGGGGTGAAGGGCGCAAGAAGGCTCGTCAGGGCCTCGATGGCGGTGCGGATCGTCGACTGGGCCGCCCTCTTCTCGGGGCCGTCGGCGCCGTAGAGCCGGGACTTGACGAGCTCGATGTAGTTGTCGGCGAGGACGTCCCAAGCAAAGCTTCTGATCGCCCTGAAGGCCTCGTCGAACGCGAACCTGTCCATCGAGTCGGTGACCGCCCCGATCATCGTGGAGAGCTCAAAGAGGAGCCACCTGTCCACCTGGTTTGGGGCAGCGTCGTCGGATTTGACCGCGTGAGGAGACGCAAACCTGTACATGCTCCAGAGCTTCTGAAGGAACCTGCCGCCACTGATCACGTCCTTCCACCGGAACATCACGTCGCTTCCGGGACTGCCGCCCACCGCCGCCCACTGGCGGAAGGCGTCGGCGCCGTACTTCACCACGACCTCTTCAGGGGCTATGAAGTTGTTCAGGGACTTGCTCATCTTGTGGCCGTCCTCGCCGAGAACCATCCCGTTGACGAGGATCGAGTCCCAGGGCCTCACCCCAACAAGGGCCTTGGCCCGGAGGATGGTGTAGAAGGCCCAGGTCCTGATGATGTCGTGGCCCTGGGGCCGAAGCTGGGCTGGATAGCGGGGCGGATGGTCGCTAAGCCAGCCGGTGACCTTCAGGACTGAGATCGAGCTGTCCATCCAGGTGTCAAGAACGTCGGTCTCGGGGTCGAACTTCTCTGAGCCACAGTTCGGACACGAAACCGGCGGCGTCTTCAGGTTCGGGTCGAGGGGGAGCCACTCCTCCTTGGCGACGAGGGGCTCGCAGCACTTCTTACAGTACCAGACGGGTATGGGCGTCGCAAAGATCCTCTGCCGCGATATGCACCAGTCCCAGTCCATCGTCCCTGTCCAGTTCTTGAGCCTGATCTCCATATGTTCGGGGACCCACTCGATCTCGGCGGAAGTCTTGATGATCTCGTCGGGGTTTATCTTCACGAACCACTGCCTCTCGGAAAGGATCTCGATGGCGGTCTTGCACCTCCAGCAGAGGCCGACGTTCTGGTCGAGGGATTCCTGCTTGTAGATGATCCCCAACGACCTCATCTCCTCGATGATGGCGTCTTTGCACTCGGGTATCGTCATGCCAGAGAACTTGCCCGCGATCTCCGTCATCCTCCCCGCCCGGTCGATCGCCTGGCGGAGAGGGAGGTCGTGCTCGACCCACCATCGGACGTCCTGCTTGTCGCCGAAGGTGCAGATCATGACGACGCCCGTGCCGAAAGTCGGGTCGACCACCTCGTCGGCGATGACCGAAACATTGTAGTCGAAGACGGGAACCCTCACCTCGGTTCCGATGTACTTTTTATGTTTTTCGTCCTCGGGGTGGACGGCCACGGCTACGCAGGCCGCCAGAAGCTCGGGACGGCTGGTGGCGATCTTGAGGTCTCCGAGGGGAGAGCCGAAGCGAAGGTAGTTGAGGGCGGAGGTCCTTGAATCGTACTCCACCTCGGCGAAGGCGATGGCGGTTCCGCAGCGAGGACACCAGTTTACGGGGTGGTCTTCCCGATAGATCATCCCCTTGTCGAACATCTGGACGAAGGACCTCTGGGTCTTGGAGTAGTACTCGGGCTGCATCGTCACGTACTCGTTGGACCAGTCGTTGGAGAAGCCGAGCCTTCGCATCGTCACCCTCATCTTCGAGATGTTCTGGACTGTCAGCTCCTCGCAGAGACGCCGGAACTCCTCTCTAGGAACCTCGTTCTTTGTGATTCCATGGATCTCCTCCACCTTCACCTCGGTGGGAAGGCCGTGGCAGTCCCAGCCCTGGGGGAACATGACGTTGTAGCCCCTCATCCTTTTGTACCGAGCAACGAAGTCGATGTAGCACCAGTTGAGGGCGTTGCCTATGTGGAAGTTTCCGGTGGGATAAGGCGGCGGCGTGTCGATTATGTACTGGGGCGCTTCGGAGTTCCAGTCGAAATAGTAGACGGACTCGTCCCAGCTTTCCGCCCACCTCTCTTCAACCTGCTTAAAGTCGTACTCCTTGGAGATCTCGCTCATCGGGAAGGCCTCTGAGTTCTTTATTTCCGCGAAAGGGATAATGGTGGGGAGAGTTGCAAACAACGTTAATAGGATTATCGGTAGACCACATGAATCATGGAGCTCCTGATCTATCACGCAAACCAGTGCGACCCCAAGAGGTGCACCGGAAAGAAGCTTGAGAGGTTCAAGCTCGCACGGACCACCAAACGGTGGAACAAGCTTCGGGGATACCTGGTCTTAAGCCCCTTCTCAGAGAAGGCCCTCTCCCCTGCCGATAGATTCGAGGTGGGAAGGGGCCTAGCGGCCCTGGACTGCTCCTGGGATCATGCAGAGGAGGTCTTCGGCAAGATGCGCCTCAAGGAGAGGGCCCTTCCCTTCCTGGTCGCCGCTAACCCCGTCAACTTCGGAAAGCCCTTCAAGCTATCGACCGTCGAGGCCTTCGCAGCGGCCCTGGTGATCCTGGGCGAGCGGCCCCAGGCAGAGGAGATCCTGGCAAAAATCTCCTGGGGGCACGTCTTTCTGGAGCTGAACCGCGAGCCCCTGGAGGAGTACGCCGCGGCGAAGGACAGCACAGAGGTCGTCGCCATCCAGGCGGAGTATCTATAGTAAGATATTTGAGTTTGATATGCGTAAAAACAACTGGTGATCGATCATGACAGGCTTAGTTCCGAAAGACGACTTCAAGCGCCTCCAGAGCCGTATGAACCGACTGATGGAGGAGTTCGGGATCTCCGACGCCGAGGCGCGGTACATGCCCGAGATCAGGAAGATCCAGGATAAGATGAACCAGCTCATCGACGACTTCGCGGCAGAGGCCCCGGCGACCGCGGGAGACGTGATGAAGCCCCTCGCCGACGTCATGGAGACTGACGACGAGGTCGTCGTCACCGTGGACCTTCCGGGGATGGACAAAGGGGACGTCGAGATCTCCGTCGCCGAGGATCTCCTGGAGATAAAGGCGGAGCGGAAGACCGAGACGGAGGAGAAGGGCGAAGAGTTCTACCGGAAGGAGAGGAGCTTTTCGCGGTATGAAAGGTCCCTAAAGCTCCCGGCGGAGGTGAAGGCGGAGGAGGCGAGGGCGTCCCTCAAAGACGGCGTCCTGACCGTCCACCTCCCCAAGGTGGAGGTGACGACCCGAAAGAAGGTGAAGATCGAGTAGGCCGGCCGGATCGGGGATACGGCCATCTAATCCTTCCCCGATCCAGGACCTTCCTGGAGGAGGAGGTGGTGGAGCTTGTCCCTCTTCGTCTCCAGGTACTTTCTATTTTTATCGTTCGGCGGTATCTCGATGGGGGCCCGGTCGACGATCTCCAGGCCGTACCCCTCGAGGCCTACGACCTTCCGAGGGTTGTTGGTGAGAAGCCTCATCTTCTTGATCCCCAGGTCGACGAGGATCTGGGCCCCGACGCCATAATCCCGGAGGTCTGCGGGATACCCCAGCCGGTGGTTCGCCTCGACGGTGTCGTAGCCCCTCTCCTGGAGGGCGTAGGCCCGCAGCTTGTTCGCGATCCCTATCCCCCTTCCCTCCTGGCGCATATAAAGTAGCACCCCGTTCCCGTTCTCGGTGATCCGTCTCATGGCGAGGTGGAGCTGGTCGCCGCAGTCGCACCGCCTCGATCCGAAGACGTCCCCGGTGAGGCACTCGGAGTGGACCCGGACGAGGGCGTCGTCGGAGGAGGGGTCGCCCGCCACCAGGGCCAGGTGGCACTGGCCATCGACGAGGCTCTCGTAGCCGATGGCCCGAAAGTCGCCGTAATCGGTGGGCATATCGACCTCGGCGATCCTTCTCACCAATTTCTCGCTCCTCATCCTCCTCTTGATCAGCCGGTCGATGGTGAGCATCTTGAGGCCGTGGACCTCGGCGAAACGCTCCAGCTCCAGGAGGCGGGCCATCGTCCCGTCCTCGGCCATCACCTCGCAGATGACGGCGGCCGGATACAACCCTGCCATCTGCGCCAGGTCGACGGAGGCCTCGGTATGCCCCGCCCGCCGCAGGACCCCCCCCTCCTGGGCCCGCAGGGGGAAGGTGTGGCCTGGCATGACGAGGTCGTTGATCGTCGCCTCGGGGTCTATGAGGGTCCTGACCGTCTCGGCCCGGTCGAAGGCCGATATGCCCGTAGTCACCCCCCTCCCCTTGGCGTCAACGGAGACGGTGAAGGCGGTCCCCATCTTCTCGGTGTTGTTCTGGGTCATGAGGGGTAGGGATAGCTCGTCGACCCGCTCGCTGGAGAGGGGGACGCATATGAGGCCGCGGCCGTGCTTGGCCATGAAGTTGATCGCCTCGGGGGTCACCATCTCCGCCGCCATCACCAGGTCGCCCTCGTTCTCCCGCCCCTCGTCGTCGAGGATGAGGATGAACCGGCCGGCCCTCACCTCCTCGATCGCCTCTTCCACGCTGCAAAACGGCATATAGATCCGGTGGATTGTCCCCGTCCTCTTATAAGGGTTGGGTCTAGAGAAGGATCGAAACATTTTTTGTCTACCAAGACCTAACCATATCAAGATGGGGTCGAGAGATCTATGCCCCCAACGACAATCAAGAGTCGGAGGTCGGAACTGGAAAGATACAAGAGATCGATCGAGGATCGTCTAAGATGATAATGGGTGAGGGCGATTATGGGACGAAAGATGGTGATGATGATGATGGTGCTGGTGCTACTGGCTCCGGCGTCCTCGGCGCGGTTCGAAGGGGTCAAAGGCCCCGGGATGTCTTACAGCGGGTTTGTTGGCGGCGAGAGGTTCGAAGGCGCCCACGGGCCGATGATGAGGTACGACGGCTATGTTGGAGGCCAGGCTTACTCGTTCGGCCTCGGCAGATGGACGTTCATCGGTGGAGAGGTGAGATCCGACCCGGACTTCAGCGAGATGGTGAAGGCTCATCAGGAGCGGTTCAACCTGGCGAGAAGCGTCTTTGGCATCAGAGCTTATAGGTCAACTACCCGCCAATGAATTGGCGGGCATGATG
>JANKMW010000080.1:0-7311 GCA_024649985.1 Methanothrix sp.
AATCCCAGGCATAGAAATATGACAATCAACGTTATTGCCCCACTCCTCAGTTTCATGACTAACACCTGAGATCGAGAACGACGAGGTGGATGGTAAAGATTTTGGTGGTGAACCTCCAACTCGATCTCATGCCAAAACCATCAACTCCACGACCCGAAGGCGGCGAAGATGGAGGTCTAAGGGAGGGGCTCCTCGCCTGGGACCGGCAGTATCAAGAGAAGGGGAGGATCTGGCGGGGCGCTCCCGCGAAGCTCCCGGAGCTTCCGGCGGGCTCGAAGGTCCTGGAGCTGGGCTGCGGAAACGGCAAGACTCTGGCGGCGATGCTGAGACGCCCATGGAGGATCGCCGCCCTGGACCTCTCGCCCCTGGCGGTGCGCCTCGGGAGGGATCTAGCGGAGGAGACCGTCTTTGGACCCAGACCGTCTTGCGGGCGATATCCATCCTGCGATGGGCATCCAACGCGAGGGAGGCCATCACCCCAGACCCCGAATCGTTCCATCCCCGATTTCGTCGCGGCGGACGCGGTCCAATTACCCTTCCGGGAGGAGGCCTTCGACGCTGTCATCGCCTTCCACATTCTCGGCCACCTTCGAGAGGGAGATCGGCGCAGGGCCGCGGCGGAAGCGGCGCGGGTACTGAAGGGCGCAGGCAGGCTCTTCTTCCTGGAGTTCGGAGTCGAAGACATGAGGGCGGGTAAAGGGGTGGAGGTGGAGCCGATGACGTTCAAGCGGGGCGGGGGGGTCATCACCCACTACTTCTCCGAGGAGGAAGCCTTCCAACTCTTCGATATCCTCAGCCCGGTCTCTATCAGAACCGATAGGCGGCTCACCAGAATAAGGGGGATCGATCACCTCAGATCTGAGGTGGCGGCGGAGTTCATTAAGCAGGAGGACTGAGGAGGGATCATGAACCGTTCCTTCTCCGAGATGAGGGCGAAGGTGGACCGGGGCGAGGCGGTCGTCCTCACAGCGCGGGAGGTGGGAGAGATCCTCGACGGTGGGGATGGACTGACCCTCGAAGACGTGGACGTGGTAACCTGCGCCACCAGGGCTGTCATGAGCGGGACCTACGCCGTCCTCTCCTTCCCCGTGGCACCCCCCGGCTCCTTCCGGCGGGCGATCGGGGTCTGGCTCAACGGCGTCCCCGCCACCGTCGGACCCTGCCCCAACGAGCGGCTGGGGGTCCTAGACCTCATAGTCTTCGGGACGGCAGAGAGCATAGACGATCCGCGATATGGCGGAGGCCACCTCTTCAGAGATCTCGTGGAGGGAGAAGAGGTGCGGGCGGAGGTGGAGACGGACGGAGGCTCCTGCCTCGAGGTGGATCTGAAACTCGCCGATATCCCGACGGCGAGGCTCTTTGGGACCCGCCACGCTTTCAGAAACTACTCCGCCTTCGTCAACCCCGGCGAGGAGAGGATCGCCACCATCTTCCACGCCACCACCTTCGATCCCTGCTGGCGGGGCGCCTCCGTCTCGGGGTGCGGCCGCATGAACCCCCTGGAGAACGACCCCCTCCTGGAGACGGTCGGCGTCGGGACGAGGATTCTCATAAACGGGGCCGAAGGGTTCGTCCTGGGGAGGGGGACGAGATCCTCTCCCGATCGGCCGAATCTCTCGGGGTATGCGGATATGCACGGGATGGACCCCGAGTACATGGGAGGTTTTGCCACATCCGCCGGACCCGAATGCGTCACCTCCTGGGCGGTCCCCGTCCCCGTCATCAGCGATCGGATCTTGAATAGCCTCGCCCCAGCCGATCGATCGATACCCCTCCCGGTGATGGACGTCGTCGGGAGGAAGGAGATCGGCAGGGCGAATTACGGGGACGTCTGGGAGGGGACGGACCTCGAGGTGAGCTTCGACCCCGGAGGGTGCAAGAGGTGCACCGCCTGCCACCCCGAGGCGATCTGCCCGACGGGGGCGATCGGCTTTGTAGACTGGAAGCCCATCCTCGACCGGAGGAGGTGCTTCAACTGCGGCCTCTGCGCCACCTCCTGCGCCGGCGACGTCTTCAGCGCCCGCCTCGGATCCCTCCGCTTCGCCGGGCGGGAGGTTCCCATCGTCGTGCGGCAGTCCGACCGGCTGCGGGCCGAGAGGCTCGCAGAAGAGCTGAAGGGGAGGATCCTCGACGGCAGCTTCAGGATGACGGAGATGACGGAGCGGATCTCGCCATGAACCTCTCGATGATCTCTTCAGAAGAGAGCTCGATCACCGGGACATCTGCGTTCCCGATCTCGACTTTGACTACGAGGACCCCCTTTTTTGCCATGTCGCTGCGAACTTCCCCAGCTGTGGCGGCGACCTTCACCTCGGAGACTCCTGCCCCCACCGCCAATTTCGCGAGGTCCGCCCTCCTGGAGGTGCAGGTAGGCTGAGACCCCGTGGAGCCGTAGCAGCCGTTGTCGAGGATGATGAGGAGGTAGTTATCGGGGTCCTGGTCGGCGAGGGTGGCGAGGGTTCCCAAATTCATCAAAACAGCGCCATCACCGTCGATGGCGATCACCCGCCACTTGGGCAGGGCGAGGGCGAGGCCCAGGCCGATGGAAGAGGCGAGGCCCATGGAGCCGAGCATGTAGAAGTTAGAGGCCCGGTCGCCGACGGCGAACAATTCTCTGGAGGGATATCCTATATTTCCGACCAGAAGAGCGCCCTGGGAGTCGGCCTCTCGGGCGATGATGGAGATCGCCTCGATCCGTTTCAAATTGATGAGCTCCCGAAAGCCCTAAAAATGATTTTATAATTCTACCCGTCCCTCAAGGCGAGGTTTCAGATGATCCCCCGCTCTCTCATGGCGGCTTTCAGCTCCGCTAGATCGGACTCGATCCGTTCGAACCTCTGGTTCATGTAGCTATTCATGTCGAACCTGAGACCCTGAATCTCACTTACGATCGAATCCTGCTTATCGAGCATAGAATCCTGCTTATCGAGCATAGAATCCTGCTTATCGAGCATCGTGTCCATCTTCCCGCCCAGATCGCGGAAGCCATCTTTTACGGTTACCAAGATCTCCTTCAGGATCCCGACCCCCTCATCCAGACGGTCTCCCACCTCTTCGGGGTCTATTACCTTGCGAAATCCGGGAAAAGACCCCGACGCCTCGGAGTAAGCAGTCTCCACATCGTCGACCCGGATGAGAGAGTTCTCCATCTTCAACCTCGACCCGGCCGTCGGGGAGATTCTGTACGAAGCCGACCAGCCCTGAGGACCTGGCTAGGCCGACTACTCTCGCCCTGTACCCCACCATCTGGACCCTGCCGGAGACGCGCGCCGTCAATCTCATCATCAGTAGAAATATTCCCTCCTGAAATATAAAGTGCTTCGTCGGAGACTCCCGTCGATCCGGGCCGGGCCTGGAGGCCTCCACCCTGGCCTCACCGGAGCGATCTCCAGAATACGATATCCAGTAGGACCGCCACCGGCGTTCTCCCGGCCTGGGCCAGGTTCCAGGCCCCGGCCACGACCTCTTCGGCCTCCTGCGGAACGGGCGAGAATCGAGGGATCCCCATGGCGTCCAGAAGCCTCGGGGTCAGCCTCCCCATGGGAACCTGGCCTGCTATCGTCTCCCCTTCGCCCCCTCGATGGCTGATGATCATCAGGAGCGGAATTTTATACAGACCATTCAGCGAGGCGAGGGCGTTGATGCTGTTGCCGAGGCCTGAGTTCTGCATCAAGAGAGCGGTCCTTCTTCCTCCCATGTATGCCCCGGCAGATATCCCAACCCCCTCCTCCTCCCGGGTGACGGGGACGTGTTCCATCTCGGGGTCAGCGTCCACGAGACGGATCAGCTCCCGAAGGTTGACGCAAGGGACGCTGACGACGAAGTCTACCCCCGCTCTCTTCATCCCCATAAAAACCGCCTCAGAGGGGCTCGCGTCCATCATTCAAATTTCACCTTTCAAGAGAGGGAGCCGGCGATAGAATGGAAGGCGTCCGGCCTTGGGGCCGGCCTCCGCCTTCATCAGAACGAGAGCTTCCGCCCAAACATCTCCTCAAATCTTTCGACGGTCTCCGCCACCTCGGCGTCTATCTTCGCTTTGTCGAAGGTGGCCGCCGGCTGGACCGCCTCCTCGGTCTGGGCGGGTTGTTCGGCCTGGACTGGCTGAGCGGTCTGGACGACCTCAGTCGCCGGCTGAGCTGGAGCTGGAGCTGCCGTTTCCGTCTGGATGCCAGCGCAGTACTCAGGATATAGGGGAGTGATGGCTTCGTCGACGTTTATCTGAAGAGACGGTACGAAATAGTCCAATGCCTCTTCGTTGATGTTTTCGTCGATGAATATGGCTGAAACGGTCAGATCCGAAGGCTGATATACTATAATCAACTGGCCTTCCAGCTGTCCTACGTAGGCCTGCTGGCCGCTGATATTGATGGGATCTTCGCTGTAAACCGCCTGATCGTAAGCTTTATTGAAACCATTTAAAGCGGATACTAAGTCAAAGGCGTCCAGTTCCTCCCCGGTAAGGTCACACGGGTACAAAAGCAGAATAGAGACCCTGCTTTCATCGAAAAGGACAGAAGCCCCCACGTATTTACCTTCTGAGTAATTCCCCTCCTCAAGGGATTCGGCCTGGACCATCTCATCAAACTCTGCGGGGATGGCAAAGCTTACCTCAGCATACTCCTTCAAACCGAACCCATACCCAACGATCTCTCCTTCCTGTTCTCCCTGTGCCGACCCAGAAATGCCGGTCAAAGAGATCAAGACTAGACATCCTAAGAGGATCTTAAGCCCTCCCGATCCGGATCCATTCGCAGATTTCATGCTACTCCACCTCATGACTATATTCGATCTTAAAACCCGTTGAGCGGGATTTAACCCTCGGCTGGAATTTCTTTATCCATTTTTTATCTCGTTATAACTCAGTATTATATTTAACGGCTATTTTGGCGAGGTTTCCTCCTCACCAGACCTTCAGGTCGATCCCCTCGATCCTGACCATCTTCCCCTCGGAGTGGACGATCACTCCGGAATGGACCTTCTGCATCATGCAGTGCTCCGGAAGGAACCTGACCGTCTCGCCTACTTCGGGGATCCGGCCCCTGCTGACGATCCCCTCGAAGGCAGCTACCATGCAGACCCCCACATCCTTTGGAGCGAAGTTCTCGTCGCCGAGGAGCTGGCGGGGCCCCACCATCTGGACGGTGACGAGGCCGTGATCTATCTTGATGATCTTTCCAAAATGAGTTATGGGGCAGCCGAGGGGGCGGTAGCGGATGACGTCCCCGACATTGAACTGGGCGTCCCGGTCGATGGCGAGGAGATCTTCCCGGCAGGCAGGCTCCCCGGGAAGGGGCGCGAGAGCGAAGTCAGCGACGATGCCGTCGATGACACCCCGGATCTCCGCCTCTTCATCGACCTCTCCCTCCGCCCACCTGCGTCTAATTTCCGGAAGCTTTACCTCGATCTCGGCCCTTCTTTCGAGATGCTTCTTTCGGCCCAGGAAGGGGCAGAGGTCGATGTCGGTACCTTCATCCGGCCCCCGGGATAAAGCCCGCGCGAACTCTCGGCAGTTTCTGAAGCCGCATTCGCCGCAGTTGTAGCCGGGGAGAAGATCTTCTATCTCCTTCATCTCACGAGCACCGTCCCTCTATCATAAATTCGCAAGGCATATCCGGGCAAGCCCCTCAAAGCCTCCATAGCCTCGGTTCATATTCATCGCTCTACTCCCCGAAGTACTCCATGAAGCCATCGAGGTGGCGGAGGACTCCTCGGTGGTGCTCCTTTGAGACCCGAAGCTCTCCGGTGCAGAGGGTGCATATGGCGAGGGGCGGGTTGTGGCGCAGGAGCATATCATCGCCGACCTCGGGGCCGCCCCTTATAAGCTCCGCCAGCTCTGCGGCGCCCTTCCCGGTAAGGCCGTTCGCCTCTACGATTCTGCAACCGGGGTTCGCCTCCAGAATCCTCTCCCGAAATACCTCCCTCTCGGCCTGGGAGACCATATCCCCCTTGGTGATGACGGCGACGTCGGCGGTGGTAAGGAGCGGCCCCACCTTCAGGGGGGCGTTGGGCCCCGTGGTGACGTCGATGACGCAGACGGCGAGGCACTTGTCGGGGTAAGGGGCGCACCGGAGGCACAGCCCCGCCGTCTCGTTCAGGAGGTGGTCGGCCTTCTGAGATTGCGCCCAGTCGAGCATCTCGTCGACGTTGTATATCGAGTAGTGGTCGGGGCACATGTCCTTGGCGAGGCCTACGGCCACGGGAACGCCGAGCCGCTGGAACCTCTTGTCGTCCTCGGTCCAGAGACAGTCGATCTTGACTACGGCGGGCCGGAGCCCATCCCTTTTGAGGCTCCTGGCGGCGTGGATCAGAACGGAGGTCTTGCCCGATCCGGGGGTTCCAGCCAAAACCGCGAGCTTCAAATTGCGGCCTCCACCACCTCGCCCCGCCTGATCGTCTCCCGGAGGTCCATTAGCCAGTCATCGACCTTGGCCAGATCTTCGCATACCTTCTGCTCTTCGGCGCTCGTCTCGATCACCCTTACCATACCTCCGTTCTTCATCACGACCCTCCGGGATGTCATGAGGGCGAGCATCGGGTCGTGGGTGACGACGACGACGATCTTACCCTCTCCTGCCAAAAGTTCGAGGGCCTCCTTCTTCTTGATCCCGGCGTTCTCGATCTCGTCGATGAGGACGATCGGCGAATCGCTGATGACGGCGATGTCGGCGGTCATGAGGGCCCTCGACTGGCCACCGCTCAGGATCGTCAGATGGTGGTCGTGACGTACCGGCTCTCCGGTGAGGGTATTGGCGAGCTCGATCACCCTTTCCGCCACCTCTGGAGACCTCCCTCTGCTCTTGGCGTGCATCCTGAGGAACTCATCGACGCTCATGTCGGCTAGGAAGTGCATATTCTGGGAGAGCTGGGCGATAAGCTTCTTTCGGGGGTCGGACCTAATCTCAGCCCTGGGCTCGCAGCCGTCGATCAGGATCTTCCGGCCCGAGGGGGTGTCTCCTAAGGCGAACTGCTCGATGTCGGCTATAAGAGAGCTCTTTCCCGATCCCGTGGGCCCCACTATACCTATAACCTCGCCCCGGTGCATCTCCAGCCTCTCCACCAAGTCCGGGTTTCCGTCTTTATCGAATCCCCCGATTATAGTGAGGGTGCAGGCCCGGTCCGTCGTCATGGTTCAGCCCCTCCTTCCCAGGATCTCGTCGATCTCGGCCAGAAGGTCGCTGTAAGATGTAGATGTGGATTCTGATCTGAAGGCCGATGGTGAGACCTCTATATCACATTTTAGATAGTTCATCTTAAGTTCCTCTTTCGCCCGGGAGATCCCGCCCCCGGTTATGTTCAGCAGCGTGAGATCTC
>JANKMW010000080.1:7321-8880 GCA_024649985.1 Methanothrix sp.
GCCCTCAAAAGGGCGGCGACGGCCACAGCCGCTGCGGGGAGGATGTCGATATCCTCAGATTCCTCGAAGATCTTCTGAGCCTCTCTCGCTTCCTGGTTTGTTATCCCGTAAACCTCGCCACCCGTCTCCTCCAGCGCCTCCCGGACGCCGCCCTTGACGGCATAAGGGGGCTTTCGATTGTAGAGGACGTCGTCGTACATCCCGCCGGGACATCGGCCCGCCTCCAGCATCGAGCCGGTCCAGGCGGCGTAGACGGGGGCGCAGGGGCTGTTCTGGGCGAGGTGAAGCCTGGGGAGGCGCCGGCCGAAGCGGCCGTCTCCCAGCAGGCGGTGGGAGGCCTCCCAGGCGGAGATACCGCCGGTGCCGGAGCCGATCGCCTGGAAGTAATGCTCGGGGAGGGACTTCATCGAGAGGGCGGCGTCCAGAACGACGACGCCCATTCCGTCCCTCCGGGCGACGTTCCTTGCCCCGCCTTCGCCGACGAACCGGGGATGGGCTTCGAGGCGGCCGGCGAGGTCGATGGCTTCGGTGTAGTCCCCCTTCACTGATATCACCAAGACTGACTCAGGGAGATCCCCATCGATCCATAGCCGGTGGATCCCCGAGGCCGGCACCACCAGGACCAGGGGCAGATCGACTGCAGAGGCCGCCTGGGCGAAGGCCCTGGCGGTGTTTCCCGCCGAGGCGACCACCAGGACCCTCGCGTCCTCCGCCTCCATCATCCTCTCCACCGTGGGAGGAGCTTCCAGGTCCTTGAAGCTGCAGGTGGTCATCTTCGCCCCCCTCTCGGGCCAGTAGCCGCTGAAGCTGATGTAGAGCTCCTCAAGGTCCAGCGCCCGGGCGAGCCCCTCGCTCTTATAAGTGACGGGCTTCTCCCCCGATCCGCGAAGAGGTTCCTTCACAGGAAGCCAGTCGTAGAACTTCCAGAGGCCGGAAAGATCGCCCCTCAGGGCGAGCCTCTTTGATGCGTACTCGGTTCTGAGGAGGGAATCGTCATTTTCGCAGGCAAGGGCGTGAGGCGGGTGGATCCGCCCGCATCCCAGACACCTCACCAGATATTCGCCCATGAGGTAATCCACCTAGGGTTGTAGATATAACGTTTTCTGTTTTGTCCAATATTATTTCCGGATTGTGAGATTTCAAATCAATTTTGTGTACAATAAGGCCATATAATCCGGAAGACCGAATGAATTGTTCTAAAAGTTGGCTTGGGAATTAATCCCATCCTGAACCGACTGTTTTCATGAGCAGAGTTGTATGAAGATTTCGAAAAACCTAATCAATGGTTAAGTTTATATACTATTATAACTATATAAACTTACATGAGAAACTTAATAGACTTTTCCATCATGCACGAATATAACAAGAACGTCCTGCCTCGTGGTGATAAGCTGCTATCCATAGCAGGATTGGTTGAATGCAAACGATTTTCGCATATAGCTGATGGCCTGTACAAAAACAATACCGAACGCGGAGGTAGACCTAATATCGACGTTATTATAATTAGGACTTACGCAGTTGACGGAAGATATTTAGATGATTCGGTCCATCCAAATACA
>JANKMW010000081.1:0-2650 GCA_024649985.1 Methanothrix sp.
CACGAACTTCACAGAGATCGCCTACCAGGGCAAGACCGTCTTCGACCTTCCCGACGACTCTCCGGCGACCCTAGCTGCGAGGGAGATGGTAGATCAGATCCTGGGAACCTGAACCGACGATCTGAAGGAGGAGCATGAACAGAAGAGCGATCACCCTATTCGTCTGCACTCTCGCCTGCTTTGCTGCTGGCTGTTCGGATAACGGCGAGGTGGGTTCGGAGGGCCCAGCGGAAGGATCCTTCTCTGAGATCGCGGTGTCGATTGCGGCTCCTGCTACGGGTTCAGTCCTCTCCGGTGGCGAGGGCGTGAACTTCGTCGGGGAGGCGACGGGCGGAAAGAAGCCCTATTCATACCGGTGGTCTTCGTCCCTGGACGGGACCCTCTCCACCGAGAGGTCTTTTTCGAAGCCGCCTTCTGAGATGAGCCGAGGCAGATACGTCGTCGTCCTGACGGTCACCGACGACGCCGGTGCGACCGGCCAGGCTAGCACCACCTTGACGGTCCTCTGAGGCGGAGATCTCCCTCCTCCCTTTCTATCTTTTTCCCCTTGACCCCCTCCCCGATCAGAGCCTCGCCTCCGCGAGGGCTGATCCGCACCGGCAGCTCCTCTCCTCCGGCATCTTCGACGCCGCGCCCTCTATGATCTCTCTCAAGAGATCCGCGGATTTCGCCATCTCGCCTGTGATCTCCCCCGCGGACATGGCGTCTCTTCTCATTCCGGCGGCAGGGTTAGTGACGGTGCATATCGAGGCGTAACAGATCTCCAGCTCCCGGGCGAGGGCGACCTCGGGGTACCCCGTCATCCCTACGACGTCGCCGAACCGCCGGAGCATCCTGATCTGAGCGGGGCTCTCCAGGTGGGGGCCCTCGGTGCAGACGTAGATCCCCTCGTAGACTTCAGCTCCTGCAGCCTTGGCGCCCGCTTCGATGGCACTTATCACCTCTGGGCAGTAGGGGACGGTAAGATCGACGTGAACCGCCTCCTCCTCGAAGAAGGTGGAGGGGCGCGACCCGGTGAACTCCACGAAGTCTCTGGGCAGAACGAAGCTTCCGACGGGGTGCCACGACATCGTCCCCACGGTGTTGGTGGATATCACCCGGGATGCGCCCACATCTTCGCGGCCATGAGGAGGGCTCTATAGTTCACCCGGTGGGGGGGCAGATGGCCCTCTCCGTGGCGAGGGATGAAGAGGACGTCAACACCTCCCAGTCTCGTGAGCCTCGGCGTCACCATCCCGTAGTGCGTATCGATGGATAGGGCTTCGCCTTCGATCTCAATCCCAGTCCCCCCCATCACCGCGATCTTCCTTTCCATGTTCGTTAGAGGATATTCCGAGGTTAAAGGGCTTCTCCTGGCCGTTTGCGAGAATTAGAGGGTTTGGGGTTCATACGCAGCCCCTCTATGGCGAAACCTACATATGGGGCGTACACCTCTTGGTTTTGAAACGGCCGCCATGCGACGGCGGCTGCATATCGATGACGCCTCCCCAACGCGGGCCCTTTTGAGGAGATATCAGATGGAATTTACCGCCCAAGAGAAGTACGAGTTCAAACGGCTGCTGGAAGACCTGAGGAGCAAGAGCGGCAGAGGCACGGAGCTGATCTCCCTCTACATACCTCCCGACAAGCAGATCTCGGACGTCACATCTCAGCTCCGGGACGAGCACGGCCAGGCCTCCAACATCAAGTCGAAGCTCACCCGCACCAACGTCCAGAGCGCCCTCGAGTCGGTGATGGCGAGGCTGCGGCTCATCCCGAAGCCTCCCGCCAACGGCGTCGTCATCTTCGTGGGGGCCGTCGACGTCGGCGGGAACAAGACCGACATGTATAGCAGGGCCCTGGAGCCTCCGGAGCCGATAGTCACCTACAGATACCACTGCGACTCCTCCTTCCTCCTCACCCCCCTGGAGGATATGCTCGCCGATAAGAAGACCTTCGGCCTGATCGTCCTCGACAGGAGGGAGGCGACGATCGGGGTTTTGAAGGGAAAGCAGGTGGAGGCATTGAAGCATCTCACCTCCTCGGTCCCGGGAAAGCAGAGGAAGGGAGGCCAGAGCAGCCGGAGGTTTCAGCAGCTGAGGTTGATCGCGATCCACGACTTCTATAAAAGGATCGGAGATAGCGCCACCGAGGCGTTCCTCCCCATCGACAGAAACGACCTGGAGGGGATCCTCATCGGAGGGCCGTCTCCGACGAAGGAGGAGTTCGTAGACGGCGAGTTTCTCCACCACGAGCTCCAGCAGAAGGTGCTGGAGGCCCTCGACGTCACCTACACCGACGAGTCG
Source organism: Methanothrix sp. (assembly GCA_024649985.1). Classification (GTDB taxonomy): domain Archaea; phylum Halobacteriota; class Methanosarcinia; order Methanotrichales; family Methanotrichaceae; genus Methanocrinis; species Methanocrinis alkalitolerans. The sequence continues at coordinate 2,286 of JANKMW010000081.1, forward strand.
GGGCTCTACGAGCTGGTGGATGCAGCCCAGGAGAGGCTCCTGGACCTGGAGCTGACCCAGGAGAAGCTCCTCATGAGGAGGTTCATGAAGGAGCTGGTCAGCGACAAGGGGCTCGCCTCTTACGGGGAGAAGGAGGTTCGGGAGAACCTGATCATGGGGGCGGTGGACACCCTCCTCCTCTCCGAGGACCTCCGGAAGACCAGGGCCAAGATAGGGTGCGCCAACCCTGGATGCGACTTTTCCGAGGATGTGACGAGGTCGCCCACCAGCCCGCCCCCCGAAAACTGTCCAAAGTGCGGGTCACAGCTTGAGATCTCCGAAGAGGTGGACATCATAGCCGACATCTCACGGATGGCGGAGGAGAG
>JANKMW010000081.1:2691-5155 GCA_024649985.1 Methanothrix sp.
CGTCAAGATCATATCCACCGAGTTCGAGGAGGGGGCCCAGCTCTATCGGGCCTTCGGTGGTATCGCCGCTATCCTGCGGTTCAAGACGAGCAGCGTATGAGGCGAGTTATGATGGAGCTATCAGTGACCGCGGTGGTGATGCCCTCCGAAAGCCCCGAAAAGGTGGCAAGAGCCATCGAGAAGCTCTTTGCTGGAATAGTCCTGGAAGGGACCGATGAGAGGATAGAGGGGCGGGGGGGGATAGACGCGCTCTCGACCTTTCACCGCCTTCTGAGGGAGGAGAGGATCCTGGACACAGCCAGGGCTGTGATCCTCCGCGGAAGGGTCGGTGAAGCCTTCCAGTTCAGGCTGAGCAAGCAGGCCGCCTCCGCCGGAAGGATAAGCTTCCCCCCCGAAGAGGAGCCCCTCGGCTCGATCCACGTCGAGATCCGGGGGCCGCAGCTCCTCGTCGACTGGCTCGCCCCCCAGACCGTTGACGGAAGGCCCATAAAGGAGATCGACCTGGAGGATCATGTTTAGCTTCTCGTCCAGCGCCCTCGTCGATCGGCCCTTCGATTGGGCGTATCAGCTGGAAGAGCTCGGTTATTCCGGCTGGGAGATCGTCAACGAAGGCAGGCAGAGGCTCTCGGCCGATACCCTCCCCCTGGCCAAGGAGATCGTAGAGACGACCGACCTCGTCATCACCGTCCACCTCCCCTACTCCGACCTCAACCTCGCCAGCATGAACCAGCCGATCTGGGAGGAGACCCTCCGGCAGATGAAGGAGTGCATCAGCCTCGCCTCCGAGTTCTGCGGCCTAGCCGTCGTCCATCCCGGCTACCTATCTCCCCTGGGAAAACAGATGCCGGACCGCGCCTGGGAGCAGAACATCCTGGGCCTCTCCATCATATGCGACCATGCCGCTGAATTCGGCATGAGGATCGCCGTCGAGAATATGCTGAGCATCGAGTCGATGCTGGGGAGGACCCCCGAGGAGATCAAAGGGATGATCGAGAACGTCGGCAGAGATAACCTGGGGTTCGTCTTCGACGTCGGCCACGCCAACACCAATGGGAACGTCGAGGAGTTCTTCGCCCTGAGAGATGAGATGATCCACGTCCACATCCACGACAACAAGGGGGCTAGAGACGAGCACCTCCCCGTCAAGGGCGGCAACGTCAACTGGCGGAAGGTGGCCGAAGCCCTCGAAGGGTACGAAGGCAGGTTCGTAACCGAGGCGCGGACCCTAGTCCAGGGCGCCCAGTCCATGAGGAACCTGAAGGCCTTCCTGGAGGGATCTCGATGACGTCCATCGACGAGCTGGCAGAGGAGATATCCGTCACCTTCGAGGCGAAGGACCGCGCCCGGGAGGAGGCCCTCGCCCTGACGAGGGCTGTCGTCCGACGGTCCGGCGCCGCCATCAGATCGATCCACCGGGGGGAGCTGGACCGTGCCCTCGACCTCGCCGGGGAGGCGAGGATTTCTCTCGCCGCGATCCTGGACATCCTAAAAGAGCATCCCGACGTCCGCTACTCCGGCCTCGTCGACGGAGCGGAGCAGGAGTACGCCGAGGCGAGGATCGTATTCTCTCTCATCACTGAGGAGAGGATCCCCCATCCTCAGGAGGTGGGGGTCGAGATGACCAGCTACCTGGCCGGTCTCGGCGATGCCGTCGGGGAGCTGAGGAGGCACATCCTCGACCTGATCCGCCTCGGCAGGCCCCAGGAGGGGGAGGTCCACCTCGCGGCGATGGAGGAGATCTACCACCTGTTGATGTCTTTCGACTATCCCGACGCCGTCACCAAGGGGATGCGGCGGAAGGGGGACGTCGCCCGCTCCCTCCTGGATCGGACCCGGGGTGATCTCACAAATGCCATCGGCCAGCGGAGGCTGGAGGTGCAGCTCGCGGAGCTGGAGGAGCGGCTCGAAGGTAGAGATAATCCCAAGGAAAATTTTTCCCTCTAGTCGATAGCTCTATCCTCGCGTCGCCAGGGTCAGATCCCCGAAGGGCATCACGATAGTCCTGGCGTCTTTTCCCTGCCTCTCCCGGGCCATGGCGAGGGCCTCGTCGAGGCTATTTGCATGCCGGAAGAAGCAGAGATCCGCCAGGGCTGGCGCCAGAGAGGAGACGAGGATGAGGTCTTTTTCCAGGGACTCTCGCGCGATCAGGGCGGCCTTGTGCCCCCCGAACTCGTACTCCCTCCCGAACCGCTCGACGCAGTCCTCGGCACACTTCGCTTCCCTCGCCCACCGCTCAAAGACCGGATGGCCTAGCCCCTCGGCGCACTCAGCGACGAGGATGAGGGAGCCTCCGGGGAGGACCGCGTCCCTCGCGTTCTCCATCGCCTTCTGGGCCTGGAAGAGGTTGATGTCCTTGGGCCTGCCCCCTGCGCAGGCGACGACGATCTCGGCGGGGCTGACGGCCCTCTGGTACATCTCGTCGACGACTTTGGCCCCCGCGCGGTGGGCCTTGACTAAGTCGCCG
>JANKMW010000081.1:5165-8756 GCA_024649985.1 Methanothrix sp.
GACCTGCTTATTGCTGTTGAGGACGACGTTGAGGACGAGGTCGAGGCCTGCAATTTTTGCCGCCTCCTCCATGTCCAGGCGGACAGGGCCGTCGAGGCGCCCCGACTTCGCCCGAGGGTCGGACATCATGGCGTGGTTCTTGTTTATCGACCTCTCGGAGCTGACTCCGGGGAGGAGCGCCTTGGCGCCGCCGCTGTAGCCGGCGTAGTAGTGGTACTCGATATTCCCGGTCCCGATCTTGAGGTCGCATGAGGCGACAGCCTCCAGGATCTCCACCGGCGTTCCCCGCCCCGTCTCGCCCAGGGGGACGCACCCGTCGATCTCGTGCTGGATGTGGGGGATGGAGGCGCATCCGCCCAGGAGCCGATCCATCTCCTGGGCGGTCATCTTCCTGTGGGTCCCCAGGCCGAAGACTACCAGCAGATCGGATACTCCCATCTCTTCGAGCCTTCTGACCAGGGGCGGGATCATCCTGGAGGTGGGGGCAGGCCTCGTTATGTCGCTCGCCAAGATGACCGCCCTCTTCGCCCCGGCAAAATCCTCGAGGGACGGGCCCAACGGCTCGTCGAGGGCCCCCTCCATCTCCGCAGTCTCGTCGGGGACGCCAGGGATCTCCTTTGGGAGGAGGAGATCGTAGATCTCGTCTCCTTCGACCTCGAGATCTATGGAGCCTGCGCCGTATCCGAGCTTCATCAATTACGCCCTCCAGACCTTAGCCCGCCTGTGGACGTCGCTGAATACCTCGAATATGGGCTTATCGGTGGTGTAGCTGAAGAAGTCGGCTCCGACGGCGTCGCACGCCTCCCGGATCCGACGGTCGTGCTCCTCCATCTTCGCGGCGTACTCCTCTCTCACCGATGGCGTCACCCTCGTCATCACCGCCTCCTTCGACTCCATGTCGATGAACCGCAGATCCCCCTCGAAGTCGAGGGCTGCCTCTGCAGGGTCCAGGATCTGGATCAGGATCAGGTCATGGGCCGATAGCTTGTAGATCCCGGCGACGACCCCCTCGACGTCGTCGAGGAAGTCGGAGACGACCACCACCAGGCTCGTCGACCTGATCGAGAGGTCGAACTGCTCTACCATCCTGCGAAAGTTCGTTCCCCCCGAAGGTGCGGTCCTGTCCAGCTCCTCCATGGATAGAAAGAGGTTCCTCCTCCCCCCCTTCGTCTCCCCCGGCTCCAACATCTCTGCGAACTTGGATATGGAGAACTTCTCGTTCTCCTTTATCGCCATGTACGCAAACCCCACCGCGACCTTAGCGCCGAAGGCGAACTTCTCCCCAAATGACATGCTGGAGCTGGCGTCGAGAAGGAGGTGGACGGCGAGGCTCCTCTCCTCCTCGTGCTCCCGGACGTATAGCTTCTCAGTCCTGCCGTAGACCTTCCAGTCGACGAACTTGAAATCGTCCCCCTTCCGGTACTCCCGGTAGCCGACGGGGCTTATCCCCCGCCCCACCTTCACCGACCTTCTGGCCCCGGTGAAGGAGGTCGATACCCTCTTTCGCACGAGGAGGGTGAACCTCTCCAGCTCTGCGAGAAACTCGGTATCCATCCTCTGGCCTCAGATCGACTTCAGCAGATCGGATATGACCTGGTCGCAGGTGACGCCCCTCCTCTCAGAGTCGAAGGAGAGGATTATCCTGTGCCTGAGGATCGGATATGCCATGGCCACCAGATCATCTCTATCGACGTAGTCTCTGCCCCTGAGGAGCGCCCGGGCCTTGGAGGCGAGGATGAGGCCTATCGACGCCCGGGGGCTTGCGCCGTACTCGACCCCCTCCCAGCTCCTGGTGGAGACGACGGCCTTTATCGCCGCCGTCTTGAGGTCGTCGGAGATGGGAACGTCCCTAGTGAGCTGCTGGAGGGATAGTAGCTCCCTTCGGGTTATCACCCTCTCCACCCGCGGCTCGGCGTGGCCGGTGTATCTCTCCATGATCTCCCTCTCCTCCTCGGTGGTCGGGTAGTCGATGAAGACCTTCAGGAGGAACCGGTCGAGCTGGGCCTCAGGAAGGGGGAAGGTTCCCTCCATCTCGATGGGGTTTTGGGTGGCGAGGACGAAGAAGGGCTCTTCGAGCTTGTATGTGTTCTTTCCTACGGTGACCTGCTTCTCCTGCATCGCCTCCAGCATGGCGCTCTGGGTCCTGGGGGAGGCCCTGTTGATCTCGTCTGCGAGGACGATGTTGGCGAAGATCGGACCTTCCTCGAACCTGAAGACCTTGCTCCCCTCCACCTCCTCGATGAGGGTCGTCCCCGTTATATCCGCGGGCATCAGGTCCGGAGTGCACTGGATCCTGCTGAAGTCAAGGCCGGTGGTGTTGGCTATCGTCTTGACGAGGAGGGTCTTTCCGAGGCCGGGGTTGCTCTCCAGGAGGATGTGCCCCCCTGCGAGGATCCCCACCAGAATCTGTTCCACCACCGACTTCTGCCCCACCACCACTTTGCCGATCTCGCCCCTGATCGTCTCGAAGATGGCCGGGGCCTCCTTATAAATGTTGATCAGATCTTCTCTCATCTGTCTCTCCTCGGTGAGATCTACAGCTCTTTTTTTCTCCGTCATCCCCACGGATTAATCAGATCGTCGCCAGGTTCTCGAAATATCTCTTGATGATCTCTCGGTGCTGGGGTGGGAGGCTCTCGATGTACAGCTCGGTGGCCACCGCCACCCCCTCTCCGGGCTCGGAGACGGTGAAGAGCCGGTCCATGGGATCCGTCTGCCTGGACCTGAACCCCGCCGCCGACCCAGGGTATAAGATCAGCTCCAGGTTCACCTCCTCCAGGACCGCCAGAGACGGCTTGCCGTAGATCTCTCCGGAGATCCCCGTCCCCGTCCGTCCTCCCTCCGGGATCTCCTCTTCCCCGAAGAGGCCTGCCGCCCGGTCCCTGAGGTCGGCGAGAGGTTTGAAGGGGTGGGGCGTGATCTCATCTCCTGCCTGGCTCTGGCTGAAGATCGCGGTGAAGGCGATGAGGAGGACGAGGGCCCCGGCCTTCGCCTGGAAGGTCGGGAAGCTTCTATCGCCGAAGTTCAGCCGCCGGTTGTTTATAAGATCTTTGGCCCCGACCTTCGAGAGTCTCCCCTTGACGTCTGCGGCGAGGCTCTGCATCACCACCGAGTCGGAGTGGCGGTTGTCGTAGGCGGCTTTGGTCTTCTCCGAGAGGCTCCCCTCCAGATGGGCGAAGAGGTCGTAGTCCGACCATCGAGCGAGGAGCTTTGCTCCCAATAGCCCCAGGATTAGGGAGACCGCCGCAGGAGCCCAAGCAAAGGATGAGTCCTGCCAGTAAAACCTGAAGAAGGCGGGGATCCCCAAAAAAAGTGCGGCTATGTAGAAGAGGACTGCGATTATCCCGCCGTTGAGCAGAGACATAGACCGCTCAAAGAGCCTGTAGACCCCCAATAGCCGCCTCAATTCCGCCAGAAAGTCGTATGAGCCGTCCACGGGACCTAGTCAGACCCCTTACTAATAAGTAGTTTCCGAGCAGAAGGGCCGTCGCCTCCGCCGAAATGGGGGGGACGGGTCCGAGGGCGTATCGACCCTTCGAGAGCCTTCTTATAGAAGCGGGGTGCAGGGGTAGAGAAAACCCCGGTCTTTAG
>JANKMW010000082.1 GCA_024649985.1 Methanothrix sp.
TACAGTCTCTGCCAAAAGCTAGAAGCCCTGCCCTTCAGGGCGGGGAGTAGTCACGATTCGTAAACAAAGTATTTCTCACCCCTTGTACTCCCCGCCCACCAGCTCCCGGATCCTCTCCGCCGTCTTCGGCCCCACAAGGGGAACCGCCTCCAGCTCCTCCGCCGGGGCGGCGAAGACCCTCTCGACGGACCCGAAGGAGCGTAGGAGGTTCTTGGCCACCGCATTTCCGACCCCCGGTATCGAGGAGACCAGGTACTCCTGCTGCTCTTTGAGGGTCCGGTGGGTCTTCTTGCCGTGGGCGTGAGGAGAGCCGCCCCCGGCCTGCTGCTCGCGCCGCGCGATGGCCGCGATCACCGAGACGGTCTCATCCTCGTCGGCGGTGGGGATTATGGCGACGCCGAAGTCGACGGCTATCGAGGCGAGGGCGCCGCGGATGGCGTTGGGGTGGACCTGCCGGGCGTAGAGGTCCCGCCCTTCCAGGATGAGGATCGGCCTCTCGTAGTTGCGGGAGAGGTCTTTGAGCTGGGCGAAGAGGTTTCTTTCGCCGCCGATGAGGGAGTCGACGAAGTCGTCGGCGGTCTTCCTCTCGATCCCGACCCTATCGCTTACTATGTAATCTCCCACCTCCAGGAACCGCAAGGTAACCCCCACCCCCATCGACTCCAGCATCCGGGCGAGGCTCCTCTCCCTGGGGTCGACGGCGACGAGGGCGGAGGCCTCCTCCTCCTCGGGGCGGTCGAGGAAGGCCGGCTGCCCGCCGGCAGCCGCCGCCCCTCCTCCGACCTCTCCGATCGACAGCTGCCTTCCCCTCCCGCCGGGGGGAAGGGCTGCGCCTCCTCCGGCCGCCGATCCCGGGTCCCGCCGGTCAGGCCAGCTCATCTCCCGGATCTGCTGGCGCATGTTCTTCTCCTTGCGGTCGCTGATCCAGCGGTAGGCCTCATCCCTCGTTCCCCTGGCGACGAGGACGACGACCCTCCCCGCCCTCGCCCTCCCGGTCCTCCCCTTCCTCTGGATCGACCTGATCTCGCTGGGGACCGGCTCGTAGAAGAGGACGAGGTCCGTCGCCGGGATGTCGATCCCCTCTTCCCCGACGGAGGTGGCGATGAGGACATTGTACTCCCCATCCCGAAACTTTCTGAGGATCTCGGCCTGCTTCTTCTGGGATAGCCCCTCGTCGGCGGCCCTGCTGGACTGGCCGACGAACCGGACGGGCCTGATCAGCTCGCCTGCCCCCTCCCGGAGGTAGTCGAGGACGGAGCTCGCCGTATCCCGGTAGTTGGTGAAGACCATGATCCGCGATTCAGGCTTGGAAGTAAGCTGCTCTTCGACGAGCTCCCGGACCGCCCGGAGCTTCGGATGGTCGACGTCCATCCTGGCGAGGTCGCTCACCGCCTCCACCACCCTGGGGTCGGCCATGATCCTCTTCGCCGCCTTGCTTCCCCCCGGGGAGGAGGCCTCCGATTCGAGCCTATCCAGGTACCGGGCGAGGGAGTCGACCCCCTGGGTCTCGGCGAGCTCCACGGCGTGCTTCAGCTTCAGGACCTCCGCCAGGACCGATACCGCCTGGTAGAGGCTCGGCGACGGGTTTTTTGCGATCATCCCCCGGAGGGTCTTCTGCATCTCCAGAAGCTCTTTCTTCGAGGTTCTGTCCATCCTCTTGGGCATCCGCAGGCCGTCGGACCCCCCGAGCTGATGGAGGGCCTCGCCCCGATCCTCCAGGACCTCTTCCAGGAGGGTCCGCAGCCTCATGATCTCCGAAGGGACCGCCACCTTGACGACCTCGATCTCCCTCTCGTGGACGAAGGGAGATACGTCGGGGTCAGCCTCCGTCTTCGTCTCTATCCGCATCGCCCCGAGGTTATTGGAGACCTCCTCGATCCTCTCGAGGCTGCTTCCGGGGCTCGCCGTGATCCCCAGGACGAGCCGGTCGGTACCCTCCCGCTGGTAGCGCTCCGCTATGTAGACGTAGGCGTAGTTTCCGACGGCCCGATGGGCCTCGTCGAATATGATCAAAGAGACGCCCCGGAGGGATATCCGCCGGGAGAGAAGGTCGTTTTCCACCACCTGAGGCGTAGATACGACGACCCTGGCCCCCTCCCACATCTCCCTCCTCCTGTCAGGGGGGATCTCCCCGGTGAACGTGACTGCGATGGATGCGTCCTCGAGGACTTTCTCCAAAAAAGATGCGTGCTGCTCCACCAGGGGCTTGGTAGGAGCGAGGAATAGCGCTTTGCCCCGGGGGAGCCTGGCCAGGAGGACCATCAGGGCGACGACGGTCTTTCCCAGGCCCGTCGGGAGGACCACCAGGGTCGAGGCCTTGAGGGCGGTGGAGGCGAGCTCCAGCTGAAAGAGCCTTCTTTCCACCGCCTTCTCCTTCAGCATGGGGTGCTGGAGGTAGGAGGTCATCGCCCTCCTCTCATCTCATGATCTCATAATAGTCCTTGTGAGGGTTTATCAGGAGCCCCTTGGCGATCTCCTCCGCCGCCCTCTCGGGCTCCTCGGTCCGGAGGTAGAGCTTCCAGACCATAGACCTCTCGACGGACCTGACCATATCGAAGCCGAGCCGGTTTCGCAGCCGGTTCTGGGCGGAGATCGCCTCGCCATCCTCGATACGGAGCCCCACCTTCACCGGGACGTAACCCTCTTCAAAGTCGATGGAGTCGACGGTGGCCTTGTAGCTCTCCTTGTTCTCGTTCACCAGCTCCCGGGCGAGCCTGCCGGCCAAGTCTGCGGGATCTGCGACGGAGTCGTCGACCTCGATGGACCAGAGCCTCTCTTTGCCCAGTTCCGCCAGGACCGCCCCGTACCCCATCCTTCTGCGGAGGGTGTTCTTGACGGTGGCCGCCTCTGCGTCCGGGATCTTCAGCGAGACCCGAAGGTTGATCTTCATCTCATCACCTCGATATACCGCCTCATCGACTCGAATATCCTCCTTCCGGGCCCCGGGGCCGTCATGTCCCCTGCGCTCTTCGCCGAATCCGTCGGCGGGAGCTGCCAGGCGAAAGAAGACCTCTCGGGGTGGGGCATCAGACCCAGGACGTTCCCCTCGGGGTTACAGATCCCGGCTATATTCTCCAGGCTGCCGTTGACGTTCACCGGAAACTCCGTCTCCACTCTGCCGCCCTCGTCGCAGTACCGGAATACTACCTGATCCTCCTCGTTCAACCTCTCCATCAGATCTTCGTCGGCGGTGACGAGGTTACCCTCAGCGTGGGCCAGGGGCATCGATACGAGGTCCCCTTTATCCAGGAGGAAGCTACCGCTGCACCTCCTCGCCGGGGTCTCGGAGCGGAGGGTCGTCCAGGCGCAGTAGAATCCGCGCCTTGCGATCTCCCCCTTGGAGACCATGACGTTCGAAGCTAGGGCGACGTCGACGCCGCCCAAGCCCGGGAGGAGCCCCGACTCCACCAGGATCTGAAAGCCGTTACAGATCCCGATGATCGGCTTGCCCCGTTCCGCCTCCTCCCGGAGGGCGTCCATCACCGGCTCCTTGGAGGCTATCGCCCCCGCCCGGAGCCTGTCCTGGTAGGAGAAGCCTCCGGGGATTATGTATCCGTCGAAGGCGCAGAGCTCTTCAGCCGGCCGGTTCCACCGAAATATCTCCCCGGATAGGTCTGCGGCGCGGGCCGCCACCAGGGTCTCATGCTCGCAGTTCGTCCCCGGAAACTGGATGACAGCGATCTTCATCTCATCGCCTCCGATAGGCCTGCGGTCCAGGCCTTCTTCGCCGTCGTGAGGTCCGTCGAAAGGACGGTCCTCCCTCTGTAGGTCATGACCAGCTCCGGCGAACTGACCACCTTTCCGATCTTCATGATATCGAGGCCGTATCCTTTCAGAAGCTCTTCGAGCTCCTCTTCAGCACCTTTCCGACACTCCAGAAGGAAGCCGGAGGACTCGCTGAATATCAGCCGGTCGGCGGAGAGGTCCGGGCCGGAGGCGTCCAGGTCCAGCTCCAGACCGAGATCGGCCCGTCCGGCGAGGGTCATCTCGGCGGCTGTCGCTCCAAGGCCGCCGTTGGATATGTCGTGGGCGGCGACGACGAGCTTCTCGGCGATGGAATCGATGACGGCGTAGATCATGCTCCTCTCCAGCTCGAACCTTACGATCGGCACGTTCTTGCCCGTGACGCCGTGGACCGTCCGATAGTACTCCGAGCCCCCCAGCTCGTCGAACCGGGGCCCTATGAGGTAGACGGAGTCGCCGGCGTTCTTCAGCTCCATGGTGACGGCGTCCCTGACGTCGTCTATGAGGCCGACGCAGGCGATGATCGGGGATGGGTCCACCGACCCGTCGGGGGACTCGTTGTAGAAGCTGACGTTCCCGGAGACGATGGGGACGGGGGTATCATCGTACCCCTTGAGCCAGAGGGCTTTGGCGGCGTCGGCGAGACCCCTGACGCATTCTCTGAACTCCCAGAAGGCCTCCGGCTTCTCGGGGTTTCCGAAGTTGAGGCAGTCGGTGAGGGTCGCGGGGTACGCCCCGACGGCGGCGACGTTTCTCATCGCCTCGGCGACGGCCGTCGCCCCGGCCCAGTAGGGGCTGATCCTGCCGTAGAAGGGATTGGCGTCGACGGAGAGGGCGATGCCGAACTTCTCTCCCCGGACCGGGGCTATGAGGCCGGCGTCTGCCTCTCCGGGCCGTATTACGGCGTTGCCCTGGACCTCGGTGTCGTAGTAGCGATAGATGTGCTCCCTTGATGAGACGTTCGGCGAGGCCAGAACCTTTAGAAGGACTTCGGTGAGGTCTTCGGGGGCGGCGATATCCGGCTCTTTGAGGTCTATGACCCGGGGACTCTCCTCCCTCTCGTAGCGGATCCCCCGCGTGAGGTGCTCGATGGAGATGTCGCAGGTCACTATCCCCCGGTACCGGGTTATGTACCTGCCGTCCGTCGTGACCTTTCCGACGACGGAGGCCCTCGCCCCCTCATAGACGTTGGGGAGGTCCCAGTCCTCGTTGTATATCTTCAGCGCCCGGGGGGTCAGCTCCGGGGGACATACCAGCATGAATCTCTCCTGGGTCTCGGCGCAGGCCACGACCTCGGGGGGGAGGTCCTCGCTAGCCTTGTGGAGGAGGTCGAGGTCGAGGTCCATCCCGTACCCGGCGCTCGCCCCCATCTCCGAGGAGGCGCAGGTGAACCCGCCGCCCCCCAGGTCCTTGAACCCTATGACGATCCCCTCCTCGCGGGTGAGCTGGAATAGGGCCTCGTTCGCCTTGAAGAGGACGTTCTTGAGGAAGGGGTCGGGGATCTGGATCGCTCCTCTGTTCGCCTCCTCGTCCTCTTCCCGCAGCTCCTCGGAGGCGAAGGTGACGCCTCCAAAGCCGCTGGAGTCGGTGGGCTTTCCGACGACGATGACGTCGTACCCCTTCTCTCCCGCCCCCGCTGGAGCGCGGCTCTTGATGATCTCTCCCCTCTTTACGACCCCAACGGCGACGACGTTCACCAGGCAGTTGGAGTCGAAGCTGTCGTCGAAGACGACGTCTCCGGCGATGATGGGGACCCCCAGGGCGTTGCCGTACTGCCAGATGCCGTCAACTACCCCCTCTGCCACCCATCGGACGTGATTCTTGTCTTCGCCGTAGGGGTCGCCGAACCGAAGGGGGTCGGCGGTGGCGACGACTTTGGCGCCCATGCAGTTTACATCTCTTACGATGCCGCCTATCCCGGTGGCAGCCCCTTCGTTGGGGAGGATCTGGGAGGGGTGGTTGTGGCTCTCGTGGGCGATGACGACGCACCACTCGTCGTCGATGGCCACGATCCCCGCGTCCTCTTCGGGACCCTGGACGACGTTGGGGCCTTCTGTATGGAGAAACTCGTTCAGGGTGGCGCGGCTGCTCTTGTAGGAGCAGTGCTCGCTCCACATGGTATCGTAGTTGAAGAGCTCCGGGACGGTGGGGTCCCTGCCCAGAGCCTCGGCGATGGAGCGCGCCTCAGGAACCGATAGGCCCAGGCCAGCCCTTCGCAGGCCAGCCTCGACCTCATGGTCTTCGAGACCGATTATTTGCAACGGTGGACACCTCGTTTAATGAGGAGACTATGCCCTCGTAGGCAGTTATGTATCTATCGATCCGATGAGGTCGCAAGCTACCTTCGACGGACCAGCAGCCAGATTTGTCCCTCCTGCAAGACACCTCCAGATCGAAAACTCCTCGTCGGAGGACCTTTTCTTCTCGCCTCTTGTAAAGCTTCCATCATGAAAGCCGTCAGGCCGGGCCTTCATCCGTCCTGGCGGACGGAGAGCCAGGAGGCAAGACGGGTCAGACGACGGCAAAACATTTAAAACCGGAGACGATACATCCGGTCATGGTCATAGTGGTGATCTGCGACGACTCGGAGATCGAGGTCCCCGAGGGCGAGAGGTGCACGATCTGCGGCCGGCCCCTCCAGGAGTACGACGAGGTGACGGGTACGGGGATCCTCGGATATTACCACTGGACCTGTGTAACCCACTTCGACTAGAGCGGGGGTAACCAAGCCAGGTCAACGGTGATAGACTCAAGATCTATTCTCGCAGGAGTTCAAGGGTTCGAATCCCTTCCCCCGCACTTATTTACCTTTAATGATGTCGGTTTTGGTTCCCCTCTCGATTTGATATCTTCGAAGAGATGCAACAGAGAGTTCCTCCGATGCACGTTGTAGATATTGTCTATTTGGCCCATCACGCTCTCGCCGAAATCAGAAGGTACAATTCGATCTGGGGCCGCAGCCGACCTAAGCCGCCGCGCTGGCGTTCTCCGGGACGTAGACGACCATCCCGTTCTCCAGCCGGTAGGCGGTCCCCATCTTCGTCCCCTGGCCGCCGGCCACCTTATCGGTCATGTTCAGGATCTGGATCTGGTTCATATCCTTTATTATGATCTGCATGTTGGGGTCTCCAGGGTTCTTTACGATGGTGACGCTCGCCTCGGGGGTGAGGAGCTCGGGTATGTTGTAGGAGATGACCAGGGCCAGGAGGAGGGCGATGGCGAAGACCATGGCGGCGTCGAAGAGGTTGGCGACCCCGCTCAGGGGGTCGTCTTCGGACTCGTCCAGCATCCCGGTTCTGGTCCGCCCCGCCCTGACGGCCTTGACGACGCCTCCGACTCTTCTCATCCCGACGCCTCGCCGTCTCCTCCGAGGAACGTTCTCCTGCAGTTCTCGCTCGAGAGAAGCTCTGCCGCGTACTCGAGGTCGCTTAAGTCCTGCCGGTACCACCTGTTCCTGACGACGTAGGTCCCGTAGCAGATCCCGCCGACGGCGAGGCCGATGACCGTCGTAGAGAAGGCGATCACCAGGCTGTCGGCCATCTGCTGAATATCTCCCTGAGAGAGGCTGATCAGTGCGGGGCCCATGGGGATGAGGGTTCCCATCAGCCCCAGCATCGGCCCCACCCGAACGCCGATCTTGACCGGCTCCAGGGCCTTTCCCATACCGAGCTCCGCATCCTGGAGGGTCTTCTCAATCCTCGCCGCGAAGGTGTCGCTCCGAAAGGAACGGGCCGCATCGCTCAGAGCCCTGGAGACCTGAGGATGGGCTCTGTACCCCTTCACGGCGGTGCAGGCGAGATCCTCGCGGCCCGATCGTGCCATCTCCGAGGCCTCGGCGCAGACCCTCTCAAGGAGAGCGAGATCTCTATGCCGGGAGGTGTACTCGGATATGAGGGAGCCCAGCAGGGCGAGGGACCATCCGAAGAGGAGGAGGAGCGCCAGTATGACGGGGTATAGAAGCGCCGTCGAGAAGACGAAGAGGACGTTGACGATCTCGATGTAGACGCTCAAAGGCGTACCCCCATCCTCCTGCCGACGAAGCCGAGGAAGACCAGTCCGAGGATAACGAAGTATGATGGTAAGAGGTCTGAGGCGGGGATAGAGATGGGGACGAAGGGGATCGCCTGGGTCTTTAGGTAGGCGGGTATGAGAAGGATGGATAGGATGTAGAAGAGGCCGACGAATATCATGGCGTTCCCCAGGGCCGAAGGGGCCTTGCCCATCTTTCCTATGGCTGGAGAGAGGGCGGCTATCGATGCGAAGAAGATAAAGCCCACTCCGGCGCCGACCTTCCAGCCCGGAATCTCCAATATGCTAGAAAGAGCTGTGCAGGAGAGGAAGGTGGCGGCGAGGCATGCGGGACAGGGGACGGATAGGATCCAGAAGGTCTTCCGGGAGAGGTCGCGGCCGTTCCGGTTCCACGCTCTGGCGGTGGCGACTCCTCCTGCCACCAGGAGGAGGGCGATCGCAATGTGCATGGCTACGCCCATCTCCATCGCTGAGGACGTGGCCGTTTCAGGGACGAGGCCCAGGGCGAAGCCCATGAGGAGGGAGACGAGCAGGTAAAGCGATGCTATGGAGATGGTCTCTCTTCGGCTTAGGCTGGCAAGGCCGCACCCCAGGCTGACCTTCAGAGAGAATATGATGATCCCCACCAGAACTCCAGAAGCGGCAATCCATGTGAAATCCAAAGTCTACACCTACCAAACCTGATTGGATATAAGTCAATTCGACATGATATAACGTTTGCGCAAGAAAAGCTGCGCAAATTAAACCAATATTGTCTAATTGCCGGTGGACCCACGGCGGGGTCGAACGGATACGGTCCTGGAGGGTGGGGTGGGAGGAGGTCCCCTACCTCCTCCTGAATCCCGCCCCTATCGCCAGGAGGATGAAGAGGACCAGGACGATCCCCAACA
>JANKMW010000083.1:0-2860 GCA_024649985.1 Methanothrix sp.
GATCTGGCCCCATATTATAAAAACCTCTTTCCCTCGTCGGTCCGTCATACAGTCCCCATCCCGGCATCTATGATGGAGACCCCTCATCTATCGGCCCGGCCACCACCCAGGCGAAGGCGTCCAGGATGAAACCCTCGCCGAAGGCGGCGTCCCCAGACGACGGCCCGTCCATAGGCCGCCTCGCCCTCTTCTTCACCACCTCCATCGGTGGCTCCGGGAACGGCTCCGAAAGGTCCCGGTATGCCTCGACTATCCTCTCGATCTCTCCCTCGTCGACGAGGCCGATCCGATCGATCAAAATCACCTGCCTCTGGAACCTTTCGATCGCCTCTTTGGGGAGGTTCTCGATGAAGGGGATCGCCCCCCTGGAGCCCACGATCCTCCCATCACCGTCTATCCCGTTCTGGTAAAGGGCGATGATGGAGTTCCCTGGAAGGTGCCCCTTCGATTCATCGCCGCATATAAGGAGGAACCGGATGTTGGAGTTTGCTATGATGTTGGCGACGATCTTCTCGACCCCCAGGTTCTCCGTCTTGCAGGGGCCCCAGATCGCCGACCTCTCCGCCTTCAAGTGGCTTGCGAGGGTCACCACCGCTATCCGTGATTCGGGATCTTCAAGCCTATAATCTCCCCTTATCGGAGGCCAGCTAGAGGGGTCATAAGGCCCATTCTTCCCCTCGCCGTCCCGATCTTCTTCTGCTGAATCGAAGCTGCCTTCGCCGGTCATCGCCTCCTCCTGGGATCTACTGGCCCACTATGGATCTACTGGTTTAAATGGTTTGACTGCTGTCGAGGGACAACTTTGCAGACACGAACGTTATATACGAAAAAGGAGAAGCTGATACTAATTTGCGAAGTTCGTATACCAGGAGAGCTGGAGGGTTCGCGATTGACCGAGGAAGAGGCTGAATAAAATATGGCATCTTACGAGGATAGGATCCTCAAGGCAATAAGGGAGTCTGAGGTCGGCCTCACCACCGTCGACGTAGCAAAGCAGGCGGGGGTGAGCAAGACCACTGCCATAAAGTACCTTTCAGTCCTGAAGTCTGAAGGCAAATGCAAGTTTGTGGAGGTAGGCCCCTCCAAGCTCTGGAGGGTGGCCGAGGCCGACGAGGCAGCTGTATCTGGGGAAGATCAAGAGCCTTCCGAGCTCTTCGAGGCCCGCCCCGGGAGGGAAGAAGAGATCCCTCCTGATATTTCCACCTTGAACCTATCGATAGTCGCCGAGCTTGAAGAGATTTCAGACGACGTCACCATCTCGATGTCATTCAAGGTCAAACCTGAGAAGGTGGGTGCTATCATGAAACTCTTGAAGAGATCCTCAGAATAGAAAGAGCCGCGGCGGAGATCCTCCGGGGCGAACTGGAAGCCTCGAAAGTACGAGATGGAACCGTCGAAAATTAGACTTATATATGATACGTGTTAACAACTGACTCCGGAGATCGTGGATGCAAGATAAGCGCATACCGTTGGAGATCCATAAATTCTTCCAGGTTGAAGAGGGGCAATCCCTCCTCATCAAGGGGCTGCCTGGGACCGGAAAGACGACCCTAGCTCTGGAGATCATGAACTGCGTGTGCCGGAAGATGAACGGCATGTACATCTCCACCAGGGTAAACCCCCTCCGGATATACTCCATCTTCTCCTGGATAGAGGAGATAATCCCCTCGAGCAACGTCATCAACGCCACCCAGAAGATGCTCCTCGAGAGCCTCAAGAACGTAGGTCAGGAGGGGTCGAACTACGAGGTGGTGCTGGACTTCTTCAAGGCGTTCCTCGACCAGGCCGAGGATATGGACGATCCCATGATCGTCATCGACAGCTGGGACGCCGTCATAAACTATACAGCCCACATCCTCGGCGACGCTCAGCACAGCCTTGAGCAGAACATCTGTGAGTTCGCTCGGGACATGGGGATCCATCTTATTTTCGTCAGCGAGTCGGCAGACCTGTTGCCCCTAGACTACATCGTCGACGGCGTCATCACCCTCAAGAACGTCAGGATGGCGGGCCACTCCACCGGGGATGGGCGCTATGAAGGGATGATGACCAGGTACTCCCGGGAGATAGAGCTGGAGAAGTTGAGATCTGTAGAGATAAAGCAGAAGATCTACACCTGCACCCTCCACGAGGGAAGGTTCCGCTACTTCGAGCCGTCCACCGAGAATATAAGCCCCAGGATCAGCATAGTCAGCGACGGCGACCGGATAGCCGACCCCGCCGACGACTCCATCTCCACGGGAATCGCCGACTTCGACAAGATCACCGGCGGGCTGAAGCTGGGGTCCTGCAACGTCCTGGAGATCGATCAGGGCGTCGGCAAAAGGTATTATCAGGTCCTGACCGCCCTCGCCTCCAACTCCGTCAAGAACGGCAGGGCGGTCCACATCGTTCCGTCCATCGGCTACCAGCTCACCCCCAGGGACGTCTTCGTCCCCTCCAACGTTATGGTACTGGAGCCGGGGAGCGACCGAGACCACTGGTACGAGATGCTCTTTAAGAACTGGGACCTCCTGAAGGAGAAGACGGGAAGGCCTATCCTCAACGTCATGGGCCTCGACTCCATGGAGTTCGCCTTCGGCTACGAGAGGATGCTCAACGCCAGCAGCCGGATGTTCCAGAAGTGGAAGGAGACGAGCGACGTCAACGTGGTGGTGGTGAAGTCCGGCCAGAAGAGCATCAGAATGACTTCTCACATAGCAGACACATATTTCGTCATCAAGGAGCTTAACGGAGGGCTCTGCGTCTACGGCCTCGTCCCCAGGACCGAGCCCCACTACATCGTCTGGGACGAGAGGGGAAACATCAGGCTGATCCCCATAGTCTGACGGCGGCGATGGGACCTCTTATATCCCCAATC
>JANKMW010000083.1:2870-8491 GCA_024649985.1 Methanothrix sp.
CATACCCAGCGCTCTCCCCCATCCGAAATCTCCTTCTTCCATATGGGAGCCCGCCTCTTCAGCTCCTCCAGGACATATTCGCAACCTTCGAAGGCCGCCTGCCGGTGGCCTGCGGCGCAGACTATCAGGACTATCGGGTCGCCCACCGAGAGATGACCCACCCTGTGGACGACGTCGACGGAGATCAGGTCGAAGCTCTCCATCGCCTCGTCCCGTATCCTCTCCAGCTCCTCCAGGGCAGCCTCCCGGTAGGCCTCCACCTCCATCCCCCGGATGCCGTCGTCTCTGACGGTCCCAAGGAAGGATACGACCGCGCCGGCATCGATCCGTCTCGCTCTTTGGACCATCTCTTCGATGGAAAATTCTTCGTCAGCGATCTCTATCAAACTTCCACCCGCCGGCGATCCCTACAGAGGAGGGGGAGGAAATCACCACCTTCTCCCTCGGTCCCCGGGCCGCCTCTCAAAGGACGGTCCAGGCAGGACCCCTCCGTCTGATGAGCCGGCTCTTCTCCCCGGCGATGCCGCGTGGACAGGAAAATGCCGTCACCGTCATCTCTTCGCCCTCAACTTCTCGATCTCTTCTCCGCCTTTGATCCTCATGACGTAGGTCCCGTAGCAGGGCTTGGTGAAGGGGATGATCACATCCTCCCCCTCTACTCCGACGAAAAGCGGAGGGACCCCGATGAGGAAGGTGTCGAAGATCCTGTATCCGGGGGGAACCTCGATCACTTCCTTGAAGTTGTTTTTTATGTACTCTCTCGCCTCCTTGAAAGAGCACTGGGAGAGGAGGACCTCGTACTTCAGCTCATCGATGCAGCTCAATCTATCACCTCGTCTATCAGCTTCTTCAGGGGTGCAGGGTTATGGACTGCCTTGGCCACCAGCTTTATGCAGTCGAACTCCACCGTCTCGGCCAGATCTTCTGCTCCCCTCCCGAATAAGAGGAGGTAGAGCTCCGCCTTCGAGATGTAGCTGACCGTCCCGGCGTAGGCGATCCCTGCGTCGCTGTGGGCGAAGGCGAAGCAGAGGTCAAAGTCCGTCTTCCCCTCCGAGATGGAGGCGATGCACCGGTCGATGTTCATCGTCTCGCCGAGGTAGTGGCCCTCAGGATCGGCGAGCTTCGCGAGCTTTAGGGCGGCGCCGGTTCCCGCCACCACCACATCGTCCCCTCTCATCCTCAGCCTGAACGATAAATAGAGGGCTATGCTCGTCTGGACCGG
Source organism: Methanothrix sp. (assembly GCA_024649985.1). Taxonomy (GTDB): domain Archaea; phylum Halobacteriota; class Methanosarcinia; order Methanotrichales; family Methanotrichaceae; genus Methanocrinis; species Methanocrinis alkalitolerans. The sequence goes on from JANKMW010000083.1 coordinate 4,093, forward strand.
GACCTCGGGGCAGCCCAGGAGGATGAGGACCCTCCTGCCTGATCCGGTCACAGGCGCCATTTCACCAGAGCTTTCCATGATCATCCCATCGGCGGAAAGCATACTTAAACCTCTCTTTTTGTGGAGAGAGCCTTCCGAGAGGTCCATCGCCTTTCTGAAGCTTAAATCTCCTGGACCTATGAAGATCCCGCGCAGGCTTCTAGCCGCCTACCACCGCCGGGAAGAGGGCCACCTCGTCCCCCTCCGAGAGGTGGGTCTGCGGACCCTTCAGGGTGAGGAAGTGCCTTCCGTTGACCATGACGTTCACGTCCTCTCTCACCTGGCCGGAGGAGTCGAAGATCTGATCTCTGAGGTCGGAAGAGATCGATGCCAGGGTTTCCAATAGGTCTGAGACTGTAGAGCCGGCGGCGAGGTCGACTTTCATCTCCAACCCCAGGGGGTCGCGGAACCTCCCGAAGGCCTTCACCATTATCATCGTATATCTCCTGCCTTCTCTTTTATCCGGTCCATATCTCCAGCCATCTCCTTTATCCGGGCCAGGGCGAGGAGGGCGTCCCTCCTCTTCAGGTCCCTCATCTCTTCAGCAAGGAACCTCCTGAACCCCTCTTCGTCCGCCTCGTCGAGCTCCTCCGCCGCCTCCAAGATTCGGTCGTAGCTCCTCTGGGGGAAGTAGAGGGACGATGCCGCCGCGAGGATCGAAGCCGCGGCCTCGTCTCTGATGTATCCCCCCTTCCGGGCGGCTCTGACGTTATCCCTGATATTGACCAGGGGCTCGGATAGCGGTCGGTAGCTGATGGGATCGAAGATGAGGGCCACCTCGTCGTCGGAGATGATCACCCCATCCCGGTAGAGCCGGTAGATCTCCCCGACCCCCTCCATCCCGAAGGGCTCCAGCTCCGCGGCCCGGAGCGCCCCCATGCTGGAGGCGCCGACGACAAAGACCCCCATCTCCAGGACGGCGAGGACCTCCTTGTGGCCGACGGCGCTATCCTGGAAGAATACTCCGTCGATGATCCCGATGATCCGGGCTCCTTCCTCCGCCGCCCTGAAGACGTCGCCCCTCCGAGCGGGGGGCCTGTAGTCGGCGGAGAGGACCCCTTCTGCCGTGGCCCTATCGACGCTGGGCCCGAGAAAGACTACGATGTCTCTTGACCTCATCTCTCCACCTGCGACCCCGGCGGTCCGGGTCTACGGCGCTCATCTCAAGGCCCGGGACGATCACCCTCACCACGGGGACGCCGATCTCTTCCCGGGTGAGGTCGACGACGATCGCCCTCTCCATCCCCGCCTCTTTCAGCCGTTTCAGCATCAAGCGGATGTCGTCGAGGAAGTCCTCGCTGTCCTGAGACCTGATATCGGAGAATAGCTCTCTATCGGAGTCAGCGAACCAGTGCCTGTTGAGCCGCTTCGTCCTCTCGTAGCCGATCTCCCTCCTGAAGTCCGCCGTAGTCGTATCCTCCCTCGCCCCGTGGATCTGGGTGAGCCTCGATTGGGCGACCTCCGTCAGGGCCCTGAGGACGGCGACCTCGGCGGAGGTGTGGGTCCCCATCCCGATGGTGAGGAGGGCGGGATCCTTCAGCCTCAGGTCGTCGGAGGCGGCGGCTATGGTGGGGATCCCGACGTCGCTGGTGATATCTTTTATTCTGACCTCCACCTCGGCCCGGGCGAACTTCTCCAGGAGGTCGGCCGCCAGGCCGTCTTCGACGTCGCTGACCAGGGGACCGGTATCCTTCACCGCCTCTGCCAGGGACCAGGCGTCCCTCTCGATCACCTCCGAGAGGCCGTGGAAGACCGCCTCCTCCAGGACGTTCCCCGAGGCGAGGCCGTTGGTGTTCGTCCTGAAGAGCTGGGGGTACTCCATCGGCAGGGGGTGGAAGACAGCGCTCGCCGGGACCATCACCTCCTCTTGCCCCATCAGATCGTAGCCCAAGACCCAAGGGATCGCCAATTCGGGGTCCGCCTCTTGGGGGAGGGCGAGAGATCTGGGGCCGACGGCTTCGGCCTCCGCCTTCAGCATCGAGAAGGACTCGACCCGGAGCTTTCGGTCGTGGACCTCGGCGGAGTACCGCTCTATCCCCTCCATCATAGCCGAGACCCTTGCCTCGGCGGGGGTGGCGCCCTTGCCGTTGTAGACGGAGATCGCCCCCTTATCCGCCCCAGGCCTGATGCTGGAGAAGACCGGGATCCCGATCCTGTCGAGGTTGGTGATATCCGCTACCCTGGTGATTCCCGCCAGCTCCATCTTGGGCGCTATCCTTTCCAGGGTCTCCTCCGGAGAGAAGGCCCGATGGGTGTCGGTCTTGTACTTCTTTATGCATGACCTGAGGATCATCCGAGATCAACTCTTGAGGTTTTGGGAGTTAGCCGTTTTTGATGGGGTCTCTTCTGCGTTATCATCTAGCATTCGATCGTTCATTCCGCCAGAGGGCGACCCCTGGCCTCATGGAGTTGATCTCTCTGCCCCTAAATACATGTCGGGTTTTTGCCGTTGGAGATGGGGACCTACGGACAAAAGAAGGGTCCAAGAAAGATCCAGTAGACGAGGAGGTTTGCGGCCGTCAGGGGTGCCCCCACCTTTGTAAAGTCGGTGAAGGTGATGACGGCGCCCTTCCTTTCGCCGTTCTGGACGATGATGACGTTCGACGCCGCCCCGATGATCGTGAGGTTCCCGGCGATCGTCGACCCCGCGGCGAGGGCCATCATCCCCAGGACGGAACCGTCGAAGGCCGAGAGGAGGGGGAGGTAGAGGGCGACAAAGGGGACGTTGGATATAAATTGGCTGAGGAGGGCGCTCGTCGCGAGGATGACCGGGACCGATGTCGGATCGAGGCCAGAGCCGTGCAGCGCCCCCTGGAAGAAGCCTCCGTTCCAGACGCTCTCCATCAGGACGAACATCGAGGCGAAGAAGACGAGGGTCCGCCAGTCGACCTTCCTTGCGACCTCGACCCTCCGGGGGCTCGCGAGGAAGATGGGGAGGGCGGAGATGAGGGCGATCTCCGTCAGCCCGAAGGGGGAGCCGAAGCCGAGAGAGACGGATACGATCTTTACTGCTATGAGGGCCACCACCAGGAAGAGGGAGATCCTGGAGAGGTGGGCGAGGTGACGATCGACCACGTACTCCCGGCCGTGGTTTAGGACCCGATCCCCAAACTCCCTCCAATAAAAGATCCTCAGAGCCCCATAGGCGAGGAGGAGGTTTGCGACGGTGGGGAGGGCCAGGTATCGCAAGAAGGTGACGAAGGGGTTTGGGATGCCGTCGCCCAGAGCTATCAAGAGGTTCTGGGGGTTTCCGATGGGGCTTGCGACGGACCCGATCGTCACCCCGAAGGCGAGGGATAGGAGGAGGAGCTTCGCCGATATCTCGTACTTCCTCGCGAAGTGGATGAGGAGGGAGGTTCCCACGATGGCGAGGGTGTCGTTCATCAGGAGCGCAGAGAGGATGCCGGCGCCAAAGAGGATCGCGAGGACGAGCTCGTCGACGTTCCTCGCCCGTCTGAAGAACCGGCTGGCGAGGCTCGCGAGGTAGCCGCTCTCCTCCAGGGCCACTCCAACGACGAACATCCCGGCCAGAAAGAGGATCACGTCGATGTTGATCGACCTGGCGGCGTCGGCGGGGGATATAGAGCCCGAGATGAGGACGGCGACGGCCCCGCCGAACATGATCTGCCAGATCATCACCCTCGTTCGCAGAAGCTGCCTTCCCGCGATGGCTATGAGTACCGCCGCCAGAACCGCGAGGGAGAAGTTCCCGGAGGGCGAGATCGTCTGATATAGGATTTGGGGGTCGTACATGGAGGATGGCAGCTCTCTAGCTTTATTTCGGGGCCCGGCGGCTAATATTCGGTGGCGCTACCTGAACCGATCGGGAATATATACGCCTTTCTCTCGGGATGAGAGCACCCGCCGATCACTTCCTCCAGCCGACGGTGGCGTCGGGGATGCTGTCGACCTCCGAGAAGTAGGGCTTGATGTCCAGAAGCGGCGTCCCCTCCAGGGCGTCGAGACCCCGGACCCGAAGCCTCCCGCCGACAACGCCGAGGAGCTCGACGACCCCAAGGCCGATGGGGTTGGGCCGGTTCGGCGACCTCGTCGCGAAGACGCCGTGCTCTTTGCCGTCGTGGGGTGGGAAGGCCTTGAGCATCTTTCTATCGGCCCGGTCGAGCCAGTAGAGGAGGAAGAGGTGGGTGCACCCCTCGACGTCGGTGAGCCCCGCAAGGAACTCCTCGAAGACCTCCACCTCGCATATCTCCTCGGAATGCCTACCCTGGAAGGGGGCCTCGGCCCTGGTCTTGAAGGGGGAGTGGATTACGCCGATCTGTTTGAGGTTCATGGCGAGGGTTTTGGTTGCGGAGGGAAAAAAGGGCTTCGGAGGGGGGTGGCGAAGTGCGATGCAGGCCAA
>JANKMW010000084.1:0-799 GCA_024649985.1 Methanothrix sp.
TATAAATTATAGGGAAAATGTTTGGAAATTAGACCGTTAGTGCGGAACGACGGTTATATGGCCATGGTGGCTGAATAGTTACAAAAATGATATATAAACTTAATTAGGGTGGACTACCCCGTTCTCTTTCATCTGATTAAAGATCCCTGTGGGGGATCAGATCGCATCCTGTGCACCGATAGCATCCCGTCTCGGCGACGTCCCCCCGAAGCCCGTGGTCATCGAGGACCCTCTTGAGGCGACGGACGAGGTCGGTGAGCCGCTCCGGGGACGGGCGGACCATCTCGACCTCCCCCACCCTAAGGGGATGGGGATAGACGGCCCTGAGGACCGGAAGAACCCCCATCTCAGCCAGCTCCACGATCCCCTCCTGAAGGGCGGTCTCTGACTCGCCGAGGCCTATGATGACGTTGGAGAAGACACGGTTATCGCCGAATACGTCGACGGCCTTCTCCAGAGCCGTCTTGATCTTCTCCAGGGAGACCTCGGGACAGACCTTCCTGAAGAGATCGGGGTCGAGGCACTCGACGTTGTACTTGATCTCGTCCGCGCCCGCAGCCTTTAGGATCTCGCTGGACCTTTTGGCCGGGGTGACAGAGACCCCGATGGGGACCTCGAACCGGCGGAGGTCTTTTGCGATCTCTGCCACCCTAAAAACCTCCTCTTCCGGCGACCGCTCGACGCCGCTGGTGAGGGATATCGCCTCAAGCTCTCCCGTATCCACGGCCTCGGCCACCATCCCCAAGACCCTCTCTTTGGACTTGACGGTCCCCGCGAGCTTCGGGACGGCGCAGAACTT
>JANKMW010000084.1:809-8361 GCA_024649985.1 Methanothrix sp.
GAACTTGCAGTCGTAGATGCACCTTTCGCTGACGGTGATGTACGCCTGCCGGGGACAGTGGATGAGAGGCCGCTCGAGATATCCCCTCGCGACCTCGACGCCATCCTCAAGTATCGCCACTTCGTCTCCGTCGAGTTCTGCCAGCTTCAGGGTCGAGGTATCGGCCACGCCGAGTCTGACCCGCGTCCCCCCCGATCTGAAGAAGACGTTCATCTCACCGGCGCCGGGACCGGCGGCCGAGACGGGCCCGGATGGGCGGAGGAGCTCCGGAAGCTCGACGGTCCCCGACGATATCAGCCTCGCTTTGATCTCAGGATCCATCAACATCAACTATTCGATCAGAGTTTATAGCGGTGGCCCTCAACTCAAGACGGTGAATGGGATCAGGTCGAGAGGAGGCGCGTTCGACCCCTGACCGCCAAACCTAAGCGATGGGGCTCCAATAGTGACAGCGGCAAGCAGGAGGAAGATGTCGGGATCTATCAAGCTAATAGATGTAGCCCCCACCATGGCCCGAGTCCTGGGGGTGAAAACCCCCCCTACCGACGGGAGGGCCATCGACCTTGTGGAGGGGTGGGAGTGCGACAGAGTCGTCCTGGCGATCGTCGACAGCCTGGGATACGGCCTCTACAAAGCTCTGGAGCTGGACCTTCCCAATATGAGATCGATGGCCTCCGAGGGGGTCCTCCTCAAGGCGGAATGCGTCGCCGCCACCACCGCCCCCGCCATAGCATCGATCCTCACAGGCCTCATGCCCAAAAAACATGGGATCAGCAACACAAGCCAAGCCTCAGATTCAGAGATCAGGAGCCTCCTGGAATGGGCGAGCTCAGATATGATCCGATCTGCGGTGGTGATGGAAGAGGAGGGGGCTCGAACCTTCAACGGTTTCGTGACGACGGTGATGGGCGTTTCCAAGAGCCTCGTCGGCCGGAATTTCGACCGTGAGATCCTGGAACGGTCGCTCGAGGCGCTAAAGACCGAGCCGAGGCTCCTCGTTGCCCACTTCCTCGGGATCGACCGGATCGCGCATGATGGAGGAGGGATCGAGGAGATCAGGGGGGCGGCGTCTGAAATCGACGGTCATCTGGGAGATCTCGCCGCCGCGGCGGCCGAAAGGACGATGGTGGCGGTCTGTGGGGACCACCCCCTCCACGCCGGCGTGCTGAAAGGCGTTTATGACTCAAGGGATGTAGCACTGATATTCTGGAAGAAGGAGAACGGTAGAAGAGCCGCCTCCTTGTAGGAACGCGGGGCTTGAGCCTCCGCATGAGGCCTCTTTGCCTTTTCTAACGGCCTAGATAGGTCTACCATAAGGTCTACCATAATATGTGCGCGACAGATTTAAATGGGTTCTCGCCAGCCTGGAGGGCATACATGTACGAAGACCTATCCGAGATCTACCAGGCCGCTATGGAGGATGAGCGGAAGCGCAAGTATATGAAAGAGATCGGCGACTGGCTGGTGGAGGAGTACTTCGAGCCGTATCAGGCATCTTGATACCATGGAACTTGTGGGAATCTGCAGCATATGCGGCAGGGCTGACCTGCTTTTTTCCTGTCAACTCTGTGGGAGACTCGTATGCTCTCGGTGTTTCGACCCCGTCTCCGGGGCCTGTATAAAGTGCCGTGGCGGCCGGAGGTACGAAGACCTCTCCAAAGGACCCTTCGCGACTGACCATCGGGGCGCATAGTATCGTCGCTCAGAGAGCCCCGCCGTACTTTCGCAGCTAATGGCGATGAGGCGATTTGTAGGTATTACAACCTTTTTCCCGAGGTGGATTGGGGAAATTTCCGATTCCTCCAATTTTTATTTCTCGGATGAGTATGAATCATATGATATTAGAATCATTCAATTTCAAAACCGATTTCCAGTATTGTGAACAAAATTAAAACCGTTATTTCAGGTTTTTTCTGAAAATAAACCTGAAATAATCGTTTTTATCAGGTTACTACAACTCCCTACACTCAGAAAAGTTTATATACCTACATAACACAGGGGATGTTGGCAGAATTAAATTCACGTCCTGTCTGATCACAGAGCAATGAAGGGGGTCCTTCGCTTTGAAGGGGGCGGAGGGTTCACCAATGGTAGGGGAAGTGAAGGGGAGATCGTGGGTTTCACTCTGCCTAGTCCATAATTAAGCAACTGGTAAGGGAGATAGCGCAATGAAGGGGGGCGGGTGGAACGGGATGGAGCTTTCCGAGACGGCTCCAATCCCGTTCCGCCTTTCATCACTCGTCGCGATTAACATCGTACAGTGAAGGGTTTAAATGAAGGGGGGGGCGGATCAGGAGGATTGCTAAATTTAGTCCTGGTTCGCCATTAACCATTCCTTCGATCCGTCGGCCGGGCTTCTCCATCTCCATTATCGGATAGGTCAGAAGCTGAATCTTAGCAGCAGTCCCCCAGGACATAGGGTAGGTTAGATGAAGGTCAAGATCGAGATCGAAGAGGACGGAATGAGGTCCACTCACGTATTCGAGGGCGAGATCGTCCGAGAGAAGGTCATCGATTTCTTGGCCGCTGCAGGCGTCTTCAGGGGGGGGACGAACGACTTCAGAGATGCAGCCCCGCCGAAATCCGAGGACAATAGAACTCTGCGGGACCGGCTGGAGATCTTCGTGAGGGAAGAGTTCCCAGAATCCTGGTTTTCGTCCAACGAGCTGAGGGACCGATACGAGGCTGTATCCGACGACATAAAGCTCAGCACTGTGTCGACCTACCTTTCGCGGATGTACTACGACGGCGTCCTCGAACGTCGCGGTAACCGTAACCAGAGGCAGTACCGCCTGGTGACCGAAGAGTTCACCTCCGAGGTCAAATATCCGGGGACGGTATTCAAAGGGGCCTCATGGAAGGCGGAGAGCGGCTGGTAGTGCTCTCAAGCCCTTTCCATCCTCCCAATTCAGAACGCCGCAATTATAAGACGATATCTTCTTCCGGCCGTAACAAGATAAAACGGCAACAAGGAACAATAAAAACGGAAAAAAGAATATCTGATCACCCTGGCCTCTTGGTGGGACCTGGATGATCGCAGCATAAAAGGGCGCCGGTTTATGAAGCTCGGCTATTGTCTTTTAAGCCTGATTATGCCCTTCGGTCCAGTATTTTACCTTATAGGGATTGTTCGATATCCAGGTTGCAGCTGCCTGTTCTTCTGGTATTCCGTTCTCGATGTCCATCATCACCTCGGAGATATCCTCCTGGGTCCAGTGGAACCTCTCGGCGATGGCGTAGGCTTCGGGCTTCTCTTCCTCGAGCCCTATACGGGCGAGGGTGGTGGCGTTATCTCCAGTCCCATAGGCCATCAGGGGATCGTCCAGATACTTGAGATCCCAGCGGTTGAAGGCCCAGTGGGGCGACCATAAAGTGACGACGATCCATTCCTCCCTATCGATGGCCCTCTTGAGGGCCGTCGCCATCCCGGCACTGGAGCTGGCCTCAAGATTGTAGTCTAGGTCGTACATCTCTATGGCATCCTCGGTGTTTTGCATGATCCCTGCTCCAGGATCTATGCCGACGATCTTGCCGCCGAAATCGGCCTTCAAGTCATTTAGCTCCTCGATGGAGTTTATGCCGACGTAGGCGGGCACCACAAGCCCGACTCTGCAACCTTCGAGGTTGGGTCCGACGTAATCGATCTGGTCCCTGTATATGTCCCAGTAGTTCTTTTGGGTCTCGGGAAGCCAAGAGGAGACCGTCAGGTCGAAATTGCCTCTGGCTAGCCCCTGGTAGAGGGGACCTGCGTCTACTGCGATGATCTCAACGTCATATCCAGCCGCTTCGTAGACCTGCTTCAGGACGTTGGTGCTGGCGATCTCGCCGTCCCAGAGTACATAGCCTATCGAAACCTCCTTCTTCTCCAAGACCGAATCTCCGTCGTCGATGCAGCCGGAGACGAAGATCGCGGTCAAGGCCAACAGACCCAGAATCATTGGAGTCTTTATTTTGTTATCTTCCAAATTCATCACATCCTTACAGAATCGTTTTCACTTTTAACCTCTCAATCCTCGGCAATAAACTCGTTTTGGCATGAGAACCACCTATCTTTTGGTGAGGCTTCGGGTGATTCGATCCAGGACCATGGCTATGATCACGATGGCGAGCCCTGCTTCAAACCCCGTTCCTATGTCCACCCTCTGAATCCCCACCAGGACTTGGTATCCAAGCCCACGGGCACCTATCATGGCGGCTATGACCACCATAGAGAGGGAGAGCATGATGCACTGATTTACCCCGGCCATGATCGTTGGCATCGCCAAAGGAAGCTGGACCTTCAGGAGCTTCTGTCTCGGGGTGGACCCGAAGGCCTCTGCAACCTCCAAAAGATCATTTGCGACCTGTCGTATCCCCAGGTTGGTTAGGCGGATCGTGGGGGGCATGGCGAAGACCACTGTGGCTATGATCCCCGGGACGTTCCCCAGGCCAAAGAATATAACGGCCGGGATCAGATATACGAAAGAGGGCATCGTTTGCATTAGGTCCAGTATCGGAGTGATTACCCCATTTGCGGTGTCGTTCCTGGAACAGAGGACTCCGACGGGGATTCCTATCATCAGGGCAACGATGGTCGATGAGATCACCAGCGCCAGAGTCTCCATCGAGAGGCTCCAAAGCTGCATGCTCTCGATCAGGAGAAGACCTAAAAGGGTGCCCGTAGCCATCTTCAGATTCCTTCTGCTCACCCCCCAGACCAAGGCGGCGATAAAGGCTGCCATCGCTACTGGCGGAAGAAAGAGGAGCAAATCCTTGAGACCACCGACCAGCGTGCTCAGAACCATGCTCAGAAGATCGAGAATTCCTCCAAAATTGGCGTCCACCCATTCGACAGCCAACTCCACGCCGTCTCCCAGTGGAATCCTAGGCAGCGCCATTCTCGACCACCCCCGGAGTCAGGGCGTTGAGAAGCGCTACGTGCCCGATAATCCCCACCAGAGTCCCTTGGTTGTCCACCACGGGCAGCGGATGAGAGCATCCAGCAACAAGAGATATCAGCTCTGTGACCGGAGTTTCAGGAGGTACGATGGTGGTCTCAAGGACTAAGATTTCTTGCAGACTTTTGCCGCTATCAATAGCTTCTTTTACGCCCTCCTTCGTCAAAATCGCTCTGAACTCCTTATTCTTATCGGTCACGAAGGCGAAGCTCTTCTTGTACTTTATCATCCGCCTGAGGACGGCTTCGGGGGTGGAGTTGTCTAAAACCACCGGCTCAGGCCTATTCATCACCCTTTCGGCGGTGAGGATCTTGGCCATGTTAACCCCAGCCACGAACTTGGCGACGTACTCGTCGGCCGGGTTGTTCAGGATATCTTCACCGGTTCCGATCTGGATTATCCTCCCATCCTTCATGAGAGCTATTCTATCCCCTATGTGCAGCGCCTCGTCGAGGTCGTGAGAGACGAAGATGATCGTCTTGTTAACTTTGTCCCGAAGGTCTAGAAGCTCGTCTTGCATCTCTCTTCGTATGAGGGGGTCGAGAGCGCTGAAGGCCTCGTCCATGAGTAATATGTCAGGATCGCTGGCGAGGCCTCTTGCAAGCCCTACCCTTTGCTGCATCCCGCCGCTGAGCTGAGAGGGGAGGCTATCAGCGTGCTCCTGGAGGCCCACCATCTTCAACACTTCAGCCGCCTTAGACAGCCGCTCCTCTTCTGAGACTCCCCTCACCTCAAGCCCGTAGGCTACATTCTCGATTATCGTCCTATGGGGAAATAGAGCAAAGTTTTGGAATACCATGCCGAGCTTCTTCCGGCGGACCTCCCTCAGCTGCTGGGGCGTAAAATCCAGAATGTTTTCACCGTCGATGAGCACATCTCCTGCTGCGGGCTCAAAAAGCCGGTTTATGCATCGAAGCAGGGTGGATTTACCACTGCCAGAAAGGCCCATAAGAACGAAGATCTCACCCTCGGTCACTTCGAAGTTGGCGTTGTAGACGCCGACGATCTGACCGGTCCTTTCGAATATTTCATCTTTATTCAAACCATCCCTGAGATGCTGCAACGCTTCTTCAGGCCTCTCACCGAAGATCATCGATAAGTTTCTTACTTTGACTTTAACAGTTCTTCCTTCAGGAATCATTCTAAACCTCGTTTTTAAATCTTTTTGGACCTTTTTTCGCTCCAATAAATTTTAAGCATTTCTATGTTCTTCGATAAATTTTTAATTCTAATTGATTTTATAAAATTTTGGAGGGTCGGAGGCTTACTTTCCTCAACCCCTAACCTCTTCCGCCTCCAGAGGGTAGACGCCGTCCTCGTCGTGGATCTCTCCTCCGACAAGGGGTGGGTTGAATACGCAGGCGAGCTTCAGGGCGGTCTTAGCTCGGAGGAGGTGGCGGTCGTGCCGGTCGAGGATGTAGAGGGTACCGGGGGCGATCTTGTAGATCCTGCCGCCGTTTAATCCGGGTTCGGCGTCGCCGTGCGTTCCGGAATCGGACCTTCCGTCCCCTCCGCCGTCTATTCCGTCCAGGACCTCCACTTCTCCCTCGCCATCGATGCAGTAGACCGATTCGAGGTGGTTTTTGTACCATATGCAGGTCTCGGTCCCGGGATAGATGGTGGTTATGTGGAAGGAGAAGCCCATATTGTCGCCCTTCAGAAGGAGTCGGGTGCTCTCCCAGTTCTCGGCGACGACCCTCCTCTCGGACCTCTCGGCGTCCCTCAAGCTCCTCACGATCATGCCAGAACCTCCATCCAGAGCTTCTCAGCCCATTTTTCGGCGGCTTCATCAGGGATCTCTGAGAGGGCCTCGATGACCGACTCCTCCAGGATAGCAAGCCCCCTTTTGAGCTCGTCGTCGGTGATGTTGAGGGGTATCAGACACTTCAAAACCTGGTCGTCGGAGCCGGAGGTCTCGATGATGAGCCCCCTCTCGAAGGCTAGGGCCGAGATTCGAGAGGCGAGATCGCCGGTTCTGCAGTCGAGGGCCTGCATCATACCCCTTCCCCGGGCCGAGAGGATACCTCTATCGTCCAGGTCGACGAGCCTCTCAAGCCTCTCTCGGACGATCCTACCCTTCTTCTTTACATCTCTCGAGAAGGAGTCGTCCCCCCAGTACTCCTCGATCGCTGCTTGGGCAGTGACGAATGCGAGGTTGTTTCCCCGGAAGGTTCCGTTGTGCTCTCCGGGCTTCCACAAGTCGAGCTGTGGCTTCATCAGGACGACGGCCATGGGCAGGCCGTAGCCGCTGAGGGACTTGGACAGGGTTATGATATCCGGCGATATCCCCGCCTCTTCGAAGCTGAAGAAGGTCCCGGTTCTGCCGCACCCCACCTGGATGTCGTCGACGATCAGGAGGATGTCGTGCTTGCTGCAGACCTCCTCGAGGGACCGGAGCCACTCTTTGCTCGCAACGTTGATCCCGCCCTCGCCCTGGATCGTCTCGACGATGACCGCCGCCGGATGGTCGAGGCCGCTGCTCCCGTCGGTGAGCATCTTGTCGAGGTACTCGGTGGTGTCGACCCCTTCGCCCATGTAGCCGTCGTAGGGCATGAAGGCCGTCCCCTGGGGCTGGATGCCGCAGCCGTCCCGGAAATGGCTGTTGCCGGTCGCGG
>JANKMW010000085.1 GCA_024649985.1 Methanothrix sp.
GTCTCTTCCCAGGGCATGGAGGACGGCGGCTCTGTTCCACCAGGCCTCGGGATCTTCTGGGTCGAGGCCTATCACTTCGTCATAAGCTAGGAGGGCTTCGTCATACTTTTTCAGGCTCTTGAGGGCCAGAGCCTTGTTGTTCCAGGGGTGGGCGTATTCTGGATCGAGGCCTATGGCGAGATCGTACGCCTCTATCGCCTCTTCCTCCTTTCCGAGATCGTAGAGGGCGACGCCTTTGTTGTTCCAGCCCTGGGTGTATCCCGGGTCGAGGCGAACAGCCTCTTCGTAGGCCGCGACCGCCTCCTCATATCTGCCCATGAGGTAGAGGATCACGCCCTTGTTGTTCCATGCGCTGGCGTCTTCGGGGTCGAGGCGGATCGCCTCCTCGTAGGCGATAACCGCCTCATGGTGGCGCCCCAGCTCTCCCAGGGCGATCCCCTTGTTGTACCAGGCGTGGGCGTAAGCGGGATCGAGGTTTATGGCCGCATCATACGCCTCGATCGCCTCGATGTACCTGCCCATGTCCCTGAGGGCGACGCCCCTGTTGTTCCAGGGGTAGGGGTCGAGGGGGTTGAGGGTGATGGCGATCTCGTAAGCCCGGATCGCCTCTTCGCACCTCCCCTGATCGTAGAGGGCAAGCCCCCTGCCGACCCAGACGAGGGCCGACTCCGGGTCGAGGGCGATCGTCTCCTCCAAGAGGTGGGCCTCTATGAGGGGTCCCGCCGCCCCCAGGTCGCCGATCTCAGCGAGAGCAGCGGCTGCCCTCGCCCGGACGATGGGATCGTCGTCCTTCAGAGCCTCCATGAGGGAATAAGCCGCGGGTTCGCCGATCTTGACGAGGGCCTTGCCTGCCTTCCCTCCAACCTCTGGGTCGGAGTCCCTCAAAGCTCTTATGAGGGGATCGACAGAACCGGGATCGCCGATCTTGCCGAGGGCGTCGACGGCGCCCCCCCTAACCCCGGCGTCCCCATCTCTGAGGGCGAGGTAGGCGAGGGGCTCGAGGGCTGCCGGGTCGCCTATGGTCCCGAGGGATATGACGGCTTTGAGTCGGACCGACGGCTCGGCGTCTTTTACGGCATCGATGAGGGGAGCGACGGCCCGATGGTCGCCGATCTTGCCGAGGGCCTCTGCGGCTTCGCCCCGGACGTCCCCATCTGCGTCCCTGAGAGCGGCGATGATGGGGTCGACGGCTCCGGGGTCGCCGATCTCTCCCAGGGCCCAGATGGCGGAAGATCGGACCTTTGCCGCGTCGTCGTTTATTGCTGTGATGAGGGGATCGACGGCTTCAGGGTCGGCGACCGCGCCCAGGGATCGAGCTGCCTTCTCCCGGAGGTCGGCCTGGCCGTACTTCAGGTCCAAGATGAGGTCCGCCGCCCCGTCGGCTGTTGCGGCGGAGGCCGCGGCGGAGGCAGAGGTGGCGAGAAGGGCCGCCAGCAGCAGTGCCGCGCCCGTCACCGCCACCACTGCCATCACCGCCGAGATCCCCGGTCCCAAAATGAGCTCTCTATTCGTAATAACCCCCTCATGGTAACCGATAGTCGCAACCCTCTAAAAATGTACCGGTGCCCTTCCCCTCCTGCCGGGAAGACCTGCCCCGGGGCCGAAAGCATCCGAAGTATTCTGGTCTCCTGGTCCATCCGCCTGCACCTTATGCCAGTCATCCAGGAGCGCGATCTTCGGGCGGCGCGGGATCAGAGATCCCCCCGTAAGGCCCGATCCAGCACCGCCGGGAGGAGCGCCTCCAGCTCCTCCGCCGTCCGGGCCTGGAGTCTCTTGAGTCCGTCGACATGGGCCTGGAGCTCATCCCCCGTCCGGAAGAGGGTCCCCCGGATAGCCTCGTCGTTACATCGGCTGGAAGGGGCCTGCAGATGCAATAGATTACGAGAACTGCTCATCCCCGTCGGAGGAGGACGCTGCGGCTGAACCTGATCTTCGGCTCGTCGGTCGGCGCAAGCCCCGCCCCCTCTGCCGCCTCCTTCATCCGTCTGAAAGAGGATTCTGAGACGTGAAACTTCGGCTCGGAGATCAGGAGGCAGGCATCCTCCTTCAGAAGGGAGGCGACCTCCTCGAAGAATCGCCCTTGATCGGCGACCTCGTGGACCATGTAGAAGGCGAGGGCGAAATCGACCTCGTCGCAGACGCCGATCCTATCCGGCTTGCTCTGGTGGGTGGTTATTCGGGACGATAGCCCCTCCTTCGCCGCCTTATTCCTCAGGAGATCCAGCATTCGGTCCTGCAGATCCACGGCAATGACCCGACCGTCTTCGCCCGCCATCTTCGCCATGGCGATGGTGAAGGTCCCCGAGCCGCACCCGAGATCCAGGACGGTATCTCCCTCTTCTATGAGCCGCCCAAGGATCTTCTCCGGGTTGTGGACGAGCCTTCGAATAGGATTATCCAGAGTCGGTGCCAGCCACCACGGACAGATGCGGGATAATTCGGCCATGTAAATCTCACTCCCGTCGACGAGATGGCGCTAGGAGTCTATAGAGCTATGCGATTCGCGGATCCGCAAGGGCCGGAGGATCATCCGAATAACCACCGCCGCAGCGACCCCCCGCCCTGGATCTGGTTGGCTCTCTCCCTCGCCTCTTCGCTCTCCCTTGAGAGGGATACGGCGACGGTGGCGACTATCATGCATACGAGCATCAGGAGCCATACGCTCTGGTAGGCCTCCGGAGACCTCGAGGTGAGGATCAGCCCTGAGACCTGCTGGAGGACCGCCCCTCCGGCGAAGGGGAATATGTTGAGGGCTGCCGTCACCGTCCCGACGATCGCCATGGGGAAGAGCTCCTTGATCTGGGCGTAGCTGACGACGAAGAACCCGCCGAAGAAGCCGAAGAAGAAGTTTATGGCCATGTAGGCCTGGGGGCTTGATATCGATCCTGCGGTGGACCATATAACAGCCCAGATTACGGTATAGGCGACGGACCCCGCCACGAGGACCTTCTTTCGAGACCCCAGGACCTTGTCGGAGATGTAGCCGGCGGTGGTGCAGCCGAAGATCATCCCGATCCCGATGAAGGTGAGGACTATGCCGTAGGTCGTCTTCACCCACCCCAGGACGTCGCTATAGAACGGTCCTGCCCAGAGCCCCTGATAGACCATGACGCTCCCGTACATGAAGAAGAACCAGACCGCCATGGGCCAGAACTTCCTCCCAGACCCGAAGGTCATCTTCAGCGCCGCCCCCATGGGGATCCTCTCCGGCCCTCCGTCGTCGAGCTCCGATCCGCCGCCCTCGTACGCCTCGATCTCGGATATGGCGGGAAGTCCCACATCCTGGGGCCGGTCCCGGGCAATCGCCCAGGCGCCGACGGCGATGGCGAGGGTGATCGCCCCCAGGATGAGAAAGACCTGCTGCCAGCCCAGGGCTGCAGAGAAGAAGGCGAGGGGTCCTGCGGCGCCGAGGGCGCCCAGGTTTCCCACCGCCAGGAGGATCCCCGAGAGGGTGGCGAACTCGTTGGTCCTGTACCAGGTCGAGATGATCTTCATGGTGGGGATGTAGACCATCGCGACCCCCAGTCCGATCATCACCCGTCCGACGACCACCAGCTCGAAGGAAGAGGCGATCCCCGTGAGGATCGCTCCGGCCGCGGCCAGGAGGGTGAAGGCGCTGACGGTCTTCCTGGGCCCCCAGCTGTCGGTCAATAGCCCCGCTGGAAGCTGCATGACGGTGTAGGCGTAGAAGTAGGCGGAGCTGAGGAGGGCGATGGAGGCGGCGGATACGGCGAAGGTCGCCTCCAGGTCCGTCGCCACCGCTGCGGTGGAGACCCGGTGGAAGTAGACGAAGAAGTAGGCAGAGGCGAGGATGCCGAAGACCGCCCACCGACGGCTCATCACCCTGTCAACATCGCTCTTCTCTAACGGCGTTGTAGAAACCCTCCTCTACATGAGACGGGACGAATCGAATCTTGCCCTTCGTCGGCCAGCT
Organism: Methanothrix sp.; assembly: GCA_024649985.1. Lineage (GTDB taxonomy): Archaea > Halobacteriota > Methanosarcinia > Methanotrichales > Methanotrichaceae > Methanocrinis > Methanocrinis alkalitolerans. The sequence goes on from JANKMW010000085.1 coordinate 3,935, forward strand.
CTCGGAAGGTCGGGACGGCTATATATCACCATGGGCTGATCTGCAGATGAATCCTCTCGGAAAAGTTTTTCATAAATCGTATTATATAATTAGCTTTAAATGTTATTTGATCCCTCAACTCTAATTGTGGCCGTAATACATATCGTTCCTATAATATCGTTCCTCTGAAGGCAGCAAAATCGATATAACGGATTAACATGGCGAGGATAGGATTATGTCAATGACATACATACGGATCACCTTTTCGCTCCTCCTGGCCTTCGGCCTTGTCGCCAGCCCTGGGGCATCTGTCGTCCCCGATGAGCCTCCAGGCCCCAATCTGGCGGCGATGGAAGGCCGGACTTCCGGCGAGGAGATGGCATCCATCCTGGACGAGGCGAGAGATCGCCTTCTGGAGAACGGCAAGATCGAAGGGCTGAAGGCCATCAGCGACCCCCATGGCGAGTTTGTCAGGGGCGAGCTCTACATCTTCGCCTACGACTTCAACGGGACGCTCCTCGCCCACCCCTATCTTCCGGAGCTGGTGGGCAGAAACAACCTCGACCTCGTCGACCCCAATGGCGTTCCCATGATCAAGAACCTGATGGAAGTGGCAGGGCGGGGCGGAGGCCTCATCTACAACGTCTACCCCAACCCCGCCGCCGATAACGTCGATGAGCTGAAGCTCGTCGGCGTCGTAAAGGTCGACGACGACCTCTGGATAGGCTCCGGGATCTACATCTCAGCCGAGCCTCCCCGGTTCAGCCTTCAGGATCGGGAATCTCTGAGAAACTTCGTCGATGAGGCGGTGAACTATTCCATCGAGAACGACAGGCAGAAGGCTCTTGCGGCCTTCAACGATCCTGCCGGGGAGTTCGTCCGGGGTGGCCTCTACATCTTCGCCTACGACTTCAACGGCACCGCCCTCGCCCTACCCTTCCAGCCCGATATCGTCGGCGATGATCGGATCGATATCGAAGACGCCAACGGCGTCGCCTTCGTCCGGGATTTCATATCCCTGGCCAGGGGAGGCGAAGGGGAGTCGTACTATATCTATCCAAACCCCGAAAATGAGATGGCTGAGGAGCTGAAGCTCAGCCGCGTCGCCAAGGTCGACGAGACCTGGTTTTTGGGGGCTGGTATCTACAGCTCGCGCTCCAAAGATGATAACCTCTCAGAAAAGAAGCCGGCAAATAGGATAGAGCTCCAGGGCTTCGTCCGGGAGGCGGCGAGCCACGCCCTGGTGGCAGGAAGGGAGAGGGCCGCGGCCGATTTCATGGATACCGAAGGCCCCTGGGTCCGGGGAGACGTCTACATCTTCGCCCAGGACTTCAACGGCACCGCCCTCGTCCTCCCCTACCTCCCCTCGGAGGTGGGGACCTACCGCCTTGACGTCCAGGACGAGGAAGGCGCCTACATCAACCGGGATATGCGCTCCATCGCCCTCGCCGCCGAGGGCGGAGGTTTCTATGAATACCGGTGGAAGAACCCCGTCACCAACGAGACGATGGATAAGGTCAGCTACGTGATGAAGGTCGACGATACCTGGTGGCTCGGCGCCGGGATATACGAGCTGTAGGGGAAAGCGGCCGCTGCCGGGGCTGACCCGGCCATCTTTTTTCTTCGAGGATCGAAGCGGGTTTATCTTTCTCCTCGAAGATCGCAACCGGTTTATCTCCGGTCGAAGATACCGATTACCGCCCGAAAAACATCGGCCCATTGAAGGGCCGGGAGGAAGAATCTCATGATCGAACTGCTGCGCAAGAGAAGAAGCATCAGAAGGTACAGGGACGAGGATATCGACCCCGGGATCGTGGAGCTACTCAAGGAGGCGGCCCTCCGGTCGCCGACCTCCAGAAACTTCAGGCCCTGGAGGTTCGTCTTCGTAGAAGATCGAGAAAAGCTCGCAGCCCTGTCGAAGGCGAAGCCGTCAGGGTCGTCATTTCTCTCAGGAGCGCGCCTCGGGGTCGTCGTCTGCGCCGATGATCGCGAGTCGGACGTCTGGATCGAGGACTGCTCCATCGCATCGATCATTATGCAGCTTGCGGGCCAGAGCCTCGGCCTTGGCTCCTGCTGGATCCAGATCAGGCTGCGGATGCACGACGATTCGCAGACGAGCGAGGAGTACGTCCGGTCGGTCCTCGGCCTTCCCGATAAGCTGCGTATTGAGTCTATCATCGCCTTCGGTTATCCCGACGAGGAGAGGGGGCCGGTGCCGGCGGAGGAGCTTCAGAGGGAGAAGATCCTTTTGGGCTGAGATAATGTGCTCCTTTGGGCATGGTGTGCCAATTAAACGGGAGGGTAATTGAAGGTCAGAGACGTTATCAAGCTGATTGAAGAAGACGGCTGGTGGCTGGCGAGAACCAAAGGGAGCCATAGGCAATTCAAGCACCCTTTTAAGAAGGGACGTGTCACCGTTGCAGGCAAGCCAAAGTTGGACCTTCACCCAAAGACCTTGAAAAGCATATTAAAGCAGGCGGGCTTAAAGGAGATAGAAGATGACCAGGTACACAGTTATTATTGAGCGGGGTGAAAGAAACTACTCTGCATACTGCCCCGACTTACCCGGAGTGGTTGCAGCCGGTGAAACCGAGGAGGAGACTGTTGAGCTGATGAAGGAAGCGATAGAGTTTCACCTTGAGGGCTTGAGGGAAGACGACCTCCCTATACCAGAGCCGACCACATCAGCTAGATGCATTGAAGTCGCCCAGTGAGATGGACCCTCTTAAAAAAAATTCTCTTTTCCCCGCCAAAGCGAAGTACTTCGCCTCTTCGATCTGCGACCGAAAGGGAGATACTCAACCCACACCCATTCTATCATCAATCATGAAGATCGGAAGAAAGCCGAAGCCCGACTCCCCCGAGGAGATGGCCCTCGTCCATCACGCCCTCGAAAACCCCATCAGAAGGAGGATGATCATCCTGATGGTGGAGGGATGTCTATCGGTCGAAGGGATAGCCGGGGCGGCGGGAGAAAAGATGCTCGACTACCACCTCCACCGGCTGGAGCTGGCGGGGCTCATCGATCTTGCTGGCGATAAGATAGCCCTGACGGAGTCGGGAGAGGCCTACGGCGCCCTCGTCAAATCCCATGCGGAGAGAGGGGGCGCATGGTGAGATCCGGCCCGATATCGGGACGCTCTCGCATCGGATAGAGCGGCGGTGGAGGTTATGCCCGCCACCCAGCGGACCGTCGCCCCCGCCCCCCATCCTTCTAGATCAGCTCCAGGATTTCAGGGACGGGCCGATCCACCGCCACCGCGCCAACTCATCTTCAGGCGGTTGAGGTGCCCACATATACCATCTCGCTTCTTGCGATCTCGCTAAACCCGCCGCCTCCTGCCCAGTTCTCAAACATCCGAAACTCGTACTCCCCATCCTCCCCGGGAGCGGTGAAGGCCAGCGTCCCGCTCGTCTCGCCGCGGAGGTAATGCCACTGGCCGTACTCTTCGTTTGCCGCTCCTGCCTTGTAGATGGCGATCCAGTCGGTCTCAAACCCCGGCGCTCCCGAGTAACCGACGGTGATCTCCCCGCCGGGGGCCACCCGCAGAGGGGACGCCGTGATCTTCACAGGGTTCACCGGTTCGATCTCGACGGTGACGACGTTGCTCCTCGCGATATCGTTGTAGCCGCCGCCCCCTGCCCAGTTCTCAAACATCCGAAACTCGTACCTCCCCCCTTCGCCGGGAGCGGTGAAGGTCAGATTCCCGCTCTTCGCCCCGCGGAGGTAATACCACTCGCCATAATCTTCGTTTGCCGCCTCAACGCTGTAGATGGCGATCCAGTCGCTTTCAAACCCGGCAGCTCCCGAGTAGCTGACGGCTATCTCGTCCCCGGGGCTCGCCACGACCGGCGATGCATAAATCGTCGCCTCCTCTCCCATCGCTGGCGAGGAAGCGGCGATGAGCAGAACCGCGATCGTCAAGAGGGGTCGGACGATCTCAGAATAGGCAATTCCCTTCGATCTCAATCGAGTTACCTCCACAAATCTGTCGGCTTCCGCCTCAAGAGAGGCGTGGGCTGGAGTAGGATCTACGCCCCTTAAGTTGAAATAGGTTCTTCAAGGATGGCGGGGACCTTCCGAACCCATCTCCTTTTGAGCCCTCTTTCTGATCCTCCGCTTGTAGGCCTCATGGCTCGCGAAGAGGAGGATCGGGAAGGGGATGAGGATCCAGAGATGATCGATGGGGACGTGAGAGGTGTTGAAGACGAGCTGGACCGCCCCGACGTTCAGGAGGGCGTATATCCAGAGCAGCTCCAGGAGGATGGCGACGATGAGAAGCCTGTTTTTGAAGAGCCCCCTCTCGAAGGCGGAAGACCCCCAGGACCGGAGCGTCCAGACGTTGAGGAGCTGGCAGCTGACGGCCCCCAGGAGGGTCATCGTCATGGCCTGCTTATGAAAGTCGGTGTTGGTTATGGAGAGGTCTCCGTAGCTCC
>JANKMW010000086.1:0-2095 GCA_024649985.1 Methanothrix sp.
CCCACTTCTGCTCTTTGAGCTCCCGGAGCTCCGCGAGGGTCATATTCTCCATCTCGGCCCACTTCTGCTCTTTGAGCTCCCGGAGCTCTGCGAGGGTCATATTCTCCATCTCTTCAGCGGTCAGATCCTCCCCGAGGGGAAAGCCCCCCCAGAAGCCTCCGACCATATGACCTCGATCCATACCTCGGTCCATGGGGCCGCAGTTCATCATTCCGGACCTGTCACCCTTCTCACCCCAATTTGGGGCTGACATGGCGGGCGTCGCCAGAAGGCAGACCACCGCCAAAGTCGTCAAATACTTTCCTAGTCTCATATTCTGCACCTCACCGTCGAGGAAGATCTGCTCTATTCTCCTGGAGCCATCTCCCCGGCGGATCCCCCCTCGGCCTGAACGATAGATAAAATTAGAGCCGAACGGAGCCGAACGTTGACGGTTCAGATATCGATCCATCCCGTTAAAAACGTTCAGTTTCTGATAAAAGTAGATTTAATCGTTCTATATGATCTGATAATCATTATTCGCCCTCATTTTGGTCTGGAAAACTTCATATCTCCTCTGAGGGGATGAGGTCTGAGAAGATCTCATCTCTATCTCCACCTCCTTTCCTCGGCGTTGTAAGGCTCGAGGTGGACGACGACGTCCACAACGTCCGAGACGTACTCTACGAGCCTGCGCTCCACCTCTTCTGAGATCCTGTGCCCCTCTTCGACGGAGATCTCGGGGTCGACGAGCACGTGGAGGTCGACCTCGATCCCCGACCCGATGTGGCGGGTTCGGATGGCGTGGACCGCCCGGACGCCGGGGGTGGTGGCTGCGAGCTGCTCGATCCCGCGGCAGATCTCCTCCGGAGCTCCGCGGTCGACGAGCTGTTCCACCGAGGGGCGGACGATCTTCCACGCCGCCTGGAGAATGAACATCGAGACTACTATCGCCCCCAGGTGGTCGAGGAAGGCTAGGCCGGGGACCAGGGCCGCCCCGGCGACGGCCGCCGCCGTGGGGACTGAGCTGAGGCCGTCGGATCGGTGGTGCCAGGCGTTGGCGATGAGGGCCGTGGACTTGATCTCTCTTCCCACCGAGATAGTCCAGCGGTAGAGGAGCTCTTTTGAGAATATGGAGAGGAGCGCGGCGAAGAAGGCGATGAGGCCAGGAGGGCTCCGGTGGGGCACTTGGAGGGTCACCAGGGCATTGTAGACGAGCCCCAGGGCGACGGCGGCGAGGAGGAGGCCGATGAAGATCGTCACCAGAAACTCGATCCTCTGGTGGCCGTGGGGGTGGCAGCCGTCGGGGGGCTTAGACCAGAACTTCACCCCCACCAGGACGGCGACGTCGGTGGCGGTGTCTGAGAGGCTGTGGACGGCGTCGGCGACCACCGCCTGGCTGTTGCCGAGGATCCCCGCCGCAAACTTCACGGCCGATAAGGCCAGGTTTATGGCGAGGCCCGCCAGGGTCACCTGCCTGACGACTTTCACGACCTCTTCAGGACCTCGGTCAACGCCTCCGGTGAAGGGGGCAATGGGATCAGCCAAGATCAACTCTCCTCAGGACGACCTCGATCCCGGATCTTCTCTCATCACGGTTATGATCTTCGCCCTTCACTTTCACCAGACGGATCGAACCGTCATATCACGATCCCCTGGCGCCATCCGAGGATTATGTAGACGAGGAGGGCGAGCATCAATAGCCATAGGGCCATCGCGGCTATGGAAGCCCTCTTCGCCCTCTTCGCCTCAGACCACCTCTGGGGCCTGATCCCCTGGGCGAGGAAGGTCGCGACCCCCGAGAGGTTGATGGCTATGAAGTTCGCAATGAACAGGAGCATCGCTCCCCAGGCGAGGCTCTCGTTGCCCGAGCCCATCAGGAGGCCGAAGGCGACTAGAGGAGGGAGGAGGGCCACCGCCACCATGACCCCGATGAGGGTCGCGGAGACCCCGGTGGTGAAGGCCAGAGCGCCAGCGCTCCCCGAGGCGAGGGCGAGGGCGACGTCGCCGAGCCCCACCACTGTCCTGGAGGCGATCTCGGAGTCTCCCGGATCGACGGGGAGGAAGGACCCCAGAGCGTAGGAGATGGCGATGGCGGTTCCCACCCCCACCACAT
>JANKMW010000086.1:2105-5171 GCA_024649985.1 Methanothrix sp.
TTCAGAGCCCTCCTGGCGAGGCCGAAGTCTGCAAGGATCGTCGCAAGAGAGAGGGAGACGTTGGGAAGGAGGAGGGGGGCGATGACCATCGCCCCGATGATGACCGCTACGTTATCTTTTAGAACGCCGAAGGCGGCGACGATGGAAGAGAGGATGACCATGAAGACGTAGACCTTTGAGACGCCGACGGAGGCGACCTCCGCATATAGCTCCTCCCTTCCGATCCGCTCGCTTCCCTTCTTGTTCTTGCCTTTGGTTGTGGAAGGTTTAGCCTCTTGCTCCATCTCGTCTATGTGGGGCCTCGGAAGAGACGCCGTCACCGGGAGGACGACTATCCTGTACCCGGCCACCTTCTTGAACCGCGCGTCCAGCATGTTGATAACCGATTCCGACTCCTCTGCTGAGACGAGGATCCGAACGAGGATCTCCCTTTTATCGAAGCTCTTATTCCAGACCCCTCTGAGCGGCCTATCCCAGACCCCCTGGACCGGCTCGATCCAGATTCCGAGGAGCGTCTGGCCGCCCCTCGTCAGCACCCTCTCAAGCCCCTCCCTCTCCTCCTCCGGGATGACCATCTCTATCAATCGAAGTATCACGCTATCACCCGTCAGTAACCTTCAAATCCATCTCCTCCTCCGGAAGTAGATGAGCATGATAGCCCCTGCCGACGCCATTAAGACCAGGACCGCGGGGTATCCGTATCGCCAGCGGAGCTCCGGCATGTACTCGAAGTTCATACCGTAGATCCCGGCGACGAGGGTGAGGGGTATGAAGATGGTGGCGATGATCGTCAGGACCTTCATCACCTCGTTCATCCGGTTGCTTATGGAGGATAGGTGGATCTCCAGCATCCCCGAGAGGATCTCTCTGAAGGTCTCGATCGCCTCGATCACCTGGACGGTGTGGTCGTAGACGTCCCGGAAGTAGATCCCCATCGGCTCGGTGAAGATCTCCGACTCGCCCCGGGAGAGGCGGCTTATCACCTCCCGGAGGGGCCAGACCGACTTTCGGAGGAATATCATCTCCCGCTTCATCCGGTGGATCTTTTGGGAGGCGTCGGGGGCGGGGCCGGCCAAGAGCTCCTCCTCCAGGACCTCCAACTCTTCACCCACCTCCTCCAGGATCAAGAAGTATTGGTCGACGACGGCGTCTATCAGGGAGTAGGCGAGGTAGTCCGCCCCCTTTCTCCTGATCTTCCCCTTCGACTTTCTGATCCGATCCCTGACGGGATCGAAGACGTCTGCCTCAGTCTCCTGGAAGGAGATGAGAAAACCCCTGCCTACGATCAGGCTCAGCTGCTCCGACCTGATCTGCTCATCCCCCGCACCGTCATCGACGCTCTTCAGCATCTTCAGGATGATGAAGATGTAATCGTCGAAGTCCTCCATCTTCGGCCTCTGTTCGGTGTGGACCACGTCCTCCTGGACGAGAGGGTGGATGCCGAAGCAGTTGCCGATCATCTCTACCACCTCCGGCCTGTGGACCCCCACGACTTTGATCCAGGTGACTGAGGGGCGGTCCCTATAATCGGAGCACTGATCTATGGATGTAGGGCAGAACTCGCGGAGCTGGTCCTGGTCGTAGTCCATGACGGTGATCCGGACGGGTTCGGTCCTCTCTTCGCCGACGTGGACGAGGGTCCCCGGGGGCAGGCCCACCTTATTGGTCCTGATCTTCAAGTGCCGGGCCATTATCGACCCCCATTCTCCGGGCCCGTCTCGCCGGCCCTGAGCTGAAATTCGGGAAATCCGACGATATCGATGGTGGTGGAGGCGAGCTTAATATCATCGGACTTCTCGATCTCTTCGAGGATCAACCGGCTCAATCTGCTCTTCGTACTCCTCCTCTCCCTCACCATCGTCACGTATCTTATGTCGAAGTTTACCCAGTTGTCTGTCAGGGTGATGAAGACGGCGGGCTCCACCACCTTCCTGGGGAGGTAGTACTTCTCTTCCAGGGCTGAGAGGCTCTCCTCGGCGTCTCGGCCGACGCCGGCCGTCTCCCTCCTGACGACGGCGAGGATCTTTGTCACCGCTTCTTTCCAGTCGCTGTCGTAGGTTATGGGGACGCTGATCTCGTCCCAGAGGAAGGAGTGATCTTTGGTGTAGTTGTTGACCGAACCGGAGAGGATGTACCCGTTCGGTATCATCGTCAGCCTGCCGGTGGCCTGGTCTCCCGACATCCACTCCCCCATCTCCATGAGGGTGGTGTAGAGTATGTCGATGTCGATGACGTCTCCCATCATCGAGCCGATCTCGACCCTGTCGCCGACCCGGTATAACCCGGTGACGAAGATGACAACCCCTCCGAAGAAGTTTTTGAAGAGATCCTGAAGGGCTACGGCGAGGCCCGCGGCGATGATACCGTAGGAGACGAGGAGGCTCTGGGTGTTCTCGATCCAGATGTTCATGACGACGGCGACGAGGACCACGAGGTAAAGTATCGAGACCGTCTTTCGAAAGGAGTACCTGGTCTTGGAGACGGTTATCCTCCCGATGAGAAGCTCCTCGAATAGGTGTTTGAAGAGGAGATGGATTATGGCGACGGCGACGGCGGTGATGAAGGCCCTGTGGAGGAGGGGGTTTGGGTAGACGTAATTGAGAGCCCAGAGGGACGCCGCAAGAGCGGTGAATAAGAGGAGGGGAAGGAACCTCTTGAGCATGGGAGGATCTCTTTCTTCAAAGCATTAAATATTTTATCCCGTCCATCCATCGCCGCCTCAGAAGAGGGCGAAGAGCTTCCCCAGGAAGAAGACGTAAAATATCACCAGCATCCACCCCTCCCAGAGGGTGATCTCCTTCTCCCAGATGATAACGAAGTACAGGAGGGTGGCGACGATCATCATCGGCATGACGAAGCCGGTAATCGCCGCCGGGATGACGAGGGTGCCGAAGAGCGCCGAGATCCCCATGATCCCCAGGGAGTTGAAGATGTTCGACCCCAGGACGTTCCCTATGGCCAGCTCCGGCTTGTTCATGGCGGCGGCCCTGACGGAGACGACGAGTTCCGGAAGGGACGTCCCCAGGGCGACGGCGCTGGCGGCTATGATCTCGGTCCCTATCCCCA
>JANKMW010000086.1:5181-8283 GCA_024649985.1 Methanothrix sp.
CGAGAGCTTCACCACCGAGACGACGGTATAGTTGGCTCCCAGGTAGAGGAAGAAGGCGCTCATGACCAGCTTCATGTAGACCTTGGGGCTGAGCTTCCTCCTCTTCGGCTGGGCGATCCCCTCCTCCTCCAAAAACCTCGCCCTCACCTCCTCCGCCACCCTCTCGGCTCTCAGGGCGTAGATGAGGTATACGAGGAGGAGGGCGAGGCTGAGGAGGGCTTCGGGGATGCTGTAGATCCCGTCCCAGACCATCACCGAGACGAGGAGCGCTGAGCCTACGAAGAGGGGGAGATCGACGTTGGCGAGCTCGTAGCCTGTGACCATCTTCTTTCCCACGATGGCGGAGAGGCCCAGGATGAGGAAGACGTTCGTCACGTTGGAGCCCATGACGTTACCCACCACCATCTCCGAAGAGCCCTTCATCACCGCCAGGACCGACGAGACGAGCTCCGGGGTCGAGGTCCCGGCGGCGACGATGGTGACGCCGATGATGAAGGGTGAGATCCCGAAGGAGATGCCGATCCTCTCGGCGGATTGGGTGAAGGAGTCCGAGGCCTTCACCAGGACCGCGAGGCCGGCGACGAAGACCGCCGTCCACAGGAGGAGGGGGAGCATGCCCTCACTCTCAGCCGCCCCGGTTAAATCGTTTTCCCGGATCGTTCCTGAAGCTCGGCCCTCCGGCCGTCACCCCTTATCGGGGCAGGACCGACCCCACCGGAGCCGCAGTCACTCCACGTCGCTCTTCTCGAAGAGGTAGGCTCCGAGGCTCAGGGCCGCTACGGAGCATCCGGCCAGGATCAACATGTCGAGGGCGAGGGGGAAGGCGCTGACGCCGATGAGGGAGCCCCGCAGGCCGTCGACGCCGTAGGTGAGGGGGTTGAAGAGAGATAGGGTCTGGAGCCACCCGGGGAAGTTCGATATGGGAAATAGCGCCCCCGAGAGGAGGAATAGCGGGAAGACCATGAAGTTCATGATCAATGAGAAGCCGGACATGTCCTTCATCCGGGAGGCGAAGGCGAGGCCGAGGCTGTTGAAGGTGGTGGCGATGAGGAGCATGAAGACGAGGGAGAGGAGAAAGCCCGGAAGGCCGGAGATCTCCAGGCCCATGGCGACGCCGGGGACGAGGATGATGAGCCCCTGCAAAACGGCGGTGGTGACCCCGCCGGCGGTCCTTCCGATGACGATGGAGAGCCTCGATACCGGGGCAACCATGATCTCCCGGAGAAAGCCGAACTCCCGGTCCCAGAGCATCGAGAGCCCTCCGAAGGTCGAGGAGAAGAGGAGCGTCATCCCGATGATCCCCGGGGCGAGGAAGCTGACGTAGCCCACCTCTTCGGGGATCGCCGGCATCGCCGCCGACCCGAAGCCCAAGCCCAGGAAGGCGAGGAAGAAGAAGGGCGGGGCGAGGGAACCGACGACCCGGCTCTTCAGCCTGAAGAAGCGGATCATCTCCCGGAGCCACAGGCTGTAGATGGCGTAGATGTTGATCTGAAGCATGTCAGTGCCTCCTCGTCCTCATCCTGCTCTGGACCGCCGCCATCCGACCGGCCCCGGCCGACTCCGACTCCCGGATCTTTTTGCCGGTGAACTTGAGAAAGACGTCCTCGAGGGTCGGCTCGTGCATGCTGACCGACCTGATCAGAAGCCCGGCCCGGCTCGCCGAGAGGATGATCTCGGGGATCCGGGCCTCGGACCGGTCGACGCTGAGCCTCAGGATCGAGCCGGTCCGGTCGGCGGCCTCGACCCCGTCGACGTCCGATACGGCCCGGACCTGATCGTCGGTGACGGAGTCGTCAACCTCCAGGGTGACGATGTCGGCGCCGATGAGGTCTTTCAGGCTCTCTGGCGTATCCAACGCGACGATCCTCCCCTGGTCGATGATGGCGACCCTCTTGCAGAGGTGGTCTGCCTCTTCCATATAATGAGTTGTCAGGACGACGGTAACGCCCTCATCCTCGTTCATCCTCTCGATGTACCGCCAGATGTACCTCCTGGTCTGGGCGTCGAGGCCCAGGGTCGGCTCGTCGAGGAAGAGAACATTGGGGTGGTGCATCAGACCCCGGGCGATCTCCAGCCTCCTCTGCATCCCCCCGGAGTAGTCCTCCATCAGCACGTCGGCCTTCTCCGTCAGGTCGACGAGCTCCAGGACCTCGGCCACCCTCGCCTCGCGGGTCTTTTTGTCCATCCCGTACATCCGGCCGTGGAAGTCGAGGTTCTCCCGGCCCGAGAGCTGGCTGTCCACGGACGGGTCCTGGAAGACGACGCCGATGGAGCTACGAACGGCGTCCCTCTCTTTTTTAATGTCATAGCCCCAGACCGCGGCCGACCCGGCCGAAGGCCGGAGCATCGTCGTCAGCATCTTGATGATGGTGCTCTTTCCCGCGCCGTTGGGGCCGAGGAGGCCGAATAGTTCACCCTTCTCGATCCTGAGGTCTACCCCGTCGACGGCTGCGAAGCCGTTGAACCGCATAGTAAGGCCGGTGGCGGCGATGGCTGGAGCGTCCATGAGAGAGACGATCTGGCTAGGTGGTTATATAATCTGCTTTCGCGGTGGCCTCTGGAAATTTGTAACTCGACTGCGACCAGGAAAAGTGTATATAGCTTCATGTTTGTCTAAAGACTTACACTGAGGGTATTGGATTGAGTAAAGGCTTACCAAATAAGACCTTGGGAGAACTTGCCATCTTGAAGAGGGGTTTATCCTCTTATTACCCCTCTCCAGATTTCAGGTAGTCTCCCTATTTTGAGTTGATACAATTTGGAACTACGACAGTCCTCATAAGCTCTTCAATCGTCCAGATATGATCTGTAAGGCCTGCCGCCATGGCAGACGATCTTGATTTACAGCGACGTTTGCCATCATTAACCTCGACTCTCAATGATTTAACAGGTCTTGTCAGGTTGTAAACCCAATCCTCCCAGACGCAAGATGCTTCAAGCATCTCCTCTTTTTTGGAGAATGATAGTGTTTTTCTAACTATTCGGCCGTTCATCTGCCGCGAGGTCAGATTTGTTCTTTCGACATAAGCTGTGTTAAGGCCCATCAGATTGAGAACTTCTTTAGGATTGCCATAGACTACTCGGTGAATGATACCGATTAGC
>JANKMW010000087.1 GCA_024649985.1 Methanothrix sp.
GGGTGGTGCGCCTGGATTCGGTTGATATATCCAAAGAGAAACGATACCGATCTTGTTTTTGTTAGATAACCCTTTGGTCCATCTCGAATTCAAAAACGCTAATGCGCAGTGCCTCTAAAAACTCTAATCGAATTATCAACCGAATCAAAGAGCACCACCAAAGATAGAGGGAAAAGGGAAGCTTCTCACGCCTTTCAGGGCGGTCTGCAGGTCCCACAGGGAGCGTACCCCCTCTCCCTCGCCACCTCGGGGCTGGAGAACCAAACCTGCTCGCCGGGGGGGATGTTCTTGGCCCATCGACAGTCAGGGTAATGGTACTTGTCCGAATACGCCCATCCGACGTAAAACCGTTTGACCTGGACGGATCCAAACCCCTCCGCGGGGAGCTCTCCTCTGGAGGGGAGATTAAAAGCTTTAGAATCTCTCCACCAGTCCCCGGGGGCTGAAAGGGGCTGGAACTCTCTCACCTTGGCGTACCCCGCATCCTCCAGAAGCCGATTGAAGACCGGAGAAGCTATGGGAACGCGGTTCACCACCATCCTGCCGTAGGGCCCCTTTCCGTCCAGGGTGCGGTCTTCTACATCGAACCAGACCATCTTGTTCAAGAGGACCGAGATCGGCGGGATATCCCCCTTCGAGGAGGCATCCGGCGTCGGAACCTTCGGGGCGCTTCCAATCGCGAGAAAGGCCGGATCGATCCGGAGGGGCATCCCAACCCCCAACTTCGGATCGTTCGATCCTTCGGGATCGTCCGGAACGTCTATCCCAGAAGGGACGTCCGCCTCGATAATCCGCCCCTCCAGAGGAGCGTCGGGTATCGGGTCTAGATCAGGATGGTTCGGCGCCCCTATGGAGATTAGAGACGCGGTGAGGATCAGAGCGAGGACGACTTCAGATCGCATCCGTCTCCCTCCAACTATATCGGTCCTCCTCTTGCAGTTGAGAAAAAGTTTCCATCTCTCCGAGGTCTAAGATCCAGCAATGCAGCATAATCAACCGGATAACCTCAGCTTTCATCTCGATCTCATCGATGGGCAGGGAAAAAATGGCCATGGGAAGAGGTTAGAGTAGAGACAGATCTAGGGCCTGTCTCTCCTCTAAATCTCCTCTGACTAACCTGGTATTGGTATCCGTTTCAAGGTGGGACTATGTCACCGAGGGTGCCTTCGTCCATCTCGGGTATGACTATGTCACCAAGGGCGCCTTCGTCCATCTCGGGTATGACTATGTCACCAAGGGCGCCTTCGTCCATCTCTGGGGGTACGATGTCGGCGAGGGTGTCGCCGATCGTCTCAACGGGGGCCGCGACTTCCGCCTCTTCTGGCAAGATCAGGACCGAGTCGATGACGTGGATGACGCCGTTGCTGCAGACGATATCGGTCGCCGTCACGTTGGCGCCGTCCACCGTCACGCCCTCTTCGGTTACCTCAACGGTGAGGTTTCCGCCCTGGAGGGTGGGTATAGCCGTCATGTTCACGACGTCTGACTCCATGATGGCGCCGGCTGCGACGTGGTACTTGAGGATCTCTGCCAGGGTCTCGTTGTCGATCTCGTCAAGTCCCTCTAATCTTGCAAAGGCGTCGTCGGTGGGGGCAAAGACGGTGAAGGGTCCGTCGCCGCTGAGGACTTCAGCGAGACCTGCGGCCTCGACCGCCGCCACCAGGGTGTTGAAGTTGCCTGCATCTATCGCCGTCTCGACGATGTTCATGAGAGCGGGCTCCTCAACCACTGGCTCCTCAACCACGGGCTCCTCAACCACGGGCTCCTCGACCACGGGCTCCTCGACCACGGGCTCCTCGACCACGGGCCTCTCTACTGCAGGTACCGTGACAGATGGAACGGGAACCTCACATCCTAGGCTCGATGCTGGGGCGCCCATCCCGATGGAATAGCCCTGGAAGGCGGCTGAACCCATCGTGTATTGGTAGGGACTTCCCGAGCCTATGGTATAGGCCTGAAGGCCCCCGGACCCCATGGTATACTGATAGGGCGTTCCCGAGCCTATAGTGTATGATGGATTTGCTGAACTGCAAACGGTATATGCCATAGCTGGCGATATCATTATGGCGGCCACCAGAAGCGCCGCCGAAACCGCCAAAAATCCTCTGGTCATCTAATCCTTCCTCCGATACCTCTCTAAACATATTCACATACTGAGCTTAAATATTCTCCCCTCTGAGAAGAACCGCACTCTTGACCGGCTCTCAAAGAACTGAGGATCCTTCACGTATATAGACTTTCTTGGCGGTATCGCTCGAAAAAAAGCGGCGGTGGACTTTTATTTCGAAATGCAAACGAAGACCAAATGACCATTCTTGATGAAAACCATCAATAGATGACGCGCCCATCTTTGAGGTCTCATCAGGATCAATCTCCTGAAAGCGGCCCCAGGACGATGCGGGATCAGCCCTTTGGGCCGGAGATTGTGCCGTGGATATGAGATATCAACACATCTCCCCTGCTCCTGGAACCCGGGGTGTAACGTCCGTCTAGATGGCGCATTATCAGCCCTCCGAACCCCCGATCTAAAGACCATCGGAGGAGCTCCATCACCTCGTCGGGATCGCAAGAGACCTTCTCCTCCGCCAGAAATACTTTTGAAGATAGGGGCTCGCCAGCCACCCCTTTAAGCCCTCGGCTCAAAAGCCTCCGACGTTCTCCGTACCCTTCATCGATCATCTCCCGACCGTCCAGGTATAGGAGATCCGATGCCGCAAAGGAGGGGGTCGCCAGATCCTTTGACCTGCCTTTGAGGTTGATCCTCCCCACCATATCCGACCGGGGCGATATCCGGCCACCATGAACCAGGAGAAACTCTCCCTCCATGATGAAGTTCCCCTTTATCCTCATCACCTCTTCTGCCAGGTCGTCGAGGGGCGAAGTGACGTTTCGAAGCTGGCTCGTATAAATGAATACCTGGTCGTTCAACTTGTGTACCTGGACCCTGAGACCGCCGTACCTGACTGCGTAAGCCGCCTTCTCCTCCATCCAGATAGGAAAATCCTGCCCCCTATTATCCCCAAAGAGCATGAACCTGGCAGGATTTGGGGGTGCCAGCTTCACCTCGAATATCTCCCCTCTATAGGCGCTGAGGGCCACGATGCCGAAATCCGGGAGAAGGGCGTACGCCCTCTCAACCTGAGCAGCCTCGACAGAGAAGGCCTTTCCGATGGCATCAGCCATCAGAGACGGGCCCAGCCCCACCATCATCCTCCCCAGAACGGTCCTGGCTATGTACTTGGCCTCCAGAGGGGTGGCGTTCAGAAGAAGCCCCTTAAGGATGGACTTCTTCCTGGAAAGGGAACCCGGCCCCCTCTGATCTGATATCTGGCGGAGGGAGTCGTAGACCTGAAGGGCATCCGTCGAGGAAGAGGTGAGGGTCTGCTGGGACCGCCTCTGAACCATCATAAAAGCCAAATCTCCCAGGTCAGACCCTTCCGATTCTGCAGATCTGCCCCGGCCAGATAGCTCTCCGATGACCTCTCCCAGGATCTCAGGGCCGATCCCCATCTCCCGCGATTCCCAGGGAGGCCAAAGCCGGCCCGATAGAAGTCTAGCCGTCGGTCGGAGCATCTCCGGGAGCATGCTCCTGAGAAGAGATGCCACAGCTTCTGCCTTATCGTCCCTCCGTTCCTCTCTTCTGACCGCCTCCAGAGCTCTGGCGACCTCTATATATGGGAGCATCGGATGCTACCCTTCGACCTTCAGTTCTTTAAGCCCGTCGATCATATCCCGAAGCTGGTCTATGGCATGGTCCAGATCTTCGAGAAACGACCCTGTACGCTCCGTGGTGACCGCTCCAGGCGCCGAGGCGGCGATGAGCCCCTCCTGCTCCAGCACCCGCAGAGAGTATCGGACTTTGTGGCTCGGTATCCCCGTCTCTTCGGCGAGCTTCAGGATGCCGATCGGCTCGTTCTCCACCACATATTTCAGGATTATGAGGTGCCTTTTGAGCATCTCAAGCTCCTTCTTCACCTTCTCTGTCACCATAATTTCACACCCAATCGTAGCACCCATAACAATATTTAGCGAGCAATCTCGATGCTTTATAATTCCATCGATTGACATGGTCCATGTTATCATTCAGATCTTAAAGGTTCGCCCATCCATCTCACATAGGACGCAGGCTGAAGTTCTTCATGGCATATCCGGGTCGCTGAACTCTCAAGACAGGCTACCTCATCAATTTCATGAGAGGTGGCATAAGAGCGTAATCTCCACCGGATGCGATCCTCGGCGTTTGATATCCAGCCATGATATAAAATATCTCGCCCATCAATCCGCAGTTATTTTGAATCAATAAGTTCATATATGAGAGACTAGTTGTTCACAGTATAAAATCAAAGAGATTCGAAAGTTAGGCGCCGGAGCTTCGCGAGAGCTTTTTGGAGTAAAGAGATCTCAGGTGGTCTGGAGATGACGCGAACCTTAAATTCGGAGTTCGACCTGATGCGGCTTGCACCCTGCGATGAGGAACTCATAATAGCCTTTATGCCATCAAACCGCGACATTTATAGGATTCTTCAGACCTGTCACAAGCTCAAAACCGTTCGCATCCATCCCGATACCTTAAAAGAGATGCCCTGCGTCGGCCAGACTCTCCTCTACATGCAGAAGGTAGAGATCTCCGTCGACGACGGCGTCCCCAAAAGTCCGTCTAGAGGAAGCGGCTACACATCTCAGAAGAAGGATGAGACCCCGGCAGAAGCCCACCATTCCGGGGTCATGATTATAGCCCGTTGACCTCTGGATCGATTAATATTCCAAGGCCTTGAGGGCTCTCGCACTTTCATCCCAGCCGCCGCGAGCCAGGTCAGATATCCGTCCGCCTTCTCCTGACGAAATCTATGCCGTGCTTGGATACGACACGGCTCGCTTTGAGGTCCTCTTTGCCCAGGATCTGGGGAGAAGATACCCCGGTCACCACCAGCATCGTCCTTATACCGTTGTCGAGGGCGGGGTCGATCTGGGCACCCCAGATGATCCGAGCTTCTGAGTTGATCCTTTCATAGACCTCTTCCACCACCGTCTCGGCATCGGATATCGTCATGCTGGACCCGCCCACGACGTTGACCAGCGCCGACGTAGCCCCCGATATGTCCACGTCCAGAAGGGGGCTACGGAGGGCTTTGATCACCGAGTCTTTGCTCTTCATCTCGCCTTCCGCCTCCCCCAGGCCGATCATGGCGACGCCGCCGTTGGACATTATAGTCCTGACGTCTGCGAAGTCCAGATTTATCAGCCCAGGCCTCGTTATAAGCTCCGCAATGCCCTTCACCGAACGCATCAGCACCTCGTCCGCCACCTTGAAGGCGGCCTGGAGGGGCAGATCCGGGACGACTTCCAACAGCCGATCATTGGGGACGACGATGGCGGTGTCTGAGACCTCTCGGAGCCGTTTCAGCCCGGCGTCGGCGTTGGCCATTCTGATCGCACCCTCTGCGGCGAAGGGGAGGGTCACCACGGAGATGGTGAGGGCCCCCATCTCTCTTGCCACCTCAGCCACCACGGGAGCGGCTCCGGTACCCGTCCCGCCCCCAAGGCCGCAGGTTATGAAGATCATGTCCGCCCCCTCCAAGGCGGCCCTGATATCATCGATGCTCTCTCTCGCAGCCTCCTCCCCGATGGAAGGGAGGCTTCCCGCCCCAAGACCCCGCGTGGTCCGTCGCCCGATCAGGAGGCGACGGTCCGCGTTTATATGGAGGAGGTGTTGAGCGTCGGTGTTCATGGCAAGGAGCTGTGCCCCCTCGACCCCGGTCTCGGCCAGCCGCTCGATGGTGTTGGACCCGCCACCTCCACAGCCAACTACCTTTATAACCGTCGTCAGCTGCTCCAGAACCGCCACCAGATCCTCGTCGTTCTCCATTGCCCTCGACGGAGATCTCAGGCCCACCAGATCTTCGTCGCTTTCCATGGCCCTTGACGGAGGAGCTGCGCGACCCTCGAGCTCAGATCTGTTAAGAGCCTCATCTATAATCGACTTCACGTCCATCACCTGGGCTTCTTTGTTCTTGAATCTAGCAGCCTATTGGTATATGGATTTTTTCATAGTGAACTCAAAATAGCTCTCGAAAAATGGGACACAGCGACTATTTTATTAAGCTTCTTATAATGAGTAATATTATATCATAAATGTTAGTGGCGAAGTCGGCATAATCCATCGCCGCCTTTTCCGAAGTCGTGACCCAGACATCCTCGTGACCCAGACATCCGTTCGTGGATCCCCCTCTCGATGAGCCGACCTCCGCCTCCAGAGCCATCTCGTCTCCGCGACGACCTTCGATCCTCTCGTTTCCCTTCAAACCCTCCTTCGACTTTCGTCCAGGGCAGCGACGATCCCTCCGAAACCGAGGCTGACGGATATCAGCTTTATTACGGGTCCTGCATAGGGCAGAAGGAAGAGGACGCTCAGAATTATGTAGCCCAGGACGAAGGCTGTGAGATCGTTCCTATCCTGGTTCAGGGTCGATAGAGCCCATCTGCCGAGGCTATAGGAGACGAAAATGTCTGCGAGCAGAAGGGCTGCGACGAAGAACGCCAGGAGGAGGAAACCCAGGGGAAGGCCGACGACGGTCAACATCGAGATGACGATGAGGATCGACGAAGCGACGATGAGCCCGAAGCCCAGCAGGGCCCTTGCCGGCGCAGACTCCCTGATCTTCCGATCGACGGCGGAAACGCCGCCCGGTGACAGCCGAAGGGCCAAAAGGCCGACGATCAAATAGCCCAGGATCATGAGGAAGCTGAAGGTCGATATGACGGCCTTCGACTCGCCTTCAAAAGCCCCCTCCTGCCACCTCTGGAACTTGACGGCGCCAGCGGAGCCAAGGTTCTCGAAGTTTCTGGCGCTGACCCAGAGAGTCCCCTTGACCATTCCGGCGTTATAGACCTCGCCTCCGGATAATGCCGCATCCCTTCCAATCTCCGAGGTGGGGTGGACCCTCACCTGGCCTCCTGCCATCACCACGTTCCTCTCGACGTCGCCCCGGAGGTTTATGGTGCCGCCTGCGGCCACGACCTTTCCGCCGACATCGGAGTTCAGTTCAATCACCCCTCCGGCGACGACCAGGTCGCCATTTATGGGGGCGTTTACGAAGACGTTCCCACCGGCGATGAAGGCGCTATCGACAGGAGCGTTGACGTTCACGGTGTTGCCGCCGGCGAAGAGGTCGTCGGCTATCGGGGAGTCTATGTTGACTACATCGCCCCCCACGATCTCCAGAGCTTCGGCAGCCGGAGCCGTTGCCAGGATCGATGTCAGAAGCAGAATGCAAAACCATCCCATCTTGCCACCGGACATAAGATTATCACCCGTAATAACGATGATCAGGATAAATAAAAAGTGTTCTGAGGTCGGGTCTTTTTGACTGTTTCAGAGCGGCCCACCCACTACGAGACCTGGTAGGTGACGACGACCCTCGATCTGACCGTCACCATCCCCGGCTCGCCGGAGACCTCCTCCTCGAAGGGGTCGAGGAGAGATAGCATAGAGAGGTCGAAGAGGCCCGCCACCTCCAAAGCCCCCGGGTCCGTCCCCGAGGTGGGCTGCAGGACCCGGGGCGGCGAAGGCTCGAATATCTCCAGCCTCTCTTCGAGGACGAGCCCCGCAGCTGAAGCCAGGGATTCTGCGACCCTCTCTGCGTCTTCGACCGCCAGCCTCCGCGCCTCGGCGAAGGCCGCGCCCTTCTCCGCCAGAGCGTACCCGGATATCTCCACCTCGGCCCCCTGGGCCTTCGCCGCCTCGAGGGTTCTATCGACCAGGGCTTCATCTTCCGCGTCGAGCCGGACGGTCGCCTGATCCATCACCCGACTAACCCCCACCTCGGCGACGGTGACGGCGTTGGAGTTGTTCGATAACCTGCTGATGGAATGGATTCTTGATACGCTTCTGGCCCTGCCGGACCAGACGTCTTCGATCTTCAGGCCGGCGTCTACGAGGGCATCTATCGTTCTGTTCAGCCCTTCGGAGCTCTTCATCGATGCGACGGTGGCGTTCTCGTCCTCGGCGGTCACGGTGAAGGTGACATAGACCCTGTCCGCCGGGACGAGGATCTCCCCTTCGCCGACGACCGTCAGGGTTGAGGCCGCCTCCGCCGATCCAAAGAGGGTTAGAATTAACAGACCAAGTAAAATCGCTGCTGCCTTCATAGCCATATTCCCCAAGGCCTTTATTATGGGCGAAGGAGACCATAAAGTAAACGGTCGGATGGGGGTTTATAGAGCCCTTCACGAAAATCTCAGCAGGATGCCCCCGACT
>JANKMW010000088.1 GCA_024649985.1 Methanothrix sp.
CACCGCCAGCTGGAGGATTATGTTCGTCTTGCCGGTCCCCGCCTCGCCGTAGATCTGGGTTATGACCCCCGGCTCAAACCCCCCACCCAGGAGCCGGTCCAGCCCATCACACCCCGAAGAGAGCCTCTCCTGCATCGTCCACCGTCGACTTCCAACAGCCCGTCAGAACTTTTCAGTCATCAATGGCTTGCTCCATCAGCTCATCGAGCCGGTCCATCGCCTCGATCTCCCTGGGGCCTCCGCACCGCCCCACGATCCGCCTTATCCTGAAGATCTCCTCGAGGTAGAGGTCGCTTCTCAGGGCGACGTAGCGGGTGGCGGCGACGGCCGCCTCCACCACCAGGTTAATCCCCCTGTTCACCGCCCGAAACTCCCTGCTCAATACCTCCCCCTTGACGAACTCCGCCTCCGGGAGGGCGATGTCCAGATCCTTGGGCTCACATTTAAAGAGCGCCCAGGCCTCGGCGTCCCTGAGGGTCAGCTCGCCGTCCCTATCGACGAACCTATCTTCGGGGATGTCGTTTAAAGCCGTCTCGACGAAGAGCATCGGATCGTGGGATACGTTGGCGACGAACTTTCCTTTGGCCAATATGTTGTCCCGGGTATGAGATCCGGCGAAGAGCCGGACCGAGAGGCGGTCGCCCTCCTTTATCAGCCCCATGGGCGCGGCGTTGGGGGCGCCCATCTCATCCTCCGTGGTGGCTATTATCTCGTTGATCCCATCAAATATCCCCAGCTCTTCGATCTCTCCAAGATCATAAATCATCCTTCTTCACTCCTGAGAATGGAGCCCTCCATCAGGGCTATGAAGAGGGCCGCGCCGATGATGTCCGCCGTCGACCCGGGGTTTACGTCCTCTTCTATGAACTCATCGTCCAGATCCCCGGCTAGGCGGAGGGTCTCGGAGACCTCGCGCCCCAGGATCGCCCTCGCCCTACAAGACGCCTCCTCCGCCTTGGCAGGGCCGAACTTCGAGGCGACGAGGCCGTCGGGGACCTGTGCCAGCGCTTCGAGGTAGGCGATGACCACCCCGTCGTTGATCCCCAGATCTCTGACCCTCTCTTTCAGGATCCCGGAGAGGGCGAAGCTCCTCTCAAAGCCCGTCGACCACTCCCTCGCCACGAGGTCATGGCCGGAGGAGAGGTGCATCAGGTCCAGGAGGGTCCTCTTCTCCGATAGCAATCGGTCCGATGAGGTGGGGTCCTCCAGGCTCATGTCCTCCACCTCCGCCACCCTCGCTCCGGCGATCCTGAAGGCGGCGTAGAACTCCACGGCATCCTCCGCCGTCGTCTCCTCCAGAACCTGGGCTACCTCTTCATGGAGATCTCCGCCCCTTCCTGCGGCCTTCGCCAGGGGGACGAGGAGGGCGATCGTCCCGAAGTGGGTGTTCTGGGATAGCCCCCAGCCCCTCCAGGCCGAGACCGCCCTCCTTATCAACGTGCCCGCCGGCTCTACTCCCAGGGCGGCGTCCCTGAATACGGGGTAGGCTGAGACGGCGCTGATCAGGAAGTGGTGGAACTTGATCTCCTCGAAGTCGTGGGACCGGTCGACGTTCCCCGGCTTCGGCGTGGAGGAGAGCTCGATGAGCATCGATAGCTGTGCCCCTTGCGCTATGCGGTCAGGATCCGTCTTCATCTCTTCAAAAGATCCTCGGAGAGCTTCTTCTTCAGCCTCATGTACTCGTCGGGGGAGATCCCGTGCCTCTCCAGGACCGCATCCCTCATGAAACAGGGCTTTGTTATCTTACAGCACCAGGTGAGGCTTCCAAAGCATGTCCCCTCCCCCGGCTCCAGGGGCGTCCCCCTCGTCAATGCGAGCTTCATATCGACGAACTCCTGGGGGGTTACATCGATCTTCTTGAGGGCTCCCAGGAGGGGGCAATTCTTGACGGGAGGACAGCAGAAGGCGACGGCCCGCAGGTCCCCCCCGGAGCAGATGTGCTTTGGGGCGTTGTACCAGCCGACGATCTTCTGGTATCTCTTCAGGGCGTCGGCGAGCCAATTGACGAACTCGGGGTCTGCCTTATCCGATAGGGATATCATATCTGCCCCCATGGAGAGGATCTCCTTGGCGGCCTTGAAGTCGCCGACTTCGATCCTCGCCATGATGGGGGGGGACCCGCCTTCAGAGATCCTCTTCACCACCTTCGCCGCCCCGGGGCCGGCACCCCGGAGGTCGAGGTGGAGGAGGTCGGCCCCCGCCTCCTTCAGCTCCCTCCCGAGGGTCCTGAGATCCCCGACGGCGTCGGGGCCCACCCTCACCGATAGGGTGGCGCCCATCCTCTTGACCGCTTCTACGGCGTCGGCGACCTCGCCGGTCCGGGGGAGGACCACCTCCATCAGCCGCCCCTCTTCCGCAGCCATCCTCCCTGCCTCTGCCAGGTCTTCGATCTCCCCTCCCGTCGTCGAGAACCCCAGGGCCGAAGGGCTCTGCCACCCTTCCATCGCCCTCTTTATCTCTGAGGGGGCCGCCTCGGAGAGGTCGAAACGCCCCAGCATTACCAGCCCTGCCGAGCCGTTGAGGCTTCCGGGGTTCCGGGAGCCATTCGGCGAGACGATCCCCAGAGGGTTGTCCAGTTTCAGGTATCCGATCTCAAGCATCAATATCGGGCCCCATCTCGACTCCCTTCGCGGGGATATCAGCTTTTCGGCCTGATGTCGCCTTCGACGGCCCGGCGTTTGAAGCTGCCATTCTAATACAATCCTGGGTTAAAAAAAGGGCCGATCATCCCTTCTTGGCCGGGACCATCGGCTTTCCGCAGCAGACGAGCTGGCCTGCGCCAGCCTCTTTGACCTCGACGACGTTTCCGCAGACGTCACACCGATAAACCTCACCTACTTTGGTCATATTCTTCTCACCTCTACCCTCAACTCGTGGCCTATAACTTTAAGTCTCTTTTGCCGAAGGGTCCGGCCTCGGTAGGGCGGGGGATCGGGTCGATAGAGGAGAAAGGGCCGAGCCGGAGCTTAATCTCCTCCAAACCCCTCAACGAAGCTTCTGATGCAGAGGGGGAGGTCCTGGTGATAGCCGCCCTCCAGGACGGCGAACCTGCGACCCGCGCTCTTCTCCTCCGCCCCCTCCCGGAGGATCCGGCCGATCTCGCGGTAGTCGGCGAGGTCGATGAGGCCGCCCCAGTCGAGAACGTAGGTGTCAAACCCCGCCGAGACGGCGAGGAGGTCGAAGTCGGACTCCGCGACGGCCCTCTCCACCTGACCGATGTAGCCCGCCGGATCGAGGGCAAGATAGTCGAATCCGGGGTCGATGGCGCCCACATTCATAACCTTCACGCCATCATCCCACCGGAATATCCCGACGGTCCCGTCGCCGTAGTGGAGGTCGATGTCGACGATCAGGACCTTACCCGTCCGCCCCTCGATCTTGCCCTCTATCCGATCTTCAATCTTCCTGACGGCGACGGCGACGTTGTTGAAGTAGCACATCCCCCAGGCGGTGGTGGCGGAGGCGTGGTGGCCCGGCGGCCTGACAAGGGCGAAGGCGGCTTTGCCCCGGAGGGCGATCTCAGCGGCGAGATTCGCCCCGCCGGCCGCCAGTAGGGCGGGAGCCAGCATCCCCTTCCTTCTTACCATCTCAATGTGCTCTCTGCTGTGGACCCTCGATACGTCTTCGAGGCTCGCAGGGAGGGGCTCCACGAAGTCGTGGCCCTGAAGCTTTCGGGCGGAGAGCCTCGCCCGGTCGGGCCCCTCCACGGAGTTTGCTGAGTACCGCTCTTCGAACTTCTCCGAATATACGATCTTCAAGATCGCACCCCGGCCAGCTTCGACGTCATCTCGCTTACCATCAATCCTTTCCCCTTCAATCCCGATCCAGCATCCTCGGGCCAGCGCCGTAGTCGAACCTGTTAGCCCTGACGAGGCAGGATAATAGCACCCTGATCCCGGCGACCCCCGCCTCAGCGTAGGCCTTCTTCCAGATCCTCGCCGATGACCGCAGGGGCGCAGTCCGGGGGTTCACCTTCCTCATGGACCAGTCGAGGAGGTCCTCCATCTCCTCTGGCGATAAATTCGGGTGGTTCCAGACGAGGTGCTTTCCGTCGAAGTGGTGGTAGTCGAGGTCGGATATCCCGTACCTTTCGGCGACCTCCTCCCAGAGCTTCGTTCTGGGCAGCGGGGTTAGGACGCAGATCTGGGTGAGGTCGAGCTTGAGGGAGGCGAGCCTCTCTACGTCCTCTCTTATCGAAGAGGCCGTATCCGTCGGAAAGCCTATCATGTAGTAGCCGACGGTCCCCAGGCCGTGGCTCTTCAGTTTTTCGACCGTCTCCAGGATCTCCCCAGCCCCCTCCCTCTTCGCGACGCCGTCGAGGACCTCCTGGTGGAAGTTCTCGATCCCGATGGCGGCGCCGGCAAAGCCCCTGACGGGGTTACGGCCTTTGCCAGCCCCGCTGGAGGGCCGCTGCCTCCTCAAATCCGCCCACTCGTCGATCTTATCTATCAGGTAGTCGGCCCGAGCCATGCAACCCCATACCATCCCGTACTCGTCCAGGAGCTCCACGACCCTGTCGGCGTGGCTGCGGTTTGCCCCGAAGCTCTCGTCCTCGATGACGACGACGTTGATCCCCTGGTCCCTGTAGTACGACAAAACCCTCTCGATCGACTCCAGGGGGAGGGGCTTGGGCCGGTTGCAGAAGGAGGTCGCCTGACAGAAGCTGCAGCCGACGGAGCAGCCCCGGATGGTGAAGAGGGCGCCGTAGATGTTCAGCTTCAGGCCGATGGGGGTGTCCAGGTGCTCGACCAGGGGCGGGTGAATGATCTCGTCGACCTTTCTGTTGAAGAAGGGGGCGACCTGCTCTTCGGCGTAGCCGACGAAGACCCTGTCGAACTTCTCCTGGACGGACGGGGTGAGGGCTCCGTAGTTTCCGGCCCAGACCTCGCCGACCGCCCCGGACGCCCGGGCGAAATCTGCCATCGCGACCGCCTCCTCCGTCTCGCTGATGTAGAAGGATATGCCCACGACGTCCCAACCCTCGGCGAGCCTATCTTTGTACCCCTCGAAGGTGGGAAACTCGACGATCTGCAGCTCCGGGATGTTCTGCTTGAGGAATCGCAGGCCGAAGGACTGGTCCCTAGGCCAGCGGAACCTAAACCACCGCGAACGGGAGTTGGCGCCGATGTAGTCGTACCCCTCCCCTTCCTTGCGGTATACTGTGGTGAAGAGGACCTGGGGGGGCGCCTGTGGCGGAGCCTCCGTCCTGCCGCCTGGGGAGATCCCCTCCGGCTCTTCATGATCGTCGATCTTCATCGGTCGCCTCCATAATTATAGTCACCTTTTGATTTAAATTCGGTTTCCGTGTCGGCGCTCCTCCCTCTATCCCGCCGTTAAATATAGTTCGTGACATGGGATGGAGTGGGCGACCGATGGGCGATATTCATCACGAAGGATGCGATGAGCCCCGTCAGATCCGAGCCCTCCCATCAATTGATTAAGAATCGGTGATATAATCTCACCCGCATGCCCGAAGTTGATAAGCTCCAAGCCTACCGCAAAAAAAGGGATTTCTCCAGGACCAGCGAGCCCCCCGGCTCCGGCGGGATAACGCCAGGCGATAAGCCCCGCTTCTCGGTCCAGAAGCATCGGGCGAAGAAGCTCCACTACGACCTCCGCCTCGATGTCGGGGGCGTCCTGAAGTCCTGGGCCGTCCCCAAGGGTCCCTCCCTCGATACGAAGACAAAGCGGCTCGCCGTCCCCACCGAGGACCACCCCCTCGACTACATCGACTTCGAGGGGACGATCCCCACAGGAGAGTACGGAGCCGGCACCGTCATCGTCTGGGATATCGGGACCTACGAGAACACCACCAGCGCCGATGGAAAGGAGGTCTCGATCGCCGAGGCGCTGGAGCGGGGCCACGCCACCTTCCTTCTCTCGGGAGAGAAGCTTCGGGGCGGCTATGCCCTCACCCGGACCGGCCGGGGGAAGAACGAGCGGTGGATCCTGGTTAAGATGAAGGACGACTTCGCGAAAGCCGATGACGACGTCCTGGAGAGAGAGCCCAACTCCGCCCTGACGGGAAGGTCCCTGAAGGAGGTGGAAGAAGAAGACGAGGGGCGGGCTGCATAAGACACAGGCAGCGACGATCTGAGAGCGGAAGATTCGATCTTGGACGATCTGCTTTGCCGTCTCTTCAGATCCCGGGCCTCTCTGCCACCGCCTCGAGCCTCACCATCCCCACGTGGACCCTCCCCTCGCCGTCGGGAGGATGGAGGCGGAGGTACCTCCCTACGATCTCGGATATGAACTCCCGGCGGCGGTCCTCAGGGACCCTCTCCAGGTAGGGTAGCCAGGTAGACTCGATCCAGCCGGCGAATCCCGCAGGCCCCGGCTGGACCATATCCTTCTGGATCAGCTCCACCCTCAGGGGAACGAGCCCCGCCTCTTCGATCCAGATCCGGTACTCTTCGGGGCCGAAGAAGGCGTACCGGAAGTCGAACCCCTCGAAGGAGCGCCGCCAGCTATCTTCTTTGATCATCCCGTCGGCGATGGCCAGGGCCCCGGCGGCGTTGCCGCGGCCGCCGAACTGCAGGAAGGCCCTCCCGCCGGGCTTCAGCGCCCGCCGGATCCCCCGGAGGACGGGTCCATGGTCGCCGACCCAGTGGAGGGCGGCGAAGGAGACGACGAGGTCGAACTCCCCGTCGAAGTCGAGGTTCCGAGCGTCGCCGAGCTGGAACGATAGGTTCGCATGCTCCTCTTGCGGATGCCTCTCTGCCGCGAAGGCGACCATCGCTGCGGAGCTGTCGATCCCCAGGACGGATCCATCGGGGACGAGGTCGGCGACCTTCGCCGTGATCTTGCCGTCGCCAGAGCCTATGTCCAGGACCCTCTCGTCCCCATCGATCTCGACCTTGGACAGTAGCTCTGCAGCCCATAACTGCTGGGCTTCTGAGCTCTTCTCGTACTCATCCGGCTTCCAGCTGTGCAATTGTCATACCCCCTCTATTAGTCGTCCTTTCGAGATGGGACCGCAGCCCATCCGGCTCGCGCCGCCGTAAGAGCCTCCACCATCTATTAGCGGATAACTATTTCTCCGGCCGACGCCTCCATCGGCGGCGTGGTCCAAGACGCGGAGCTTCCTACCATAAACCCTCGAAGATCGACGGCCCTGGTCGTCCTGGGCCTATCCGCCTACTTCGCCTACCTCTACAGCCTGGGGCTCGGGGACGTCACGGCGGCTCTCGCGGAGGTAGACCTCGCCATCTTCGGCCTCGCCTTCGTCTTCTCCCTTTTGGACGTCGTCTTCAACGCCCTATCCTGGCAGACGGTGGTCCGGGAGCTGGACTGTCGGATCTCTCTATGGGACGTCTTCTCCATCTACATGTCCAGCATATTCTTGAACAACCTCATCCCCTCGGGGTCCGTCTCCGGGGAGGCCGGACGGATTTACTTCCTCTCCAAGATCGCCGGGAACGGGAGGCTTGAGGCCAGCACCGCCACCGTCGCCGTCACCAGGATCATAACGGCGATCCCCTTCTTCCTGGGGATCTCCCTGGGCCTCGCCTACCTCGTCCTGTGGTACGAAGTTCCCAACTGGGCTCTGACCACCTGCTTCACGATGGTAATCCTGATGGCTTCTGCAGGCCTCCTCCTTCTGGGCTTCTGCTCTTCGGAGAGCTGGCTGCTGGGCACCGTAAACTTCTTCCTCGATCAGGTGGAGAGGTCGTTTAAGAGGAGCGTAAACAGGAGCTTATGCTCCACCATGACCCGCCAGTTCCAGCAGAGCATCTTCCTTCTCAAAAAACCCTCATGACCAAATTGCTCATGCCCGAAGGATGTAAAACCGATTATCCACCATTATTGTTATGATATGGGCAGTGAAGGTTGATCTTCTTTTAGGACTATGATCCAGTTCAAAAAACTGACCATCGCCCAGGCGGATGCCAGAATGCGTCTAGGAACGCGTATGGGAATTTGCACCCGTTAAGGGTTCTACAACTGCCCATATCAGGACGGGGTGAAGATGGACCAACGAAGGTATAACGTTTGCTGTGGGGCCGACATCCACAAGAAGTTCCTCGTAGCGACGGTCTTACTTCTGGATGGAACGAAGCTCACCAAACGATTCAGCATGAACCTCAGATCACTCTTAGAGTTCAGAGACTGGGTCAACGCAAACGGCTGTGAAGCTGTCGCTGTCGAGTCTACAGGAAGCTACTGGGTTCCGATCTATC
>JANKMW010000089.1 GCA_024649985.1 Methanothrix sp.
TCGATCTGCCCGTCCGTCGCCTCTATCTGCCGCAAAAGGAGGGTCTTCTCGTGGCCGGTCTTCGATTCAGAAAGCCGCCGGTGCAGGTCTAGCATCCTCTCGACGAGGGCCACCATCTTATCGTGGCGGGCGACGTCCTCGGGGTCGGAGAAGTCGATGGTGCGGATTGGAAGTCGTTTCATTTCAGTAAGTGTGAGTTTCACACCCTTGAACAAGTTACGATTATAGAATGTTATAAGGTTAGAATTTAATATTGCCATTATGAACCGAAGATCCGTATATGTTGACTTTCGTTTGGAGGCTACGTAATTTGAGCCGAGACAATAGTATTGCTCAGCATCGTAAGTGATTATAAAGCGTTTCTCGGGATCCAAAAATCTATACAAAATTAATTTTTCGCTTACTTCAAACCGAGATGCTTTCCCTGGTCTAGCAGTTGACTTTTCCTTCTTCATTTGTTCGGGCAAGTAATACAAATAAGATCCGTCCCAATTATGCGTATATCGACCTATTATTCTACCTCTAAGCAGTCTCTTTGGGTTCGAGTCTTTTCTTAATTCATATCCAGTATATTTCTCTTCAGAGGCAGGATCGCATCCTCGGTCGATAGATACAAATTCTCCAAGTGGTCTGCTTTGAAAATCTATTTTGGATAAAAGTAATTGATCTCTTTCGTTCCAATACATATTGAATATCATATCCTTCTCGTTTCTAAAAGCCCTGGTTGGAATGTACGTCTGATTCAGACATTCATTAATACTTTTTTGTACTTCTATAGGATCTAATTTACGTATATCCAGTATTTTTACAATGTGACTATCGGATGCGGGAATTTTTTGGAGAACTAGTATTGAAGTTGCGATTCCAACGCCCTTAAAAACACCAATCGGCAATAAGATCAATAGTTTCATCGTTGTCTTATTTAAAAATAAATAACGTAAATTTATAAAACTACTATTTGAGAGCCATGAGTAAGGGGTGATGAGACCTGCTAAACGATTATCCTTGGTTAGTTCAATCGATTTTTCCCAGAAAATTGAATATGTATTGGATTTGTGCATGGCAGTGGTAAAGCGACGGCGACCATTTTCTTGCCCATAATAATACGCTCTGTGGACTGAATCCATATTTTCCATACTAAGGTAAGGTGGATTCCCGATCACCGCATCGAACCCGCCCCGGCCCATGATCTCGGGAAACTCCGCATCCCAGTCGAAGGCGTTGACCCTGTACATCTCCTCCTCGTCGAAGAGGGAGGTCTGCCGGTCGTAGAAGTCGGGGCCGATGAGGGAGTTTCCGCACTTGATGTTCTCGCCGAGGTCGGGGAGGGCCCGCTCCTTGAAGAGGGTTAGCTGCCTTGAAAGCGTCCCCTGGTTCTCGCCCTCCAGGACCTTCAGCTGGAGGGAGAGCTTCGTCACCTCCACGGCCGCAAGGTCGATGTCGACGCCGTAGATGTTGTTCAGGAGGATCCGCTTCCTCTCGGCGGTCGCAAGCTTCCAATCGCCCCCTTCCGCCTGGAAGATGGGGAAGGAGCCGACCCGCTGGCTGCCGCTGGCGGTCGCGGCGGCGGAGCTGTTCTTCCTCGGCCGCCCTCTCCCCCGCTTCTTCGCCGCCCCGGCGACGTTGCCGGCGGCCGAGAGGACGGCCGGGAGGAGCGCCTGGACCTCCTTGGAGCCCTCGGCCTTCCCGGCCGCAAGGTGGGGGACGAGGTGGCTGGTGTACCATTCGAGGTGCCAGTCCAGGAGCCGCTGGTATGCGCCTATGAGAAAAGAGCCCGACCCGCAGGCGGGGTCGAGGATCCGCAAGTCCGATACGGCGGTGGGGGTCTGCCCTTCCAGGAGCTTGCCGACGGTGTTTTCGACGATGTAGTCGACGATGTACGTCGGGGTGTAGTAGACGCCCCCGGCCTTGCGGACCTCGGGCTTGTACTCCACCTCGACCCCACCGTCCTCGCCCAGGCTGATCACCTTTCCCAGGAACTGCTCGTAGACGTGGCCGAGGATCTCGGCGGGGATCACCGAAAACCGGTAGGGGCTCCTGGGCGGGTAGAGGTTCTCGATCATCTCGCTGAGGATCTCATCGTCGATCTTGAGGGAGAGGGCCAGCCGGTCGGGCTCGCCGATCCGGCCGGGGTCGCTGCCGAAGTGGAAGAGGCCGGAGTTGTACTTTTCGTCCGCCCCCTTGAAGAGCTCGACGAGCATCGTATAGACCGCCTTCTCCCCCTTAACGATCCCCTTCAACTGGCCGAACCTCTCGATCCCCCGGTCCTCGCAGATCCGGAGGAATACTATCCGGTCGATGGTGTTCTGGACCGAGGAGTTCAGCTCTCTCACCGAGAGGCCGGGGTTCCTCTCGAAGATGTTCCTCGCCAGGATCTCCCGCCAGTGGTCGATCTCTCGGAGGAAGGCCTCGTCGACGGCGATCGTTCCCTTCGCTTTCTTCTTCGACTCAATGTATCTCTCAAGAGATCCACCCAGTACCGCCTCGCGGGAGAAGAGGGCAGCAATCTCATCCCAGTGATCGATGTATTTGTCGTAGGTGAAGTGGCGCAGAAGGCCAACCCTGGGCGAGTCGGTGTTTGAGGGCTCGATCCGACAGTCGTAGATGGCGAACTCCTCGAAGTCGGTGAGGAGGCTGATAGGAAGTCCCGCTGACCAACCGTAACTTCGAAGCTGAAATGCTGCTCTGATATCATTTTCGAGATTGACGGAGGGCTTCTTCGCTTCGACAAAGAACTTCTGGGACCGGCCGACGTAAAAACCATAATCGGGATTTTTGGTCGCTTTTTTGACCTTCACCGAATCCTCATGGACGACCTCCCGATAAAGCCCTAGACTGCCCTTCTCGTTGTAAACATCCCAGCCCAGGGCTTTGAAGAAGGGGTTGATATACTCTTGCCGGAGCTGGGTTTCGTTGTATTTAGCGGATTTGAGAGATTCGACGTTCCTGTCGAACTTCTCCACCAGATCTATTATCGCCTGCGGTGCCGTCAATTCGCCTTCGCCCTCCAATGGAGAGGTTTCGAGGAATGAATGATAAACGTGTCGGCGATCCTTCGATGGCCCTCGGCCCATCCTTTAGAAGGGCGCAAGATCCGGCGGCAAATCCGGGCGAGAAAGGCGTATGCGGGAGGACCTCATTCGACGGACGTCTCCGCCGCCCTCCTGCGGGGCAGGGGTTTCTCAGATTCGCAGACGTGCTCTCCGGTCCTGCAGAAGGCGTCGAAGTGGTCCAACCAGACGGGGCGGTCCGGCCCCTCCTCGACGAACTTGACGAGATTTTTGATCTGCTCTACCGTCTTGGGGTCGAGCTTATGCTCCATGACGCAGGCGTCCTTGTCGGCGACCGGCCCGGGAACGCCGATGAGGACGAGGAACGCCTTTATCGTCTCGTGCCGGTCCTTTATCACCCTGCCCACCTCCTCCCCCATGGGAGTGAGATAGACCCCCTCCTGCTTCTTGTGGACGACATAACCCATCCCGTCGAGCTTCTTGACCATCTCGACGACGCTGGGGGGGCGGATCGATAGCTCGCTGGATATGTCCCTGATCCTGGCGTATCCCTTCTCCTGGGATATGCCGTAGATCGCCTCGAGGTAGTCCTCCGCCTTCCTGGATAGTCTGTTCGTCATGATATCCCGCCGCCCTTCGGCCCCGTCCTCAGGTTGGGGTTTGGATCAGGCTATCCGAAGGGCTGAGGTATCGGTGCACCTAACGTATTTAGGCTTGATGGTCATAACCTAACGGATGCACCCCCACAACACCACACCCCTTCCTCCCCTCACCATGGATCACCAGGCCATCCCCGCCAACAGCCGCCTCACCCTCCGGGCCAGGGGCAGGGAGAGGAGGAAGATCCAGAACTCGGGGCGCAGGTCAAAGATCCCGGGGAAGGCCTCCGCCTCTCCCAGGAGGTACATGAGAGCCTCCGCCCCGGCCGTCAAAAGATACAGGACCCCGAAGACGGCGGTGAGAAATAGCCCCCCCACGATGAAAGAGAGCCCCTCGTACCTCCCAGAAACCGCGCCCTTCACCCCCAGGAGATAGGCTGCCGCCGTCACCATCAGGACGAGGCCACCGAACTGATCTTCAGGGATCGCACCTCCCCATCCGCCAAAGATCTCCAGGAGGCCTACGGCGAGGGCCGCCGCCCCCAGAATCGAGGCGCCTATACCGAGGATCCTGCCGGTCTCTTTGCTATAATCCGCATCCATCACCATACCACCTCACGAAAACCCAAGGAGCCCGCCAACCCCTACTATCAGGCCGGAGACGATGAAGGCCAGGGCGAAAAGATATGCAGCGGCGAAGGCGGCCCACCGGTATGAATTCATCTCCCTGGCGATGGTGACCACGGCGGCGAAACAGGGGGCGTATATCAGTACGAAGGCCATGAAGGCGAAGCCGGAAAGGGGGGTGAAGAGCCCCAGGGTGACCAGGGACATTCCGAGGGCCCCCTCTTCTGACCCGAGGAGGATCCCGTAGGTCCCCACCACCACCTCCTTGGCGAGGAGGCCGAAGAGGAGGGCTACCGCCGCCATCCAGTCCCATCCGAAGGGGCTGACGAGCGGCTCCAACCGGTGGCCCAGGGCTGCGATGTAGGAGTTCTCGATCAATACGCCGCCGGCCGTCGCCTCCCAGGGGTGGGCGGCGAGGAACCAGACGACGAGGACGGTCCCAAATATGACCGTCCCCGCCCTTACGAGAAACCACTTCCCCCGCGCCCACATGTGGAGGATCGCCGTCTTAGCCCCCGGGACTGCGTAAGGGGGAAGCTCCAGGAGGAAGGGGGACGGCTCTCCTCGAAATAGCGTCCTTCGGAAGACGAGGGCCATGATTATCGCAAGGGCGATCCCCAGGAGGTATATGGAGAAGATCGCCGTCCCCGCAAAGCCCGTCCCGAATACGGCTCCGGCGATGAGGACGTAGACGGGCAGCCTCGCCCCGCAGCTGATGAGGGGGGATATGAGGATTGTGATCATCCTCTCCTTCTCGCCGTCGATGGACCGGGCGGCCATGATCGCCGGGATGTTGCAGCCAAAGCCCATCATCATCGGTATGAAGGAGCGGCCGTGAAGGCCCAGGCTCTGCATCACCCTGTCCATCAGGAAGGCGGCCCTTGCCATGTAGCCGCTGTCCTCCAAGATGGCGAGGGCGAAGAAGAGCATGAATATCGGAGGGACGAAGACCAGGACCGAGCCGAGGCCGCCGAATATCCCGGCAGCGACGAAGGAGGCGATGCGGGAATTTTCTACACCTGCCGCCGCGAGATCCCCCATCCATCCAAAGAGGAGCTCCGTGCCCACCATGAAGGGCTCGGAGAGGGTGAAGGTGAAGGTGAAGACCGCCCAGAGGAGGGCCAGGAAGATGGGAAGCCCCAGGGCCCGGGATAGGAAGACGTGGTCGAAGATCTCGGTCCGGGTCCACCTCCCTTCGCCCCTGGAGACGGACGCCTCCATGATCTTGGATATCGCCTGGTACCTCCTCTCGGCGAGGACCTCGGCCATATCCTCTCTGTTGGGGTCGCCCATCACCTTTTCACCCTTACCATGATCTCGTCCCGATCCCGGCTCGCCTCCAGCAGCCCCATCACCTCGCCATCGCCTTCCAGAGCCTTTATGGCCAGCCATCGGGTCGGGTACCCGGAGAGGAGGGGATCGCCCCGGATCGCCTCTTCGACCTCGTTTATGGCCTCCTCCACATCATCGCCGTATTCTATCGCCGGATCCCTCTTTCTGCCCTTCCCCTTTGAGGCGGCGAGGATCGCCTCCTTCAGCAGATCGAGCCCCTCCCCTGTGGTGGCGACGATGGGGACGACGGGCGACTCCAGGATCGCCGAGAGCTTCTCGACGTCTATGGAGATCCGCCTCTCCCTGGCCATATCCCACCGGTTGAGGGCGACCACCAGGTTCGCCTCCAGCTCCAGGAGGAGGAGGGTGAGGTAGAGGTTCCTCTCAAGGTTCGTCGCATCGACTATGTCCACCACCACCTCCGGCCTCTCCTCGACGATGAAGTTCCTGCTGATCAGCTCGTCCTTGGCCCTGGAGGTGAGGCTGTAGGTCCCGGGCAGGTCGACGACCTGGAACTCGACGCCACCGAAGAGAAATCGACCCGTCTTCTTCTCCACCGTCACTCCCGGCCAGTTGCCGACGTGCTGCTTCATCCCGGTGAGCTCGTTGAAGAGGACGGTCTTTCCGACGTTGGGGTTTCCGATGATCGCCACCGTCTTCATCGACGGTCAGCTCCCATGGCCGCGTACGAATGAATATTCGTGTAGATCCCCCCGGAGGCGGCGGCTGCAAAGCGGCTCAGGCTAGGACACCTCCAGCAAGACCCTGGCCGCCTCCCCCCTCCTCAGGGTGAGCCTGTACCCCCTTAGGAGAAACTCCAGGGGGTCGCCGAGGGGGGCGCGCCTCACCATCTCGACCTCTGATCCTCTCACCATCCCCATGTCCATCAACCTCTGGCGGAGGGAGCCGCCTGGAGATATCTCTATAACCATACCCCTCTCGCCCCTCTCCATCTCGTGTAGCCGCTTCTTTGCCATTCTTTCTCCCCTTAGGCCCATCGGACCGTTCCGAAGGCTATATTCTATCCGGGTGAGAGCTGACTTATGCCGTTAGGTGGAGAAATTGGTATCCCGAAATATGTTAGATTCCAGAGGATAATCCGAACGAGGCGGAGAAAATTATAAGTTCCGGCTAAAAAAGGTTCGGCGGCCCCGGAGGCGTCCGCCGTTTGCCCGCAAGATCCGGGCCGCGGTCCCGGGTCCCATATCAGATAGTCCTCCCATCACATCCGGCAGCATCCGTAAGCCCAGCTGCACCATCGAGCGCAGCCGCAGCTGCAGCAGATCGAGGCGCTGGAGAAGGCAAGACCGCAGTTGGTGGCGACGCAGCCGATGTAGCCGACGATGGAGGTGGC
This sequence comes from Methanothrix sp., assembly GCA_024649985.1. GTDB lineage: Archaea > Halobacteriota > Methanosarcinia > Methanotrichales > Methanotrichaceae > Methanocrinis > Methanocrinis alkalitolerans. Next base: position 6,924 of record JANKMW010000089.1, read on the forward strand.
CGGGCTGCATCTGTCGATCGAATCTCCGCACTCCTCGCCGACGGCGGGCAGCTGCCCCAGAATGCAGGTCCACCAGCTATTCGCCTCTCCGATCTCGAGCTTCCCCGGAGACCCCCCGACGTAATACTCCCGGATCGAGGAGACGTCGGCCTTCGGAGCCTCCAGGATGAAGGTGTAGGTGCTGGCGTAGGTCCCCGCCGAGTCCCTCAGGACGATCCTGCCGACGGCGGCGGTCATCTCCGAGGCGGGGTTGGAGTACTCCTGGAGGTAGAGCTCGTAGCTCTGCTCGGCATCTGCCCCCTCCGGCTGCCCGGAGTAGGCGTGCTTAATCCCGAAGAAGTTATCCGCCGTATCCTCCGTCGCCGGCGTGAAGCCCATGCTTGCAAGATACTGGTCCGCCTTCTGGACCCGATCGTCCCGGGCCCGCAGGTCGTCCATCGCCAGGCTGACGCTGGATCCGGCCAGGATCTCAGACTCGCCCGTGGCGGCGATCCCGCCCTCTTCATCCGCTCCGCAGATCATTGGAGAGGCCGCTAAAATCAGGCAGATCATCGTGGCAATACAAACTTGCGCGCTAATTCTCATATTTACCCCCCTCAAATCAAGGGATGGCCGATCTCCTTCGATTCGGTCATCACCACATTTTTAGAGGCGTTTTGGATATTTGACCTTTGCGCCAGCCCGAGATCATCGGGCCGTGCCGGCCGATCGCTGCAAATTGTCAGCAATTTTCAGGCGGCCAACCCACCCCCAACCCTCTTGCACCACTTCATCGAAAAAGTTTTTAATCGGTCAGGACTACACCTATCCGGAGATGAACTATGACCGAAATTGAAGCTCTCTTGAAGGCCACCATCGGAGAGATGGAGAGGCTCCTCGCCAGCAAGACCGTCATCGGCGAGCCGATCACCGCGGGAGGAAAGACGGTGATACCCCTTTTGAGCGTCGGCGCCGGCTTCGGTGTCGGTGCGGGCTCGGGCAAGGGGGACGAGGGGACGGGAGGCGGCGCTGGGGGAGGCTTCGGGATGAAGCCCATCGCCGTCATCGTCATCGAGGAGGACGCCGTCCGGGTGGAGCCGGTCCGGAAGGGGGGCGGCTCCATCATCGAACAGCTGGCAGATAAGGTCCCCCAGCTGATCAAAAAGGAGATAGAGGAATGGGAAGAGGGGAGGGAGGAGAAGAAG
>JANKMW010000008.1:0-11567 GCA_024649985.1 Methanothrix sp.
AGCATTCCGCCCCCACGATCACCCGGAGCTCCGCGCCGGGGATCTCCTCGGCGAGGGTCCGGCCATTCTGCGGCAGGACCCATCACCCCTCAAGGATCTCGCTCCCGATAGCTCATGATCGGGAGGCGGGGGACCCCTCCCCCCGCAGATACGCCGGCAGATCTCGATCTCTTTCTAGTCGCCTTCTTTCCCAGATTTCGAAGAGTCAGCCGTCACCTCCGGCCGAGGAGGTCGAAGAGGTTGAAATGCTCGTAGCCACCATCCTGGGCGGGAAAGCCCCGGATCGCCAGCCACAGGTCCCCGGTGGCGGGGAGGGCGACGAGGGACCACATGTTGGCGATGTGGGCCCTGAAGGCTCCCAGGGGCTCCCTCGCCCGATAGGCGAAGTCGGGGTAGAGGGCGCATATGGTGCAGAGGATGTTGTTCGTCCAGGAGGCAAAGCCCTCCGGCCTGGTCATCCTGGTGTAGGGGTCGTAGCGGTCGGATAGGATCTCGACGGCGACCTCAGGGGTGATGCCTCCGTAATGTTCGTGGATCAGCTGGCTGTACCTCTCAAACCGACTGGGGGCCTGGACGGAGAAGTTGTAGGGGTCTCGGAGGGCGGCTTGCCACCTCTCGATGGTGGATACGTCGAGAAGATCGTTGACGGGGGCCTGGTCCCTCACCATGTTGTAGCCGGAGTAGCCCATCCAGCCGGGGTAGCAGTTGGAGTGGTTCGTCTGCCAGAGGGCATCGACCCCCTCCATCGGGCGGCGGACGGCGACCCTCTTGGCGGAGGTCTCGACGACCGCCGCCTCTCTTGCTCCGCCGTCGGCGACGTGGTAGGCGATCCCGGCACAGCGGGGCCGCTCCCGGAAGATATCGATGGCGTCCTCGATGCTCCTCGCGGAGGCGAGGAGGAGGCGGGTGAAGACGACGATGCCGCAGCCGTCCATCGACTCGTGCTGCATCGAGGAAAGCTGGGTCATCATCTCGAAGCCCGCCTCGTTGACGCCACCGTCGAGGCCGATCATCCCCGGGTATGTCATGAAGGCGTGGCCGAAGCCGTCGTCGGGGTCGGCGACCACCATCATCCGGTTTGCGAGCTGGCCGGGCATGTTGAAGTTGTCCTCGTTCTTCCCGAAGATCAGCTCGCCGTCGCCCCCGGCGGCCTCGTCCCAGGCGGAGAAGCTGCTGCATCCGCCCCCGGCTGCCCCCCTGCCGGGGATCTTCGAAGCAACGGGCTCTGGCCCCTCTCTGCCGTCGGGACCGTCGCAGTTCCAGTAATTGGGATGGCAGTAGATGCACCACTGATCGTAGTTGGTGTTCCAGAGGAGGATCTCTTCGAGGGTGGCCCTCCCCCCGCCGTCCCGGACGCCGTCGGCGATCCCCACCATCTCCTCTCTGAGCCCCTTCGGAAGAAAAGGTTCCGCCAGCCTCTGTCCGGTCCAGAGGACCTCCTCCGCCCGGCCTATGTCGGAGCCGGTCTGGGCGGCGACGTAGGCTGCTGTGGCCGGAAGCGTCGTATCCACCATCAGGTCTATCTCGGCCGAGAGGAGGCGGCCATGCTGGTAGCCCATCTCGTAAGGGTCGCCAGCGAGGCGCAAGATTCTGACCCCCCTCACCTCTTGAAGCCTCGCCTTCTTCAGGATCTCATCCCTTATCATATCTGCCCCTTCTCGATCGTGATATCTGCGCCATCGGATCGGCCCCATTATCCATCTTATCTCCCCTGCAAACTATCCATAGTCCTCTCAGCTCGCGCCATCGGCGAAGGTGGCGCGAGGGGTGTGGAAGTACCTGACCAGGACCTCCTCGGCCTCTGGATCCACCGATATCACGTGGAACTTGACGTAGCCGTCGTAGCACCTGGCGACTATGGTATGGCCGACGAGGAGAGGTGGCACCAGGGGCGACTCGTCCCATTCCGCAGGGACGCTGCGGACCGAGGCGAGATCGACCGGTCCCATATCCCTGGTCTGGCTCGAGAAGCTGAGATCGTCGAGATGGGTGTTCCTCCACCAGAGGTGGCCGCTATCTCGGGGATAATCGGGGTGATCTTCGGCGCTGGGCTGCCAGGTTATGATCTCTCCATCATAGGAGGGATATTCGCCGGTGGTCCCTTCGGAGAAGTCAAACCCCGAATGGGTGAGGGTCGCCTCTCGATAAGAGGCCGCCGTCGTCCCGCTGGCCGCGCCATCAGGAACCACTTTGGCCTCTCCCGCCTCCGTTCCTGCGGCTCCGTTCTTTGTCGGAACAGAACCGCTCACCTCGGCGCCCCCGCCGACGCCGACGGTCCGGAAGGAGTAGCCTATGTTGTGGGAGTTACCCGCCAGGTCGACGATCCCGATGTAGTACCAGCCGGGTCCGGGAGCCTCATATTTGAGGGCGGCCAGGTCGCCGGGGTTTGAGGCGTCCGCCCTGGTGATGAAGTTGAAGTTCTTGCCGTAGAGGTCGATCCTCGCCCTCATATCTTCGGGGACGGATTCGAGCTTCGCCTCCAGAGTTCCGGGGCCGTCCATCCAGAGCTTGTAGAAGTCCGCGTCCCCCGCCGGGAAGATCGTCCCCCCAACGGCCTCGCCGGGGCTGATGGGGGCGGCGTCCCCTATCTCGCTCTTCGGCTCGTTTCCGTCCACCACAGCCTCGAAGGAGGCCTCAAAGGCGTAGGGGACCTTATGGGAGCCGCCCGCCAGGTCGACGATCCCGATATGATATACCCCTGGGTTCTTTACGTCAAAACTGAGGGTCGTCTTATCCCCGGGGTTTGAGGCGTCTTTCCTGGTGATGAAGTTGAAGCTCTTGCCGTAGAGATCGATCCTCGTCCTCATCTCCTCGGGGACGGATGCCGTCTTCACCTCCAGGACTCCGGGGCTGGAGGCCTCGAACTTGAAGAAGTCTACGTCCCCCTTGGAGAAGATGTATCCCTCTACTTGATCGCCGAAGTCTATGGAGGTAGCAATCCCGATCTCGCCGTTCGGCTCGTTCTCGTCGACCACCGGCTCAAAGTCCGCTTTGAAGGAGTATGGGACGTTGTAGGAGCCTCCCGCCAGGTCAGTGATCCCGATGTAGTAAGATACCGGATACCAGCTATAAGGATTGACGATGTCATGCTTCAGGGTCACCAGGTCTCCGGGGTTTGATGCATCGACCCTGGTGATGAAGTTGAAGTTTTTGCCGTAGAGGTCGATCCTCGCCCTCATATCCTCCGGTACGGATTCGGCCTTCACCTCCAGAATCCCAGAGCCGATTACATAGACCTTGAAGATGTCAGCGTCCCCCTTCGGGAAGATGTATCCCGAGATGAGATCGCCAAACCCCATTTCTGCGGCGTCCCCCGCCTCGCCGTTCGGCTCGTTTACGTCTACGACGGGATCAAAGGACAGATCGAAGGTGTACCCGGTATCGTGGGACTTGCCCTCCAGGTCGAGGATCCCGACATAATAACTCCCCGGGTTCGCGAGATCCAAGGTCAGGGTGACCAGGTCCCCGGGGTTTGAGGCGTCTTTCCTGGTGATGAAGTTGAAGTTTTTGCCGTAGAGGTCGATCCTCGCCCTCATCTCTTCGGGGACCGAGTTCAATTTCACCTCCAGGATCCCGGGGCTTGAGATCTCAAAGCCGCGATAGTCCACGTCCCTTGCCGGGTATATCGTCCCCGAGGCCGAACCGCCTGTGGTCATCCACGTGGCGTCCCCAAGGACGCTGTCGGGCTCCAGGGGGTCCATCAGACCGTACCCCGCTGTCATCAAAGTCAAAAAGACGAAAGTGGTGCAGATCAGTCTGAGGGCTGATCTTCGGATCGTTCCCATCATATCGGATACAACTGCCCGGGAAGTGCCAAAAACTTTGCGGGGGGAGGGGGCCGCTCGGGCCGGGCTGGGAGGGGCGCGAAGGGGACAGCCCCTACAGACCGAAGAGATCGCCGCCCTCACCCTACTCATCGGGCCCCAGGGTGACTACGACGTTGTCGAGGCCCCCGACGTCCCTCATGTTGCTGTACTCCCCCCTGATCCAGACCTCCGATACTGCTCTCATCACCGCCTCGAAGCTCCCTCCCATTTCTTTGAAGGACGACGGGACAAGGGGGACCTGCCGGCGGGTCCAGCTTCCCCCGGGAGGGTCGCCGGACCAAGAGAGGTAAGATCCGTCCCTGCCGTATATCCGGACGACGTCCCCGAAGGTGGGGCTGCCGTTGCCTGAATCTATCTCCACGAGATCGAAGCGGAGAGTTCCCCCAATGTAATCGGTCCAGTCCCCGGACCAGGAGGCGGGAGAGACGTAGTACCACGTCTGGCCTGACCCCTGATCCTCGCCCAGGAGGAAGCCTCCGGGGTTTCCTCCCTCCTCCCTCCAGGAGAGGGTGGCGTCCTTCCCCGCCCTCCACCCCTCGTCCCCGAGATCGAAGGTGGAGACGATGTCGCTTTTGACCGGCAGAGATACGATGACGTTGTCGATCCCCTCGGCGTCGGATCTATCGGAGTACTCGCCCCTGATCGAGATCCGGTCCACCGACCTCATCACCCTTCCGAACGCCTCTTCTGTCGCCCCAAAGGCCGAAGCTGTGAGGGGGAGGCGCCGATGGGTCCAGATGGCAGCCGGCATCTCCTCCGAATAGTAGGGGGACGAAGGGGAGACGGAGACCTCCGATCCGTCGGTCCCGACGATGACGACCATCTCAGCCTCGTAAGGTCCGCCCTTCCTCGAGTCGATCATCTTCAGGTCGAAGCTCAAGACCCCTCCAATGTAAGGCGTCCAGTCCCCGGACCAGGACCGGGGCGAGGAGAATCGCCAGGTACTCCCGTCCCCAAGATCTCTGCCGACGAGAAAACCGCCGCCTTTTCCCCCCTCCTCCATCCAGGAGAAAGAGGCGTCCCCCTCCGGCCTCCATCCGCCGTCCCCATCATCGAAGCTGGAGGCCAAATACAGCCCCGAGGGCGACACAATGGCGACCTCGTCGAGGCCGACGATGGACCTCTTTCCCGTCCCCGCATAAGAGATCCTGATCTGTGCCACCGACCTCATGGCCCTCCGGAACTCCGGCTCGCTGACCCCGAAGTTTGTGCCGTTGAGGACGACCTCGCGGACGGTCCAGAACCTCTCGGGAGGGGGGGTGGAGGTGGAGAGGACCGTCCCGTCGGAGGCGTGGATCGATATCATCCCTCCTTCGTTCATCGGTTCGTCGGCGGCCACCAGCCTATCGCGGTAGCTGAGCTGCCCTCCGACTCGGCTGCTCCAGTCGCCGGACCAGGATCTCGGGGATCTGTAGCTGTGGTCGCCTCCCGACGGTTCCGCCTGGAGGAAGCCCCCCGGATCTCCTCCAAACCGCTGCCAAGAGAGGCGGCCCCCCTCAGAGTACCACCCCTGGTCACCCTCGTCGAATCCGCATCTTTGAGCCTCGGCAGAGCCCGGCGACCCGAGAAGGAGGAGCAGAGCCGAAGATAGAGCCAAAATTTCTTTCATATACGCATCCCCGGTGGAACTTCTGCAGATGAAGCGCAACGGAACTTCTGCAGATAAAGTATAATATCTTTTTCGTTTCCTGGAGAAACTTCGGGGGCTTTAATTCGAAGATATCCTGGTCATGCGGCCGTTTCATCCTTCGCATCCGCAGGAAGATGGGTGGTGGATTGTTCTGATAAAACGGGGGAGATATTTGGAGAGGCTCGTATGAACCGTCGTTTGTAAAGGCGCAGCCGTCGGTCCTGTTTCGCAACAACTAAATATGGACCCGGCAAACCTCCCCTGAGATGTTCGAAGCCTGGGACGAGTATGATCTGATCGACGGGGGGCTCGTCGAGCTTACGGAGAGGCTCCCCGCCTCGGGGCTGGGGGAGGTTATAAGGTACGTCCTCAGATCCCCCGGCAAGAGGGTCCGCCCCCTAATCCTCATCCTATCGTCGGAGGCCTTCGGCTGCGAACCCAGGAGGTCTTTGAACGCCGCCCTCGCGATGGAGCTCGTCCACGCCGCCTCCCTCGTCCACGACGACATCCTCGACGGCGGGACGGAACGGAGGGGCGGTGCGTCTGCATTTCATAAGTACGGGATGGAGGCTGCCCTCCTCTGCGGCGACTACCTGATATCCAGGTCCATCGGCCTCTTCTCCGGCTACAGCCGGGAGGTGATCGAGGCCTTCTCCGCCGCCTGCATGGATATGTCCGAGGGGGAGATGCTGGACCTGGAGATGAGGAAAGGGCCCGAAGATTACTACCTCTGCATATCCAAGAAGACCGCCTCCCTCATATCCGCATCCTCGAAGATCGGATGCATGATCGCGGGCGCCTCCGGCGAAGACGTCGCCCTCTTCGAGAGGTACGGGACGCACCTGGGCCTCGCATATCAGGTCGCCGACGACCTCAACGAGTTTCTGGGGATGGAGAAGGGCAAATCGTCGGAGAAGAGCTCCGTCACCCTCCCCGTCATATACAGGAGGAATCACTCGGCTGAGAGTACCGTCGCCCTCTGCTCCGAGGCGATCCGGGACCACTGCCGCGCCGCCAAGGAGGCGCTCGCCGAGGCCGGCGGCGACGAAGAGATCAAGGAGAGGCTCGGAAGCATCGTCGACAGGTGGGGAGAAGAATGCAAGTCGCTGAAAGACCGCTGCTGAAGATCGAGGCCGAGACGGAAGGCGGCAAGATCGTCTTCCGGGCGAAAGGCCCTCTATCGAGGGTCGCAGGTCCCGTCATGAAGAAGATCAACGAGACCTTCTCCGGTGAGAAGCCGATAAGCTCAGAGCCAGACCGGATAATATTCTCCACCTGGATCCCCCCGGCCCCCGGCCCCGCCTTCGATCGGATGATCTCCTCCCAGGTGGCGGCCATGACCTGGAGGAGGGTCCCGGACCAGGTCTCCATCGCTGTCATCCGGGCGTGCCCCAACGACTGCATCCACTGCAGCGCCCCGTCGAGGACTGGGGAGGTCTTGAGCTCCGGGGATATCGAAAGGGTGATCGGAGAGGGGCTGGACCTGGGCTCCTACATGATCACCTTCGACGGTGGCGAGCCGATGACCAGGCGCGACCTCCCCGACCTCGTGGCAAAAGTGGACGATCGGGCGATCTCCGCCTCCTTCACCAGCGGCTTTGGCCTCACCGAGAAGCTCGCAAAAGAACTGAAGGCCGCCGGCCTCTACGCCGTGAGGGTGAGCATCGATAGCCCTCATCCAGCGGAGCACGACCGGTTTCGTGGTAGGAAGGGCGCCTTCTCCGACGCCCTCTCGGGGATAAAAAACGGTCTTGCCGGAGGGCTTCTTGTGGACCTCTTCATGGTGACATCCCCCATGAACATCGACGATCTGGAGGACGCTTACAACATGGCAGCGGAGCTCTCGGTCCACGAGCTATCCCTCTACGAGATCGTCGCCGTAGGGAGGTGGTCGGACCACGCCGACGAGGTTCTCAGCAGAGGCGACATAGACCGGCTCAGCAGGTTCCAACTCGAGAAGAACCGCCTCCCCGAGGGGCCCAAGGTCACCGCCCTCCCCCACCTCCTATCCCCCGAGATCTTCGGCTGCTTCGCCGGGAGGAGGTGGCTTCACGTCGACGCCTCCGGAGACGTTCTCCCTTGCGCCTACATGCCGATCCCCTTCGGGAACGTCCGGGAGATGAGCCTTGCGGATATATGGAGAGAGATGGGCCGGGACCGGTGGTTCCGGGGAAAGCCCCAAGGATGCATGATGAAGGACGAGGAGTTCAGGCGGGCCCACCCGTCCATCTTCAAGACCGGATGACCATCTCTATTGCTCCCGTTTTGCGGGAACAAAACGATTTTATACCGTGAAGTTCATCTGCTGGGAACGGGGGTTAAAATATATGAAAAACAGCAAATCAACTCTGTTATATCTGGCCGTAGCCATAACCATCTTCTCCACCGGCCAAGTCGCTGCCGACTGGCTCGCAGGAAATTTGGGGATCGCCGACGTGCACCACACCGCCGAGTACCTGGCTAAGGCCGGTAGCGGCGGTCAGAAGGACGCCGCCAACGCCAGCGACGGCGGCATCGCCACCCTTCCGGCGGCTCCCGCCGAGCGGCAGGTCTACAACATCGGCGGGACGTCCGCCACCGCTCAGCCTCCTGCCGGAGACGGGTCGGCGAGCCTAGAGCCCTCCGACTTCTCGGGGAGGTGGTCTTTCGCGCTGGTGGAGGATGCCGTCAGGTCTTTTGACCTCGCCCTCTATCAGAGGGGTGAGATCGTCTTCGGCAAAGGGGTTTTGGGCCCGTCTGGAGCCTCGACAGGATCCGGCTCCTCCGAGGACCGGGGGATAGACTCTATGATCGACTGGTTGAACCTGCCGCCTTCGGCGGGGAGCTCCGCCAGCCAGGGTGCCGCCAGCGGGACCGTGGCCGGAGATGAGATGAAGCTCGACCTCGTAACCCTCGACTCCATCGCCCTTTACAGGTTCGATCTCTCTCTGGTCGGAGATATCGCCACCGGCATCTACACCGCTTACGGGTCCGACGGGTCGACCTGGTCTGGAAACGTCACCGGATCGAAGATCGATTGACGGTGATGGAGATAAAAGGGGAGGATCGTAATGGAAAAGCCGGGAGGATCTCCCCGGCGAGATCTCCCTCACGATGAGGATGAATGGAGGTTTAAAGTTTATGAAATTAAAAAAGGCATGGATGGTGGCGCTGATCTTCTTGGCGGCGATCGCCTCTCCAGCAGCGTCTGAAGATCTCGACCTCGACGATCTCTCCGGAAGTCAGATCAGGTCTGACGTTGGGGAGGCATTCAAAGGAGAGTCCCTCTTTTACATCGACCCCGCCACCGGGATGAGCCCCGGCGTCGCCAACGGCAGCGCCGCATCGCAGCCGACGACCCCGGGCTCTCCCTGGTCGAACGTCGCAGGAAGGTGGACCCTCAGCCTCGTTGACACCGCCGGTCAGAGGACCGTCGACCTCACCGTCTACCAGTACGGAAACGAGGTCTTCGGACGGGGGATCATGACCACGGGGATCAACACCCAGGAGGTGACGGCCGCAGGGTCGACCGAAGGGACGAGCCTATCCCTCCGCCTGGTCACCGTAGGAGGAAACAGCATGTATCGGCTCCGGACGACGGTGAGCGGAAACGAGATCTTCGGCACTTACACCGCCTACACCTCCGACGGGGGCTTCTGGGCAGGAAACATTAACGGCAGCCGCTTTTATCCGACAGCCCAGTCCGCACCCCGGGAGGGATCGGGGACGGTCAGCATAGGAAGCGTCGTGATGGGGATATCGGGCGGAAACGCCATGAGCTAGGGGCGGCTCTGAGATGGATGGAGGGCAATCACCCCTCCCTGAATTTTTAAACATCCAAACGAACGGGGGTTTCATGTTATGAGGATCATTCTGGTCTTTATCATCCTCCTCCTTCACCTCCTGGCGGCCCCCCATAACGCCGTCGGGGACGGATCGCAGGCCGACGAATGGCTGGGGATCGGAGGGCTCCGGATCGTCGACGTCCATCACACCGAAGGCTACCTCCGAGGGGTTATGAACCTCTCAGGCGAGAACGGCACCGGATGGATCCAGCCTTCACCGCCGGGGCAGCCTATGGCAGACGTCGCCGGAGTCTGGACCATCTCTTTTGAGGGGGAGGATACCATGTGGGCGGAGGTGACGCTCCACCAGGCTGACGGCGAGGTCTTCGGGGAGGGGGCGATGACCTCTCGAACCGGAACCCGGCTGGTGACGGCGGCGGGATACGTGGGGCAGAGCCAGCTGGATCTCTGGCTGGTCACCGTCGGCTATCCCTCTCTTTTCAGGGTCAGGCTGAGCCTTTTGACGAGCCCCGCCAGCGGCGGCTACGCGGTCTACTCGCCAGCTGTCCGGATGGGTTTCGGCACCGCCACCGGATACAAAGCCGCTGCCTTGGGGGATGTACCGCCTCCCCGGTCGCCCCTCTCGCAGGGGGGCTTCTAGGGGCTCGTCGTCGGGTCCGGGGCGGCCTTGGGCCGGAGGAAGCCCAAAAGGTATTTCCGTGGGCTCGAAGATCTGGTGGCCTTCAAATGATGGTTCGTATTGATGGGGAGTTACAAAGATGAGATGGCTAAGCCTGTTGATTTTGGCGATGGTTGCGGCAGCTCTCCTGCCAGGAGCCGCTGAGGGGCTCTGCCCGAAGCTTCGCTACGTCGATAACGTCGAGTGGCTGGGGGTCGGCGACTTCGGGATGGATCTGGGGATGCCAGAGCAGAAGAGGCCGGAGCAGAAGATCGCCGGGACTGAAGAGGATGGGACGGCGAATCTCGAAGAGACCGGTCCCATGGACGGGACCGATGAGAACGTTACAGATGCGGGAGAGACGGAAGAAGAGGTGGAAGGAGCCGCTCTCGGAGAGGGAAGGTTGGACCTCGTCCTCACCGGGGGGGTCACCGGAAGGGTTGACCTCTCCCTGATCCGGTCCGGAGACGTCGTCTTCGGTTCTGGGAACCTGACCATCGCGGGATCGAAGAGCGGGGTCGGTGCGTGCGGGACCGCTTCAGACGAGGGGCTCATCCTCAAGCTCGTGCCCCAGGACGGCTCCCGCCTCTACCTCCTAGATCTGAAGGGAGGTCTGGGGTCGGTCCGGGGTAGCTACGAGATGATGGGGTCCGACGGCGGCCTCATCTCGGGGAGGGTGGACAGATCCCCATTCTCCTGAAGATCTACGGGGGTTTCGCCCCCCGCAGCCATTTCATTTTGACGGTCGGACGGTAGGGCATCCTCCGGCGATCTTCCGGGATCTTCTCCTCCGGCAGCCCTCCGGCCCGGCAGCAAAAGAGTTATCCATCCTCCAGGAGATGGGGTGGACGATGGAACGGAAGCCTTTGAGGATGGGCTCGGTCAAGGAGGTCTACGACCTCGGCCGGGTGCTGGAGTTTCGGTTCACCGACAAGATATCCGTCTTCGACAAGGTGATACCAAGCCTCATCCCCCAGAAGGGGGAGACGCTCTGCAGAGAGGGCGTCCACTGGTTTACAAGGGCGAAGAGGATGGGGATCGCCACCCACTTCGAAGAGTTCCTCCCCCCCAACGGGATGCTGGTCAAGAAGGTGGACGTCATCGAGCCGGAGAGGATCGGGCCGGGGTCGAAGAACTACCTAATCCCCCTGGAGGTTATATGCCGGTGGTATGCGGCGGGTTCGATCTACGATCGGCTCGGTGAAGGGAAGGTCCAGCCCGAGGATCTGGGATTTCCGAGGGGCAGGAGGATCGAGTACGGCGAGCGCCTCCCCGAACCGTTCATAGAGGTCTCGACGAAGCTCGAGAGGATCGATAGGCTCCTCGATAAGAGAGAGGCGCTGGAGATCTCGGGGCTCTCGAAGGATGAGTACGATACGATCTGCGAGACGGTCCTCAAGATCGACGAGGATATCAGAAGAGAGGTGGAGCCCAGGGGGCTCATCCACGTCGACGGGAAGAAGGAGTTCGCCTTCGATGAGGAGAGGAGGATCATGATCGTCGATGTCTTCGGCACCGCCGACGAGGACCGTTTCTGGGATAAGGCGAAGTACGAGGAGGGAGAGTTTCTCGACCTATCCAAGGAGTTCGTACGGCAGCACTACAGGAGGACGGGGTACAAGGACCGGCTCTACTCAGCCCGGGAGAGAGGAGAGGCAGAGCCCGAT
>JANKMW010000008.1:11577-20262 GCA_024649985.1 Methanothrix sp.
GAGGGAGATCTACATCAGGCTCTTTGAGATGATCACCGGAGAGAGGTTTGAGAGCTACGGCCGTTGAAGGCTGGAGAAGATGGGGACTTGGAACTGCGCTTCGAACTGTATATCGGACCATTCGGCTGGATGCCTGAAGATCGGGGTGGGGGAGATGGATAAACGGACGGTGCTTTTCATCGCCCTGGCGGCGGCGGCCTTCGCCGGCTGCATCGGCGAAGATCGGGGGCCGGGGGAGGAGGAGGTCCGGGAGAGGATGGCGGAGGCGGTCGGAGATCTCGCAGCCTATCGGTTCGAGATCATGATGGACCAGAAGGTCGAGTTCTTCAACTTCGACCGCCAGGACTCCCTGGAGGGGGAGAGGGTCTCCCTCCGGTGGATGGGGGAGATAAACCTCACCGACCTCTCCTCGAAGGAGGTCTCCGTCTCCAGGAGGACCGACCTCGCCGGAGAGAGGGTCGCGGAGGACGAGATCGAGGTCTACATCCTGAAAGGGACGCTCTACCAGAAGATGGGGAACGAGTGGATCGGCCTCTTCCAGCCCGATCCGGCCCGCGGTATCGAGAAGATCGACCAGATGGCCCACCTCCTGGAGATGATCGATAGGTCCGACGTCGCCATCGAGGGGGCTGAGAGAAGGGACGGCCTGGACCAGTACAGGCTGAAGGTGACGCCAGACGACGACACCGCCTACGGCATCATGCTGGGGCAGATCAGCTCCGTCAACCCCCGCCTTCCCCTGATGATCGACATGATGGGCCTCTTTGCGGAGGGGTCAAAGCTGGAGTGGACGGTCTGGATATCCCGGGAAACGTTCCTCCCCGCCGAGAGCAGGATAACCACCGTATATACCGCGGGGCCCGGAGTCCTGAGGGTCCCCCCCGATAGCCCCGAGGACCTCCAGATCCGGTTTGAGACCCTGGAGGTGAGGAGGTTTGGCGGCTACCACGAGCCCGTCGTCGTCGTCCTCCCGGAGGGGGCGAGGGGAGCTCCCGTCCTCCAGCCGGAGATCCCAGCGGAGGAGGATGAAGCCTTCCCAGAGGGGTGAAGGGGAGGGTGGGGACGAGGTCACTCACCCCTCTTTCGCCCCTCGCACGTCTCCCCTCGATGGCTTAAGAGGGTGACATGATGATATGAAAGGGGATGTAGCGTTCTTTTTTTTGAGGGATAAGCCGGCCCGGGCCCTCCTCGCAATCCGGGACCTCGAAACCGCCTACGCCTCCGCCGTCGCCAAAGAGATCGACTCCACCGTCCCCCATACCCTCAAGATCCTCGCCGAGATGGAGAGAGAAGGGCTCGTAGCCTCGGCGCCTGAGGGGAGGATCAGAAGGCTCACCCTGACGGACCACGGCCAGAAGGCGGCCGCCGCCGTATCGAACCTAATCGACGCCCTGGGATCTGAGAGGACCCTCTGGAGGAGGCTCGCCCGGCTGGAGGAGATCGTCGGGGAGGCGACTGCCCTCCACCGGGAGGGGACGGAGCTATTGATCGGCCCCCTCCGGAGGGACGCAGCCCGGCTGATGGAGGCGGAGGACGAGGCTCTGCGGAAGAGGGCCGCGGCCCTGGACTCCCGGATAGTCGCGGCCCTGGGAGGATGTGGAGGTGGAGAAGGAAGCAGAGGGAGGTCGCAATGAGGAAGAAGATCGCCGAGATATCCTCCCACGAACTCTCTCATGACGAAGGGGAGGCGGCAGGCTGCGGAGCCGTCGTCTCCTGGACGGGAGGTAAGGACGGCTGCCTTGCGGCCTACAAGGCGATGGAAGCGGGGGTGAAGGTCAGGTACCTCCTATCTTTCTGGAATAGAGGCCGGGAGGGGGCCCACGAAATCAACCCCGACCTCCTGGCGGCCCAGGCCGATTCCCTGGGGTTGCCCCTCATCAGGACCGGCTTTTCGTCCTACGAGGAGGAGTTCAAGCGGGCCGTCCGCGCCATCGACGAGGTCGACAGGAAGAGGGGCGCAAAGATCTCCTCCGCCGTCTTCGGCCGCATAAGGACCCACGCCCCCCCTGGTGGAGCGGATCTGCGCCAGCCTTGCGATCGAGGGCTTGATGCCGATCTGGAATATGAATTCGGAGGAGGTCATCGGGGAGCTCCTCGAAGCCGGCTTTGAGGCGGTCGTCGTCGGCGTCCGGGCCGGCCTTCTGGGGGAAGAATGGCTCGGCCGCCGGATCGATGGGAGCTTCGTGGCGGACCTGAAAGCCCTCGACCCCTCCATCGATCCCTGCGGCGAGAATGGTGAGTTTCATACGTTCGTCCTCGACGGGCCGATCTTCAAAAAGAGGCTCGTGATCGAGGAGGGGGAGGCCATCTCTCGGGGAGCTGTCCGGTTCCTCGACATAAAGGAGTTTGCCGTCGAGGAGAAAGGGGCCCTTTGAAAGACAGCCTCCAGATCTTCCCCTGGACCATCCCCAGGAGGCCGCCGCCATGAAGATGAAAGCTCGCCGGATCGCGGGGCCCTCCCCCGGCGGAGCGCCGCCCGCGCCCTCTGGGAGGCCTTCTTCGGCGTCGCAGTATCCATCAGCATCGTCGTCATATTCCTGGAGCGTTTCAACTCCGGCGGGAGGCTCGCCGGCGGGGCGGCGACCGTCCCGTCTCTCCTCCTCCCCGCACCGACAGTCGCCTAGAGGTCTATCTCCATCCTCTCGGCGGCCGCATATGCGGGCCCGGTTCTGCGATCATCTAAAGGCTTTCCGTCTATCGGGTCGGTCTCGCCGGTACGGCTCCCGAGGAGGCATAGAGAGGTGATGGGGACGATCGCATCTCCCATCTTGGAGGCCCCTCTTTTTTCAGAGCCTCTTCTTCTTCGATACCATCCGCTATCCCCCGGCCGGAGGGGGGATCGATACCCTCGGGGCCGGTGAGATCGGAATCTTTAAAAAGTTCGATATCACATAATTGAAGGAGGTGATATCAGATGCAGATAAGCGCAAGGAACGTCCTCTCTGGCAGGGTCAAGGCGGTGACCCTCGGCGTCGTCAGCGCCGAGGTTGTGGTGGAGCTATCCGGCGGGGAGGAGATCGTATCCGTCGTCACCAGGAGGTCCGCCGAGGAGCTGGGTCTCTCGGAGGGAAAAGAGGTCTCGGTGGTGGTCAAGGCGACGAGCGTCATGATAGCTCTGGAGTGAGGCCCTCCCTCCCCTTTCGCCGCTCCATCAAGTCGAGGGCTATTAGAAAGCCGATCGCCCTCTCCGTCAGAGGATAGCGGCCCACCAGCTCCTTGAACCTCCGGTTGTGGCTCGGCTCGATGAGATGGGCGAGCTCGTGGACGACGACGTAGTCCTCGACCCACTGGGGTGCGTCCCTCAGCCGGGAGCTGATCCTGATCGTCCCGTCCTCGAGGGTGCAGCTCCCAAACCTCTTCATCTGCCGGTCGGAGTAGCATATCCCCTCCCAGCGGAGGAGGCCGCCGAAGTACTTCCCGTTGAGGTGGTCGGCCCTCCTTTCGAGGTGGGAGTCGTCCCGGGGGCAAAGCCTCCTCTCCATCCTCGCCCGGAGGCGGGAGACGTGCTCGGCGAGCTCCCGATCGGAGATGGCGGCCGGCGCCATCACCAGGAGGTCGCCGTCGACCATCCTCGCCTGGACGGTCTTCTTGCGCCTCTTGGACCTCTTGACGATCACTTCCATACTGACATCTCCACTTATCCATCGATGTTATGGTATGAATCTCTTTCGGAGTACTGGCTTCCACCGCGAGAGATCCGGGAGGCTTCTTTTCCCGCCTCCGATCTCCTCCGATCCCCGGGCCACCATTAACATCAACGGTTAAGGGAGAATGATCCATCCCTCGAATCGGGAGATATCGCCCGCCTCCGTCGTTTATGAAAGGTTCTTAACTTATCATATAATTTGTGAAAAGATCTCAACTAAATACAAGTCCTATCCGGCGGAAATGTAGCTGCGAGGCGCTGGATCATGGGACCTGTTGAGACTAGACTATTTAAGGGCGCGTCGGAGATCGACGAGCTCTTCTGCGTGGTATCGAACGTCATCTTCGGCCCGAACTTCGACTGGGAGGTCTCCGACTCGTCGGATGAGAGGCTAGTGATGAAGATCACCACTTGCCCCCTCCTCCGGGAGGCGGAAGCTGTGGGGCGGGACCCCGGGGAGCTATCGAGGACGTGCTCAGCCTACCTGAGATCCGCGGTGGAGAATTTGAACCCTCGATGCACCCAGAGGTACGGGACGATGATGTGCACCGGCGACGGCTGCTGTGAGAACGTGATGACCATCAGGGAATCGACGATAAATCGACGATAGATCGACGGCGGATAGAAAGATCGAGACCTATCGATCAAAAGACGCAAAATCCTACTAAAAAAAGGGAACGACGGGCCGAAGATGGGGGCGGGGGTTTTGGCCCCCAGAGACCTCCCGGTCCGAAGAAAATTTTCCTATCGCTTCGGCAGGCTGTATACGTACCAGTAGATCCCGCCGACGAAGAGCGCCCCTCCGACGATGTTGCCCAGGGTTACGGGGATCAGGTTGACGACGAAGAACTCGGTCCAGGTGACGCTCGCCCCGTACATGATCCCCGAGGGGATGAAGAACATGTTGGCGATGCTGTGCTCAAAGCCGATGGCCACGAAGGCCATAATCGGAAACCATATCCCCAAAACTTTGCTGACGACGTCATCGGAGGCGATGGCAAGCCAGACCGAGAGGCAGACGAGCCAGTTGCATCCCACCCCCTTGAAGAAGAGGGGCCAGAAATCCTGAGCGACCTTCGCCTCGGCTATCCCTGTGATCGTCCCATGCCATGGATCGGCGGCCAATAGGCCGGTGATGTACGTCAGGAAGAATACCACGAATATCGAGCCGAGGAAGTTTCCAAAATAAGATACCGTCCAGTTTCTCGATAGCCCCAACCAGGAGGCCTTCTTTGAGAGGACCGCCGGAACGCAGCAGGCGGTATTGCCGGTAAAGAGCTCAGCTCCGGCGACAACGACGAGGATGAGCCCCACGGGGAAGACGGCTCCGAATACGAACTTCTGTAGCCCCGGGTTCTCGGCTAGTAGGCCGGGAACCCCGCCTCCGACGACGACTGCGAGCAGTCCCCCGAAGGCGATGAAGGCGCCTGCCAAAAAGCTGAGAGCCAGGAGCGGTCCGGATGCCATCTCGACCTTGCTGCAGCCGATGTTGTCGACGGAGCATGTCGTCTCTTTTGGTGATTTAAATCCCATCGATCTTTCTCCCATGAATCTATGTAATGAATTGACAGCTTACGAAAAATGAGTCGGACGCGGCCTTCTTCGATCCCGCGACCATCCCCTTGAAGAGGGGCTGGCCGAGATGCGGCCCTTCGCCGACCACTCTTGCGAGCCGCTGGAGATCCTCCGGCCGGGGCGTGGTCACCTCGGCCAAGGTCCGTCCTCTCGCAGCCACCGGTCGATATCCTCAGCCGCCTTCTTCCCGGCTCCCATGGCGCTGATGACCGTCGCACCGCCGGTGGTGATGTCGCCGCCGGCCCAGACCCCCTCCCGGGTCGTCCTCCCGGCGTCGTCGACGACGAGCGTCCCCCATCTGGTCGTCTCAAGATCGGGGGTGTTCTTCGGGACGAGGGGGTTGGGTATCGTCCCCACGGCTATGATGACCGTCTCAACGTCCATTATATGTTCAGAGCTGGCTTCGACGATGGGCCTGCGCCTTCCGCTATCGTCCGGCTTCCCCAGGACCATATTAACCACCTCCATCCCGGCGACCCTGCCCCGGTCGTCTCCCAGCATCCTGGTGGGGTTGGTCAGAAAGTCGAAGATCACTCCCTCTTCTTTGGCGTTCTCGATCTCCTCGAGCCTCGCCGGCATCTCCGCCTCGGACCGGCGGTAGACGACGTGGACCTCCTCGGCGCCGAGCCTCACGGCGCACCTCGCGGCGTCCATGGCGACGTTTCCGCCGCCGACGACTGCCACCTTCTTCCCCTGTCTTATGGGGGTGTCGTACTCGGGGAACCTGTAGGCCTTCATCAGGTTTACCCTCGTCAGATACTCGTTGGCGGAGTAGACTCCGTTGAGGTTCTCGCCGGGGATGTTGAGAAAACGGGGCGCCCCTGCGCCGATCCCGAGGAAGACGGCGTCAAACTCCCCATCCAGGAGCTCGTCGACCTGAAGGAGCCTTCCCACCACAGAGTCGAGCTCGAAATTGACCCCCAGGCTCTTGACGTAATCGACCTCGCAGCGGACGATATCTTTGGGGAGGCGAAACTCCGGGATCCCGTATATCAGGACCCCCCCGGCGTCATGGAGCGCCTCAAAGACGGTGACCCGGTGGCCCCTCTTGGCGAGATCGGCGGCTGCGGTGAGGCCCGCAGGCCCCGCCCCCACGACGGCCACCTTTTTGCCCGACGGCTTCGCCTTGCCAACTCCCCCCGGGCCGGTGCCTCCCTCTTTAGGAAGGTCGCAGCTCCCCTCCCAGTCTGCCACGAACCTCTCAAGACGGCCGATGGCTACGGGTGCGCCCTTCTTGCCCAGAACGCACCTCTCCTCGCACTGGACCTCCTGGGGGCATACCCTTCCGCAGATGCCGGGGAGGCTGTTCTTATCTTTGATGATCCTGACGGCATCCTCCATCTCGCCACCCCTTACGGCCTCAATGAAAGCCGGGATATCTATCCCCACAGGACAGCCTTCGATGCATCTGGGCTTTTTGCACTGGAGGCATCTATCGGCCTCTTTTTCGGCCTGCTCTTCGGTATAGCCACAAGCCACCTCGAGGAAGTTCTTCCGTCTCTCCTCAGGAGACTGCTTGGGCATTGAAACCCGATTGAGGTTCAGCTTCTTTTTATCAGACATCGTATCCCGCTTCGGTTTTTTGATGTTCTGCGGCTCTTCGATTGGCCCAGTCCCCCCGCCGCAATAGTCTGCGGTCGGAGCCGGGGTCTGTGAGGCGGACGTATCGATGAAATGCCGACGTCTGCACCTCAACCGGAGTCTGCCCGCCATCGGTATATCCTCTGCGATGGGCTTTGGAGTTCAACCTATGCCTCAATATTTAAATCTTTTCGGCTCGCTCTTCTGCCCTTTCAGCCGGACCAGACGCCCCTCCAGATAATTATATAATTTTATTCGGTTTATTAACTCCCGACGGTCCACCTCCGGTGAAGCTGCCCCAGGAATGATCTGGAACACCGCCATAAGATCGGAATGCATGGGTCATCGGTTAAGGAGTTTAAGCTACACAATATTGCCATTTTTCACACGAATTATGCGTCATCTAGATTTGATCCGATTTCAAGACTGACTTGCTGTAGCCTCTTTGACCAAGCCAATCTCACCGTACTTGCTACCGAGATCGCTGCCTCATCGCGATTCTTCTCTTAACCGATGACCAATGGATCGGAATGCCGGTTCCTAGCTGTCTATTAATATATCTGTCCCATGGGGCTTCTTCGACCCCGTTTGGTTAAAATACAACAACGAGAAGTTCCTTTTCCAGCGGAAGACCAAGAGCAACTTAGAAATACGACTACGCTGCTCCAGAGAAGCACGCGGTGGTGAAAGTGGACGAGATCGCCCTGACCATTGATGGAGAAGAGGTGAGGACTCGGAAGGGAGCTACAGTCCTCGAAGCAGCCCGAGAGGCAGGGATCTATATACCCGCCTTATGCGACCACCCCGACCTTTCGCCCATCGGCTCATGCAAGCTCTGCATCGTCGAGGTGGAGGGTCAGAAGGCGTACCCCACCGCCTGCACCACCATGGCAGAAGAGGGGATGGTGGTGAGGACTCGGACCGAAGAGCTCCAGCAGATGCGCCGCCACACCCTGGAGATGCTCCTCGCCCTGACGAACCACCCGACGAGCTGCCTGTTCTGCGACCGGAAGGACGAGTGCGGCGACCTGCGGGAGTGCATGAGAAAGTTTCCCATGGCGGTGGGGTGCAAGTACTGCCCCAACGACGGCGAATGCGAGCTGCAGGCGGCGGTGGAGTATACTGGCCTCGACAGGATAAGGTATGAGACCTCCTATCGAAACCACCCCGTCCTGAGGGAGCCCTTCTTCGACCGCGACTACAACCTCTGCATCCTCTGCGGCCGGTGCGTGCGGACCTGCAGGGAGGTGAGGGGGGAGGGGGTCCTCGACTTCGACGTCGACTACCACCGCCAGCATTCCATAGGCCCCGTCTCCCTCCTGGACTCCGAATGCAAGTTCTGCGGCGCCTGCGTCGACGTCTGCCCCACCGGAGCCCTCCGGGCGAGGGCCGAGAGGTGGGAGAGGCCGGAGGGTTTCGTCACCACCGTCTGCCCCTTCTGCGGCGTAGGCTGCGTCATGGATATCGGCGTCGCCTCCGGTCACATCGTCCGGGTCAGGGGGACGAGGGGCGATACCCCAAACAACGGCCAGCTCTGCGTCAAGGGGAGGTTCGGCCTCGACTTCGTCGAGAGCCGCGAGCGGCTGAAGACCCCCCTCATCAGAAAGGACGGCGAGCTCGTCGCTGCCAGCTGGGATGAGGCGTTCTCTCTCATAGTAGAGCGGTTCTCTCGGTCCAAAGGCGATCGCTTCGCCCTCCTCTCCTCCGCCAAATGCACCAACGAGGAAAACTACCTCGCCCAGAAGCTATGCCGTCTCGTGATGGAGACCAACAACGTCGACCACTGCGCCCGCCTCTGTCATGCCTCCACCGTCGCCGCCCTTGCGGCGGCCTTCGGGAGCGGGGCGATGACCAACTCCATCGATGAGCTGGCGGGCGCAGGC
>JANKMW010000008.1:20272-30987 GCA_024649985.1 Methanothrix sp.
CTGCATTTTGATCATAGGATCCAACACACCAGAGCAGCATCCCGTCATCGCCCTCAAGATCAAGGAGGCGAAGAGGAGGGGGGCGAAGATCATCGTCGCCAACCCCCGAAAGATCGGCCTGTGCAGCATAGCCGACGTATGGCTGAGGCAGACGCCGGGGACCGACGTCCCCCTGATCCTCGGCCTCTGCAAGGTGATCCTGGACGAGGGGCTCGTCGATGAGAAGTTCATTGAAGAACGGTGCGAAAACTTCGATGCCTTCAGAGACTCTCTCGCCGAAGTCTCCCTGGAAGATGCGGCAGAGATCACCGGCGTTGAGGCGGAGCTCATGATAGAGGCGGCCCGGATTTATGCCCAAAACGATCCCTCTTCCATCGTCTACTCCATGGGGATAACCCAGCACTCCCACGGGACCGAGAACATCCTGGCCCTGGCAAACCTCGCCATGATGACGGGAAACCTGGGAAAGCTAAGCTCCGGCATAAACCCCCTCCGGGGCCAGAACAACGTCCAGGGCGCCTGTGACATGGGAGCCCTCCCCAACGTATTCCCCGGCTACCAGGCGGTGACCAACGACGACCTGAGGATGAAGTTCGAGGCGAGTTGGGGCGGAGAGCTCCCGAAGAAGCCGGGGCTCACCCTCCTGGAGATCTTCGGCGCCATCGAAGAAGGCGAGATCGACTGCATGTACATCATCGGCGAAAACCCCGTCATCAGCGACCCCGACGCCGCGCACGTCGCCGAGGCGCTGGAGAAGGTCGGCTTTCTCGTCGTCCAGGAGATATTCCTCTCGGAGACGGCAGCCCTCGCCGACGTCGTCCTCCCCGCCACCTCCTTCGCCGAGAAGGACGGGACGTTCACCAATACCGAACGGCGGGTCCAGAGGGTGAGAAAGTTGCTCGACCCCCCGGGGGATTCGATGCCAGACTGGATGATCTTATCGGAGATGGGCAGAAGGATGGGCCGTCCCGACCAGTTCACTTATTCTGATCCCTCAGAGATCATGGTTGAGATATCGTCCCTCACCCCGAGCTACGGTGGTATCAGCTACGAGAGGATCGATAAGGTGGGGCTGCAGTGGCCGTGCCCTACCCCCGACCATCCCGGTACCAGGTACCTTCACAGAGACGGCTTCACCCGGGGAAAGGGGCTCTTCTCGGTCTTGGCTTACCGACCCTCCGCGGAGCTTCCCGACGAGGAGTACCCCTTCATCCTCACTACAGGACGGGTCCTCTGCCACTTCCACACCGGGACGATGACGAGGAAGGTCTCGGGGCTGAACCTCTTAAGAGATGAAGAGCTGGTGGAGATCAACCCCGCAGACGGGATGGCCCTGGGGATCGAGGACGGCGAACTGGTGGAGGTCACCTCCCGGAGGGGGACGGTCACCGCCAGGGCGAGGCTGACGGAGAGGTCGTCTCCGGGGGTCGCCTTCATGACCTTCCACTTCGCCGAGACGCCGACGAACGTCCTCACAAACCCCGCCCTCGACCCCGTGGCCAAGATACCGGAGCTGAAGGTCTGTGCCGTGAACCTTTCCAGAGCGGATGGTGATTGAATATGTACCAGATTGTGGAGAAGGAGGCGCTCGTCCCCAACATAATCTACATGAAGATAAGGGCCCCCAAGGTGGCGAAGGCCGCCCGCCCCGGCCAGTTTGTGATAATAAGGGTTGATGAGACCGGCGAGAGGGTCCCCATGGGCCTATCGGGCTGGGACGCTGGAGAGGGGACCGTCGATATCGTCTTCTTCGTCCTGGGGACGAGCACCATGAAGCTTGCGGCCCTCAAGGTCGGCGACTCCGTCATGAACCTCGCCGGCCCCTTAGGCGCCCCCACCGAGATCGAGAACTTCGGGACCGTCATCTGCGCCTGCGGCTGTTTTGGGATCGGCCCCACCCTCCCCCTGATAAAGGCCCTCAAAGAGGCGGGAAACCGGGTGATAACGGTGGTGGAGGGGCGAAGCCCGGAGTTCATCTTCTGGAAAGAGAGGCTACAGGAGGAGAGCGACGAGCTTCACGTCCTCGCCGGGAACGAAAGCTGCGGCCGGCCGGGCTGGACCGACGACTTCATAAGAAAGATGCTGGAAAGCGGCGAGAGGATCGACAGGATCTTCGTCCACGGCTGCCCATTCATGATGATGGAGGCGGCCAAGGCGAGCAAGCCGGCCGGCGTCAAGACGATCGTAAGCCTCACCCCCCTGATGGTGGACGGTACCGGGATGTGCGGCGCCTGCAGGGTGGAGGTGGGGGGCGAGACGAAGTTCGGCTGTGTCGACGGCCCGGACTTCGACGGCCACCAGGTCAACTGGGATACCCTGGCCCTACGCCTGCGCCAGTTCATCCCCGAGGAGGACCGGTCTTCTGCGCTCTGGGAGCGGGATAACTGGCACAAACTGGTGGATATGTCGCCGCAGGCGTTGAACCCCACCCTGGGGAGGGGCGAGGGGAAGGATAAGAAGAAGGCGGCATGTACGAGCTAGGCTATATCGAGATCCTATTTTGAAACTCTCGCAGACGGTCAGATCTCCTCATTATCTGGCCATCTCCATCATCATGGTTTCATCTGACCATCTCCATCATCGAGGCGAACTTATGGGGGGAAGAGGCAGCCGACTCCACGTCGGCGATGATCCCCCGGCTCTCGGCGTAATCGAGGTAACGCCATGCAGCTTCTTCGAGGCGGTCGAGGGCCTCTTCGGGGGTGGCTCCAAAGCTGCAGATCCCCAGCTCGGGGCATTTCGATATGTAGGACCTCTCACCTTCCCAGACGACGGCGGTCAGGTTAAGTTTCAAGTCTATATTCCTCCTGTCAGACTTCGCCAATTATTTGTTATGATTCTCGCCTTCATATATCCCCTTATCTATCTGATGTAAATATCGGGCTACCCCGGAGCATTGAAGGGGGAAAAGCATATATTTGCCCCATGAGGCAGCCTCTTTCCTTCGAGGGGATTTCGCGACGTCAAAGGTGCATTCTGCGTCAGAAGGCTAAAAAAAAAGTGATGCTGGGGGGAGGATCTATCCACCATCCCAAAATATCTGTTATCGCTCTTCCAGATGAGACTGATGGATGGGGGCTAACCCATCTTGATCCAGCCTCGCATCTTCATCGCCTCGACGACCCGGCTGACGGCGACGACATAGGCTGCCTGGCGCATATTTATGTTGTAGGCCCTAGAGGTGTCGAGGACGGTGTGATAAGCCCGGGTCATCCTGTCGTCCAGCCGCTTGTAGACGTCTTCGACATCCCAGCAGTACCGATCGATGTTCTGGACCATCTCGAAGTAGGAGACGGTGACTCCGCCGGCGTTGCAGAGAAAGTCGGGGATGATGTGAACGCCATTTTTAAAGAGGATCTCGTCCGCCTCGGGGGTGGTGGGGCCGTTGGCGAGCTCAGCTATGATCTTCGCCTTGACGTTGGGAGCGTTCTCTTTGGTGATGACGTTCTCGAGAGCCGCGGTGATGAGGATGTCCACATCCAGCTCCAGGAGGTCCTCGTTTGATATCTTTTGGGTCCCCTCCCTGGGAGAGTTGACGACGGTGCAAGTATCTTTCTTGACGCTGCAGGCGAGGTCGAGGTCGAGGCCGTCCTCGTTGTATATGCCGCCCTTGGAGTCGCTGATCGCCAGCACCTTGGAGCCAAAGAGGTCTCTTACCAGGAATCCTGCATTGCATCCGGCATTTCCATAGCCCTGAATGGCGACGGTCGCCTTGGTGAGGTCTATTCCGAGCTCTTTTGCCGCCTCCCGGATGGTGTACATCCCGCCCCGGGCGGTGGCGTCGTCCCGGCCGCAGGAGCCGCCTATGCAGACGGGCTTGCCGGTGATGCAACCGAACTCGTTCCTCCCTGTGATCTTGGAGTACTCGTCCATCATCCAGGCCATGATCTGGGGAGTCGTATAGACGTCGGGGGCGGGGACGTCCTTGTCGGGGCCCATGAACTGCCATATCTGGTCGACGTACCCTCTGCTCAGCCGTTCCAGCTCATTTTCGGAGCTCTTTGGGGTTGCAGATCACTCCCCCCTTACCGCCACCGAGGGGGAGGTCCAGGAGGGAGCACTTCCAGGTCATCCACGCGGCCAGAGCCCTTACGGTGTCAATCGTCTCGTCGGGGTGAAACCTGATGCCGCCCTTCGTCGGACCTTTGGCGTCGTTGTACTGCACTCGAAACCCCTGGAAGACCTTCGTCCTCCCATCGTCCATCCGAACGGGGATGGATACGTGCAGCTCCCGCATGGGGCTACTGAGTACCTCCCGAACATCGTCTGTCAAATTCAATATTTTTGCACAGTCTTCCAGCTGCTCTTGAGCTATCGCAAATGGGTTGAGTTCTGCCATCCCTAAATCTCCCTTTTCTGGCTTTCCGCCACAGACTCCATAACCATGAGTTAGGAGGAAGCCCATGTCAGCATCCCATAGTTAAATCTTATGAGTAACATTTATTTATGATAAAATTGGCCTTCTCCTCCGATTACTGATATTTAATCATTTCCCAAGAAGGGCTGTTGAAGATCGGAATAGAAGCTCTTAAGAACTGTTTTATATTTCATATGATGTATCCGTCTGATAAATATGAGCGTCATCTCCAATGGTTGAGTTGGGCATCATGATCGAACAAAAAATTCCGTATCTTTGCCGGACCTCAATAAGATCCGAATATCATCTAACAGGCTCTCCGCATCAACCCCCTAATAAGTAGTATTTTTTAAATGTCATCTCGATGGTTGATTCAAAAAGCGCTCTCAGCACCAAGCTGCGGGCCATTCATCATCAAAAAGCACTCATACTTCTTCGTCCTTGAGTAATAGTACCATATAGCCCCTTCGTCCTTCAGTAATAGTACCATATGGACCTGTAATCCTCCGGGTCCTCCCCCCTCTCCCTCAGCCTCTCGAGGTAGCCGCTTATGCTGACGTCGTCGTAGATGTATGGCTTCACCTGGACAATGTTCTTCTCCCAGGGGAGGAAACGGTACGTCCTCCTTCCGTCGGGCTGGATCGCTATGATCTCGTGGTTCTGCCAGGCCCGGAGGTGGTCTTTTCCCAGGAAGGGGACGTTGAAGACCGGCTCGTCGGTCCTGAAGATCCCCGGCAGGAGCCGGGCCTCCTCCTTCTGCTCCTGGAGGATCCGAGCGATGGGGACGGCGTACTCCTCCATCTCACTCTTCCCCTTCATGTTGAAGGTGTAGTAGGGGTCGACCCCGATCTTCTTCATGACGATCCGGAGGGCCGCCGTCTCAAACCGCCTGCTGTTGGCGAAGGTGAAGACCTGCTGGTTGTAGACGTCCATCCCCAGGACCCTGATCCTCCTGATCGCCTCCAGGGTCTCTGCCGTCACCTCCCGGGGGTGCATGAAGTGGGTTACGACGGATAGGCTCCTTCTGCCCAGGTCGTGGTAAGAGCCGAAGATCTCGCAGAGCTCTTCTGTGATCCTCTGGGGGACGGTGATGGGGGTTCTGGTGGCTATCCTGATGCTGACGATGTGGTCCATCTCGGCGAGGCGGC
Organism: Methanothrix sp.; assembly: GCA_024649985.1. GTDB lineage: Archaea > Halobacteriota > Methanosarcinia > Methanotrichales > Methanotrichaceae > Methanocrinis > Methanocrinis alkalitolerans. The sequence continues at coordinate 25,778 of JANKMW010000008.1, forward strand.
CGAGGATCTCGTCGATGCGGCCGTCGCCCAAAACCAGGGGATCGCCGCCGGTGACTAGGACGTCCATCATCTGGTCGTGGTCGTCGTACCAGTCGAGGGCGGCTTCGATCTTCTCCATGGAAGCCATCGCCGAGGGCATGAAGGGGGCGGTGATCTCCCAGTTCCTTTGGCAGTAGACGCAGATCTGGGGGCAGGAGTCGTAGGGCTTGATGATGGCGACACGGGGATAGCGGCGGGTGACGAGGTCGGCGGGGGATGTATCGTACTCCCTCATGAAGTCGAAGGCCCACTTCCGGTCGATTCTATGGGCGATCATCTTCTGGACGTACTTCAGGGGAGGGAAGACCTGCTGCCTGAGGGCAAAGTCGAGGTCGCCGGGGTTTTTATCCATCAGGGAGAGGTAGTGGGGGGTGACGCCGAAGGGGATCCCGTTCTCCAGGGCGAGGGGGATCGACTCCTCGTGCTCGGGGCTGAGGTTTATGATCTCTTTTATGATAGCAAGACCGTCGGCGTCCTTGAAGACGTTGCGGAACTGCCACCTCCAGTCGGACCAGTCGTCCTCGTCCCCGTCCAGGACTGCCAGGATCCTCGCCCTGTTCTCAGCCCGCGCCTCGGCGAGGTCGGGGTCGAGGCCGCTTCGATACCGTGCGAGGCGCAAGTCCATCCGCCGCCCCATCTCGTCCAAGTAGAGAGACCGCCTCTCTGCCGCCTCGCGACCCTCGTACCTATCGAAGTCGGGGACCTCCATCCCCTCCATCAGCATCGAGGGGTAGACCTCGGCCTGGACCTTCACCGCCTTGAAGAGGTGGAAGAACTCGTCGACGAAGCCATCGGCGACCTCGGAGTCTCCGGATACTGCCGCCTGCCAGAGATACTCCAGTGACGAGGTCTTCGCCGCCCTCTCGTTTCGGGGGGAGAAGAGGTTCTTGAGCCCCTCGACCGCCTCTTTGAAGAGGACGTAGTCCCAGGGGTCGATCTCCACCGCCTCCCGCTGCCGGGTCCAGTCGAGGGACTGGAGGTAGCCGACGACGACATCCCGGGCCGCCTCAAGGCTCTCGCTCTCTTTGAGGAGGAGGTATATCTCCGGGGCGACCTCCCAGCACTTCTGCCATCTATCCGACATATCTGAAGCTTAGATCTCTATCCGATGGTATTTAAAAATCACTTCTAAGGCCGGTCCCCTCCGATCTCTCATATGCCACCCCGGCCCATGGACCTCGATATCCTCCCCATCCGGGATCCGGGCTTTCATCGGGTTATATTTAACAGCAGCATTGAGCCATCTTTTTGTGATGAAATCAATAATAGTATATCTAAATACCTTCTAAATTTGATATTTATGGCATGAATAAATAAAAAGTTTAAATTCAGTCATATTTTCCATATTGTAAAACAAAAAGATTCATAAATAAGAAGATGAACTATAGATTTTGTAAGACGCAATCCGGTATAAGGAACGGAGGAGTTTATAATGAGATATTCGCGGATATTGGGGCTGGCGGTGGGGCTCTTCGTCCTGTTTCTTGCTGGCTCGGCCGCCGCTGATGACGGCGGCTCGGTCCCCGTATACACCATGGCCGACACCACAGGAGACTGGGGGTTCCCCTCTCCTTACGCCCATTACGCCAGAGGGCCGGGGTACTCCCGGATGAGCTTCCTCTTCGATACCCTCGTCTGGAAGGATGAGGCCGGGTACGTCCCCGCCCTCGCCGAGAGGTGGGAGCTCGTCGGAGACGACGAATACATCTTCTCCTTGAGGGAGGGGGTCACCTGGCATGACGGCGAGCCCTTCACCGCCGATGACGTCGTCTTCACCGTGGATTATACCAAAGATCACCCCTACATGTGGGTCGACTCGTCGATCATCGATGATGCCGAGGCGATCGACGACCTGACGGTCAAGATGACCCTCTCGGCTCCCTTCGCCCCCTTCCTCGACCAGGTGGCGGGAACCCTGCCGATCCTCCCTGAGCACATCTGGGCCGGGGTCTCCGATCCCGTCAACCGCAGGGAGCAGGACGCCCTCGTCGGGACCGGCCCCTACACCCTGAGGGTCGAGGACTACGACAAGGTCCAGGGGACGTACAAATACGTCGCCTATGAAGACTACTACCTCGGCGAGCCGAGGGTAAAGGAGCTTCGGTTCGTCAAGATCTCCGCTCCCAACGCCGCGGCGGAGCTCCTCCAGGGGAGGGTGAACACCGCCGGGGTCGAGCCGGAGATGATCGGCCAGCTGGAGAAAAGCTTCGTGATCGTTGAGGTCCCGTCCCACTGGTGGAACTACAAGCTGATGATAAACCACAGAAAAGAGCCCCTCTCGGATAAGAGGTTGCGGCAGGCTCTTGCCAGCGCCATCGACCGGGAGAAGCTGGTGGATATAGCGGCCCGGGGCCGCGGCCTTGCGGGAAGCCCGGGGTTCATACCCTCTGACAACGACTGGTACAACCCCGAGATCGACGGCTTCTACCCCCACGACCCCGCGAAGGCGAAGGAGCTTCTAGCAGATATGGGCTATGCAGGCCAGCCGATCCAGCTCCTCATCAAGGGCGGCGACACCTCCGCCGAGAGGATCGGCGAATTGATCGAGGCGGACCTCGCGGCCGCCGGGATAAACGTCGACCTGCGGATGATGGACTCAAAGACCGTCGACTCCAAGGTCGCCGACTGGGACTTCGACCTCGCGGTCAGCGGCCACGGCGGGGTCATCGGCGACCCCCACTTCCTGGCGAGAAACACCATCGAGATGGAGAGCTTCAACAGCGCGCGGTACGACGCCAACCCCGAGCTCGTAGCCCTCCTGGAGGGGCAGGTTACACAGATGAATGAGGACGCCCGCCGGGACCTCATCGACCGGGCCCAGCTCCTCTACGCCGAGGACGTCCCGGCTCTGACCCTCTACTACACCGAGGCCTTCGTCGCCCACGACGGCCAGGTGGAGCTCTACTACACCCGCAACGGTATGGCCCTGGGGATACCCATCGCCGCCAACAAGCTATCCTTCGTCGGGGCCTAAAATCGGCTCTCTGGACGGGTGCGGAAGGCGGAGGCCGCCGATAGGCGCCCCCTCACCGGCCCGCACCGCCCTTATTTTATCGGAGATCTCGATCATCTCCACACCTCCGGAATCTTTAAGTCGGAGGCAAGCCCTTTGCCTTTGGGGAGGTTGAAGCTTTGATATCGACGAGTAGAGTCGCATTTTGGATATTGCTGGGAGCAGTCTTCCTGGCCGCCTTCAGCGCGGAAGGCGTCCGGGCCGAGGACGCACCTGGTCTGGATTATCTCCCAAACCCCTTCGCCGCCGATAGGCCGGAGTGGGACCCCTTCGGCCCCGGCTATGAGTCTACCAGCGCCGCAGGGAGGGCCGAATGGGACCCCCTCTCGCCCGGAAGATCCGACGTCGGCCACCTCATCTCCGCGAACCCCTTCGCCCCGAATCACAACCTCATATACGGGGACGAGGTCCTGAGCCATAACCAGCTCTACCTCCAGTCTGGGGGGCTTCTGGTGACCAGCGGGGAGGTGAACCTGGCCACCCCTTATTCCCTCTGGCTGTACGTCGCCAACTGGGGGCCTCTGACCTTGAGCGATCGGGGGAGGAGGGTATTATCCCATGGGTTTGTGACCCCGGGTTGGTACAGGCTGGACCTCTACGCTGAGACTTTGGAGGCTCATTCTTATCAGTTCAACGCATCGGGCTGGTCCAACAGGGTGGATTTACGGGTCAGCTCCGGAGGGTATCCGACTACATACAGCCTGGTGGGGAGGGTCGTCGACCCCTATGGCAACGGCATTCCTAACGCCAGGGTCAGGATATCCGGGTCGGGTGGGGTCTATAGCACCACCACCAACGCCCGGGGCTACTACGGTATGAACCTCCCCTCGGGGACTTACGCGGTCACTGCAGAGCTCGGGGGGTTCAGCTTCACCCAGGCGACGGGGAGGGTATGGACCGGGACCGTATCGGCTGCTGGAACTGTGGTGGGATACCCCGTGGGCCAGCTCGCCCCTCCCGATATTTATTATGGGGGATATGGATGGCTGGAGGGGAGGGTCACCGACAGGATCGGCGCCGGGATACCGGGGGCGAAGGTGAGGATCGACGGCATCTTCTCCATCGCCACGGGAGATGACGGCGACTATCGGGTCTCCCTCAGCCCCGGATGGCACTCGGTGGCCGTGGACGCTGCAGGCTACAAGTTCACGTCGGCCTCGGTCCAGATACGTTCCGGCCAGGTGGCGAAGCTCGACTTCAGAGGGACGAAGGTCATCGTCCTGGGAAGGCACGGCTGAAGGATAGGAAAAAAAGAGCGGAAAGGAAAGTCGGGGCGGGGCGGGTCAGGCGTAGTTCCAGCGCCAGACCTTGAACCCGACGGCCAGAATCCCGAAGAAGAGCGCCAGCACGACCAGAGCCTGGAGGTATCCAATGATGGGTACGATGTCCATGTATATCACTCGGATGAGAGCCTACCTCATATATCATAAAGATTTTGGTTTTTCCCGCCGGAAGGTCCTTATTTTGGAGCATGAATAGTCGAGGGTCTCACCTTTGCTCAGCCCTATATCACCATCCTCATGCTTCACCCTCGTCCCGCTAAAGCCTCGTTGCGCAACACTCTCGTTAGCGCAGATCAGCAGAACCGAGGAGGCGGGTGCAAAGAGGCGCCTTGCGGGAACTTGGTGGATACCGATATCGTTATATCTCCAGATCAACAACAGAAAAGTCATGTCCTGGATTAAAGATAAGAAATACGACGAAAACGATCGGAAGAAGCTGGAGAAGGGTGGAGGGTTTGAGAAGTTCGTCACCATTATAAGCCACTGGTTCTACCGCGTCGTGTCCTGGTGAGTCTAACGCGTCGTGTTCTGGTGAGGGCCCATCTTCTGGAGAGGGCGGAGCTGATCCATCAGAGGCGGAAGGCCCGATAGACCGCCCAGCTCCTCCTTTTGAGGAGGTCCATGGCCCCTTTCCAGTCCTCTCCGAAGCTCAATATCGAGGATAAGGGGTCCCCCCGCTTCGCGATGGTCCCCGGCCTAGGGACGTCGGCGATCGACGCCGTCACGGTCCTGAGGTCCGCCCCTATTTTTATATCGGATTTTGCGAAGATGACCCCCCGCCCCCCGAATCCCCGAGGTTTAGGCCTATCAGGGAGCGATCCATCGAAAGATAGGATGTGGGCCTGGAATACGTTCATACCCGTGGAGATCTCCAC
>JANKMW010000090.1:0-4089 GCA_024649985.1 Methanothrix sp.
CTCCTCACCCCACCTTTGATCCTCGCCCCACCTTTGATCCTCGCCCCACCTTTGATCTCTGGCTTTCCTCTGATCTCTCCTCTTCCCTTGATCTCCCACTTCGTCCTATTTATTCAGAATCTGTGCCAATAGATTTATTACTATATATGACTCTAATCTAGGTCAGAGGTTATATTTATGGAACAGGAACTGATGAGGATTGGGGTCTCTCTTCCGGAATCGCTCTTGACCAGGTTCGACGGTATAATCGAGCAGAGGGGCTACTCATCCCGGTCTGAGGGGATCAGGGACGCCATCAGAAACTACATCGTCCACTACGAGTGGATGAGCGACGTCAAAGGGGACCGGGTCGGGGTGATCACCATGGTCTACTCTCATCACCAGAGGGGGCTTGTGGACGCCCTCACCAACATCCAGCATGAGTTCACTGATATCATCCAGTCTACCCTCCACGTCCACCTGGACAACGAGAACTGCCTCGAGATCGTCACCCTCAGGGGCGAGGGGCAGGATGTCAGGAAGGCGGCGGAGAAGATGATGGCCCTCAAAGGGGTCAAGCACGTCAAGCTGACGACCACCTCCCTGGGCCACGAGCTCTGAACGAGGAGCAGAAGATCAAAAGGCTGATGGTGGGAGGTCGCAGGTGAGCTGGACCGAAAAAGGGGCGGCTTTGAGTTTGCAGGTCTCGGAGCCTTCCATCGGAATTTACTTCTTGGACCATTTTGGCGAGACGAGGGTGGCGACCCGCCCCAAAGTTCCCGTTCCCGTTTACGGCGAGAGGATCGTCGACGGCCTTCGCATCTGGGATCCTTACAGGAGCAAGCTCGCAGCTCTCATATTGAAGGGCCGTCTCGCCGGCTGCCTTGAGGCGCTCATCGATGATCTAAACCTATCCCCCGACTCGAAGGTCCTCTACCTCGGCGCCGCCACCGGGACGACGGCAAGCCACGTCAGCGACCTCGTCTCCACCGGCCTCGTCTACGCTGTGGAGTTCTCACCGAGGTCGATGCGCGACCTTCTGGTCCTCTGCGCGGCCCGCGACAACATAGTACCCCTCCTCGAAGACGCCTCCTCCCCCGAGAGGTACGGGCCATTTCTGGAGCCCGCGGACCTCGTCTATCAGGACGTGGCCCAGAGGAACCAGGCGGAGATCGCAAATCGGAATGTCGCCCGTTATCTTAAGCCCGGAGGAGCCCTCGTCCTGATGATCAAGGCGAGGTCCATCGACGTGACGAGGGACCCAAAAGAGGTGGCGAGGGAGGAGGTCGGGCGGATTGCGGGGGTCGAGGTTATCTCCACCACCGACCTTCGACCCTACCACCAGGACCACTGGGCTGTGGTGGCGAGGAGGCGGGCCTAGGTCCTGCGGTGGGCCCGTCCGGCGATGGCGGTTCGGATTCTAGCTCAATAGCTCTCTTATCTCGTTTCCTATGATGTTCGGAAGGAGCCTCACGTATCCGACGACGGGCACCCTGAAGCGGGCGACGCCTATAACCCAGTCCTCGTGAACGGGCATCAGATAATTTATGCCGAAGATGACGTAGGTCTCGTCCCCCCGCCTTATGAAGGTGTACCCGAACTCGTGGTCGAGGTAGGTCCCCGCCCCCACCTCTTCGATCATTCCCTTGGCCATCTGCTCATTGAAGTAGCTCTCCCTGACGACGCCCAAAAGCTGGCCAGCGTTCTGATCTATCTCTGAGTTGTTGTCCCCCTTGGTGATGTATCCTGCGAAGGGCGCCTCGGGTCCCCCCTCCCACATCGGCTCTCCCGCGTCGACCCAAGCCATAGCCCTGTGGATGACGGGGGTGGCCTTATCCGGGGGATAGGGCCTGCGGAGGAATATATGGGCCACCTGGTCGGTGAGGGTCAGCTTCTCCTTCCCGTAGGGCCTGTAAAGGATGACGTTTCCCGGGTTGTTGAAGGTGGTGTAGCCTTCTGCCTCACCCTCCTCCCAGGTGACGACCTCCGTTCTGGAGGCGCCCTGGATGACGATGATATCCCCCACCTTCATGTTGGGGTGCATGCTCCCCGACTCCACCGCCACCATCGGCGTCCAGACCCCCAGGGTCGCCTGAGAGAATATGGAGATGGCGGCCACCACCGCGGCGACGAATAAAAGGTCCCGGAGAAAGCCCTGGATCTTCCCTTCTCCTCTGAGCCACTCTACGAGTTTCATCGTGGCCCTCTATCCGCACCCTACCGATATAACCGTTTTCTGTCCCCACCCCTCCGATGGTCCAAGTAGCACCCTTTATCTAAAGGCTCTGGCCATAATGGGGTATCGATGCAGGAGATCGTCCAGAGGTTCGCCGAGGAGGGGTACATGATAGATCCCGAGGCCCTGGAGCTGATCGCTTCCTATCCCGGCCCCTGCGAAGAGCTGGTGGAGGGGGTGATCGCGGGGCTCGATAGATCTACGCTGGTGGTGGGGGCGCCGGAGGTCCGGTGCTGCCCCCGCTGGACGGTGGTGGCGGGGGGCGACGGCGGCTCCCCTCACAGGATGCCTTCGGATCTGAAGAGGCATGATTCCGTTCGGCGCCCTCCCTCTGAGCAATCGATCCCACGCCGTCCTCCGTCTCCGGCAGGTCCGCCGACACCACCCTCCTGTGCCATCCCACCGCCCCGAACGGGAGCGTCCGTGACCTTCGAGCCCCGAGGCGACCTCGAGGTTCCTCATTCTGCCGTCGCCGCTCGTTCTGAAGCCGTCTCTCCCCTCCGATGGGATGGAGCCCTCCCAAAAGCTCCCGTCTCTTCATCCCTCGAGGGGCTCTACGACATCACCGGCAGGTCCACCTGCGTCGGTGAGTATCGGGACTTCGTCCGGTACTTTAGGGACCGATACTCGAAGATCAGGGAGATCCTCTCGGGAAGGATGAACGCCAGGCCCATCGAAAGCCTGAGACGGGGCGTCGCCGGGAGGGAGATCTCCATCATCGGGATGGTGATGGACGTCAGGACGAGCGCCAAGGGGAACCGGGTGGTGGAGCTGGAGGACCCCACCGGGACGGTGACGGTGATCTTCTCGAAGGGCGCCCCGGGGTCGGAGGAGGTGGGGACGATCGTCCCCGACGAGGTGATCGGCGTGACCGGGACGACGGATGGGAAGGGGAGGTTCTTCGCCAAGACCCTGGTCCAGCCCGACCTCCAGGCCCGGTTTTCCATCGCCACCGGAGAGGGAGGCGCCCTCCTCCTATCGGATGTTCACGTCGGGTCCACCTACTTCATGGAGGAGGCCTGGGAGAGGTTCATCGGCTGGATCCGGGGGGAGGCGGACGACCCCCTGGGGATCGCCTCCAACGTGAGGTACGCCGTCATCGCTGGAGACCTCGTCGACGGCATCGGCATATATCCAGGCCAGGAGGGGGACCTGGCGATAAAGGATGTCGTGGAGCAGTATGGCCGGGCGGCGGAGCTGTTGAGCGAGATCCCTGAGAGGATAAAGATCATCTTATCCCCCGGAAACCACGACATGGTGAGGCAGGCGGAGCCGCAGCCCGCCCTACCCGATTCCCTTCGGGATCTCTTCAAAAAGAACGTAACCTTCGTCGGAAACCCGGCGGCCTTCAGGCTTGGGGGAGTCGAATGGCTCGTCTATCACGGCAGATCGATAGACGACCTGGTCCCCAAGATCCCGGGTCTATCCTACGCCGAGCCGCAGAAGGCCATGGTGGAGATGCTGAAGAGGAGGCACCTGTCCCCCATATACGGCAACCGGGTCTCGATAGCCCCGGAGGTGGAAGACCACCTGGTCATCCAGAGGCAGCCGACGATCCTCCACTGCGGCCACGTCCATACCGTCGGGATGACCCGCTACAAGGGGGTGACGGCGATAAACAGCGGCACCTGGCAGGGGCAGACGGACTTCCAGAAGAAGATGAACATCCAGCCGACCCCCGCCATCGTACCCTACATCGACCTGTCCACCATGCGGGCGAGGAGGCTGATATTCGATTGACAGTCCAGGTGGTGATAGATGGGCCAAACGAGGCGGGATCAGATGCGGATATGTTGATATATCATCGAGGTAGATGCTGGATGAGAGCAGTCGAGCCGGATGAGAGCAGTCGAGCCGGATGAGAGCAGTCGAGC
>JANKMW010000090.1:4187-8049 GCA_024649985.1 Methanothrix sp.
GGATGAGAGCAGTCGAGCCGGATGAGAGCAGTCGAGCCGGATGAGAGCAGTCGAGCCGGATGAGAGCAGTCGAGCTGGAGGAGTTTCGCCATGAGGGAGATTTTTAAGGACGCGTTGAAGGAGGTGGTCCAGTCGATAGTCCCCATAAGCCTCGTCGTCCTCCTGATCCAGCTCTTCCTCATCGGGTCTCCGGCTGATAAGATCGCCACATTCCTTTTGAGCGTCGTCATGGTGGCCCTCGGCTTCTCCTTCTTCCTGATGGGGGTGAAGATCGGGATGCTTCCTATGGGGGAGGCGATAGGCGGGGAGCTCGCACAGCGGGGATCGATCATCTTTCTCGTCGTGGTGACGTTCATGATAACCTTCCTCGCGACGGTGGCAGAGCCGGACGTCAGGGTCCTCACCAGCACCATAACCGCAGTATCCGGAGATCTCATCTCCAGGTCCGCCCTCATAATCTCCATAGCCTTAGGCGTGGGGATCTTCGTCGTCTTATCGATGCTCAGGATCGTCTACAACGTCCCCATCCAGTACCTCTACGCCGCCAGCTACCTTCTGGTCATCGTCCTATCCTTCTTCACCCCTCCCGACTATCTCGCCATATCCTTCGATTCGGGGGGGGTGACCACCGGCCCCATGACCGTCCCCCTGATCCTCGCCCTCGGGACGGGGGTGGCTTCGGTGATGGCCGGAAGGTCCGCCTTATCTGACGGCTTTGGGCTCATCGGGTTCGCCTCCATCGGCCCCATCCTGGGCGTTATGCTCCTGGGGGTGTTTTTGAGTTGATCGGCGCGATGCTGGACGTCCTGAGACACGCCTTCATCGACGTCCTCCAGGCGATAATCCCCCTGGTCCTATTCTTCCTGGTATTCCAGGTCTTCCACCTCCGTTATCCCAGGCGTCAGGTAATGAAGCTCCTTTTGGGTATGGCATTCACCGCCGTAGGGATGATCCTCTTCTTATCGGGGGTCTTCCTGGGCTTCCTCCCCACAGGACAGGATATGGGCCGGTTCTTTGGGAGCTACGAAGAGAAGTGGGTATTAATATCCGTCGGCGTCCTTCTAGGCTTTCTCGCCACCTTCGCAGAGCCTGCGGTGAGGGTCCTCTGCTATCAGGTGGAGAAGGCCTCCACCGGGTACATCAAGTACAGCCTCATGCTCTATACCCTATCCCTGGGGGTGGCGGTTCTGGTGGGCATCGGCATGGCAAGGATCATTTATGGGATCCCGCTATCTTATATAATAATACCAGGATACCTTCTTGCCATCCTCCTCCTCTTCGTCAGCGACAGGGACTTCATAGGTATCTCCTTCGATGCGGGGGGCGTGGCTACGGGCCCCATGGCGGTGACGTTCCTCATGGCCGTGGCCATCGGGGCGGCGTCGATGATGGAGCGGAGCGATCCTCTGGTCGACGGCTTCGGCCTCATCGCCCTCATCGCCCTCGCTCCTATAATCTTCGTATTGTCTTTGGGCGTTTTAATCAGGTTGAGAAAGGGTGATGACTGATGAAGTGCGAGACAGATCTCTCCCTCATCATCACCATAGTGAAGAAGGGTTGGGGTGATGAGATCCTCTGCGCCTCCATGGATGCGGGCGCAGAAGGCGGGACGATCCTCTTTGGAAGGGGAGTCGGTATCCGCGAGCATAAGAAGCTCTTCAACATCATGATCGAGCCGGAGAAGGAGGTGGTCCTGACCGTCGTATCCAACTGCGAGGCCGATCGGGTCCTAGAATCGGTCGTCGAGGCCGGAAAGCTCCAGGAGCCCGGAAAGGGGATAGCGTTCCTCGTATCCATCGATAAGCTCCTGGGCAGGGCGCATAAGGTGGCGGAGGCGGACCCGCCGGCGGTCAAAGATGGGTCTGTCGAGGAGGAGCCCCTCGAAGAGGTGCCCCCAGTAGGAGAAGAGTCCCCGGAGGAGACCGCCTCCGAGGTTGAAAAGGAGGGGAGGACTCCAACCTGATGGGGCCAGCGCTCCTTCGGATGGGATGACGAGGGGTCGGGGGCTTACCCCCCATCCCTAGCCTTCGAGGGGCTCTTCGCCTCCATGAACTTCACCATCTTGTATAGCGTCCAGTTGACGGGCGTCGGGAACCCTGCCTCCTCCCCGAGGCGGACGACGGCGCCGCTGAGGGCATCGATCTCTGTGGGCTTTCCTGCCCGGATGTCCTGGAGGGTCGAAGACTCGTGGCTCGCCGTCGGAGGCAGCAGCCTCTCGTGGAAGAAGACGATGTACTCTTCGGGGGTCGACCAGTGGGTCTCGTATCCCGCTGCCTCCATCACCGAGAAGATCTCTCTTATCACCGCCTCCATCAGCTCCCTTGAGGCCCCCACCTCTGCGAGGTCGCCATAGGAGACGCCGAAGATGGCGCCCAGCGGGTTCAATGCGCAGTTGTATAGCATCTTCGCCCAGAGGTCCTTTCCCACCACCTCCACGACCTCCGTGGGGATGCCGCCCCTGGATATCGCCTCGGCGAGGGGGACCATCGGCGCGAGGTCCGCATCGAAGAGGCTTCCCAGGTGGATCGGGTCGGCGTGGACGGTGACGTCGACGACGTTCTCCTTCTTCCTCTGAAACCCTGTGATCACCCGGGCGCTGTAGATCTGATCTCTTTGAAAATGTTCATTGAAGATCTCGGCGTTCCCCCAGCCGTTCTGGAAGAGGACGACCTTCCCCGCCGGGGCGAGGATCTCGGGGCGGCGGGAGAGGTCTGCGGCGGCTCCCTCGGAGCCGTGGGACTTGGTGGCCACGAGGAGGTAGTCGTAGTTGTAGCGGCGATCGAGATCGAAGCTTCCGTTTTGGCGCAGTAGCCTCTCTTCCCCGAGGAGTTCGTCTAAAGAGGCATAAGCCCCAAACTCTTCGGGACCGAACTCGAAGGAGCCGAAGATACCGGTCCTTACAAGGCCCTCCCTCCTCAGGGCCGAGACCGTCCCCTCCCGAGCGATTATATCGACCTCTTCGCCAGAGGAGATCAGACAGCTGGCGATCCCCAGGCCTACGGCGCCGCCCCCGTAGATTAGAGCCCTCATCCTTCTCTCTCCGAGGGCCCCTTCAAGCTCCATCTACTTCACCTCTTCTCCCGCCAGGCTGAGGCCGCCCTCCACCCCGCCCGCCAGGTGGGGGGCGAGATGAGGAACCGGGCGAAGGGCGGGACGATCCTTATGGGGACGATCCGGATCATTCCCTCTGCAGACCCCGCCACCACTTCCTCGGCGAAGTTGGGAACTATCCTCGCCCTCACCGGTGCCAGCGCCTCCAGGGGAGCGAGGGCGGCCGTCAGGAGGCCGACTGCCTCCCCCGTCTCCGCCGGGTCGGAGAGGCCGATCATCATATCGATGGAGAGGGTCCGGACCTGAAGGGTCCCCAAGAGCCCCCTCAAGAGGCGGGCCAGGTTTCCGAGAAAGCCCTCGGTCCTCAGGAGCTGGAGGCCGATCCTCGAAGGGCTCTGCCCCTCTCCTTCTTCCCCTTCTTCTTCCCCTTCTTCTTCGCCTCCTTCTCCTTCTTCTTCAAATCCCTCCTCATCTACCCCTCTGCCCACCATTTCCTCCTCGCCGTCGCCTTCTTCTGAGCCCTCCTCCCCGGAGGAGGTGAAGACGACTCTATGAAGGCGGCCGAAGAGCCAGCCTATCTTAATCCTCGTCTCGGGGCGATCCCCGCCTACCGAGACCCTCCCCTCCAGATCGATGGGGACGAGGAGGAGGCAGAGCGATATGAGAAGGAGGATGAGGGCTGCAAGCCCCGGATCCGGGATCGAAAGATGGATCATGGCGAGGCTTCACCCTGCTCAATCCACCTTGATCTCCTTTCCCTTCTCCTTTCCTCTGCCCTTCCCCTCTCCCTCCTTCTCTTCAGCCTCTTTCT
>JANKMW010000091.1 GCA_024649985.1 Methanothrix sp.
ATCTCCTCTTTGATCCCGCATCCCTCCTTCATGACGACCTGGCCCCTATCTCTATATCAAATTTCCCGCCACGCCGGAAAACAGAACCGACAAAGCCTAAATAGGACGTTATCAATGCCCTACCCGTTGTTGGAGGACTAGGATGATCTCTGAGGTGGCAAGCCAATACGATGCGAAAGAGGTAGAGGGAAGGGTTCGGAAGTTCTGGGAAGACCGCGGCATCTACGCCCTAGCCAGGACGATGAGGACCGGCGGCAGAAAGTTCTTCTTCGTCGACGGGCCGCCCTACACCACCGGGAGAATCCACCTCGGGACCGCCTGGAACAAGATCATCAAGGACTCCATCCTCCGCTACCGTTCGATGAACGGCTTCGAGATCAAGGATAGGGCTGGCTGGGATATGCACGGCCTTCCCATAGAGGTGAAGGTGGAAGAGCACCTTGGCTTCAAGAGCAAGAAGGATATCGAGACCTACGGCGTCGACCGGTTCATCGATAAGTGCAAGGAGTTCGCCCTCAGCCAGAAAGACCAGATGACCGAGCAGTTCAGGACCCTGGGGGCCTGGCTCAACTGGGAGGACCCCTACATGACCCTCAAGGACGAGTACCTGGAGGCCGCCTGGTGGACCCTCAAGAGGGCGAACGAGAGGAACCTTCTGGAGCGGGGATTCCGGGTCGTCAACTGGTGTCCCCGGTGCGAGACCGCCATCGCCGACGCCGAGGTGGAGTACTGGGAGGAGACCGACCCCTCCATCTACGTCAAGTTTCCGATCATTGGCGAAGAGAATACCTTCATGATGATCTGGACGACGACCCCCTGGACGATCCCCGCCAACGTCGGCGTAGCCGTCCACCCCGACTTCGAGTACTCTCGGGTCCGGGCGTGGAAGGACGACCCCGAGGAGGCCGAGATCCTGATCATGGCTTCGCCCCTGGTCGAAAATGTCCTCCGGGAGGGGCGGTACAAAGATTATGAGGTCCTGGAGAGGTTCGCAGGGACGGAGCTATTGGGGCTCCGTTACCAGCACCCCCTCGCCGACCTGATCCCGGCCCAGAGAGATATCGAGCACACCGTCCACCTCGCTGACTTCGTCACCGCCGAGAATACCGGGTCGGTTCACATAGCCCCGGGCCACGGCCTCGAGGACTTCGAGCTGGGGGTCGCCGAGGGGATGGCCATCTTCTGCCCCGTCGGCGAGGACGGCCGCTATACAAAAGAGGCGGGGGAGAAGTACGCCGGAAAGTACGTCCGGGCGGCGAATAGAGAGGTGGACGAGGACCTCGCCGACCGGGGCCTCCTCCTCGCCGAGGGCGAGATCGTCCACAGGTACGGCCACTGTTGGAGGTGCAAGACCCCCATCATCTACATCGCCACCCCCCAGTGGTTCCTCAAGATCTCAGAGATCAGAGACGATATGCTCGATGAGATCGCTAAGGTGAAGTGGTACCCCGACTGGGCCGGGTCCGCCCGGTTCAGGGACTGGGTCAGCGGCGCCCGGGACTGGTGCATCTCCCGGCAGAGGTACTGGGGGATACCGCTTCCCATCTGGATCTGCCCCGAATGTGAAAAGATGGAGGTGATGGGCTCCATGGAGGAGCTGAGCCAGCGGAGCGGCACCGTCGTATCCGACCTCCACCGGCCCGCCGTCGACTTCGTCACCCTCAAATGCCCCTGCGGCGGCGTTATGCGCCGGGTCCCCGACGTCTTCGACGTCTGGTTTGACAGCGCCGTCGCCTCCTGGGCGACCCTCGACTACCCCAGGGACAAAGATCAGATCAAAGAGTGGTGGCCCGCCGACTTCATCACCGAGGGGCACGACCAGACCCGGGGCTGGTTCTACTCCCAGCTGGGGGCGAGCATGGTCTCCTTCGGCGTCGCCCCTTACAGGTCCGTCCTGATGCACGGCTTCACCCTGGACGATAAAGGCAAGAAGATGAGCAAGAGCATAGGAAACGTCGTCTCCCCCGAAGAGGTCGTCGGGAAGTACGGGGCCGACACCCTCCGGCTCTACGTCCTATCCTCCAACGCCCCCTGGGAGGACATCCACTTCAGCTGGGAGGAGGTGGCGAACACCCACAGGATGCTGAACATCCTCTGGAACGCCTATCGCTTCCCCCTCCCCTACATGATCCTGGACGGCTTCGACCCGGCGAAGACCCCCCTCGATAAATTCCGAAATGGCCTCAGGCCCGAGGACCGGTGGATCCTCTCCAGGGCGAACACCCTCGCCGTCGAGGTCGAGACGAGCATGGGTTCCTACCAGCTCCAGAGGGCTACCAGGGCCATCGCCGACTTCGTCCTGGAGGACCTATCACGGTGGTACATCCAGCTCGTCCGGCCCCGGACCTGGATCGAGACCGACGACCCCGACAAGCTCGCCGCCTACGCCGCCATCTTCGAGGTGATGGCGACCCTGGCGAAGGTCCTCGCCCCCTTCGCCCCCTTCACTGCGGAGACGATCTACCAGAACCTGGTGAGGGGGACCGACCCTGGGGCACCGGAGTCGGTCCACCTCTGCGACTGGCATAGGCCGCGCGACGACCTCATCGACCCCGGACTCGAAGAGGAGATGGCCCTGGTGCGAGAGGTGGTGGAGGCGGTATCCAACGCCCGCCAGAAGGGAGGGCGCAAGCTGAGGTGGCCGGTCTCGGAGGTGATGATCTCCCCATCGAAGGAGATTCCGGATCTCGAAGATCTCCTGGGAGTTCTCAAGAGCCAGACCAACTGCAAGAGGGTGACGGTCATGAACGTCGGCGAAAAGCCGCCGATGGAGATCGCCACAAACCCCGTCCCCAAGAAGATCGGACCCGCCTTCAAGGGCGAGGCCCAGAAGGTCATTCAGGCGATCAAAGAGGCGGACCCGACGAAGGTGAAAGAGGCGATAGATCTCGCAGGCTGCTCCCTGGGACCCTATGCCATCGCTCCCGATATGGTGGAGTTCATCGAGAAGATCCCCGAGAACCTGGTGGCAGCCGACTTCTCCAGGGGGAACGTCTACGTCGACATCACCCTCACCGAGGAGCTGAAGGCCGAAGGGTACGCGAGAGAGATCGTGAGAAGGATCCAGGACATGAGAAAGGAGCTGGACCTCCGGGTCGAGGAGAAGATCGAGGCCTCCGTCAGGGTGGAGGACGATGGAGTTTTGAAGCTCGTCGAGGCGATGAAAGATCACATAGCGGGCGAAGTTCGGGCGATCCGTCTTGAGATGGGTTGCGCCCTGGAGGTCGGAGGGTCCCTCGTCAAGGACTGGTCTGTTGAAGATGTGGAGATGGCGATAGGCATCTCCCGCGGATAATAAATATATAAGATCAGATTCATTGGTGGTAGTATGGATGAAGAAGTGCTCTCGCCTCCCCTGATGGTCAAGGTGAAGGGCGTCTACGCCGTCCACGCTGGGGGCGACATGGTCGCCCCAGTCGTCCTTCTGGAGGACGAGGCTTCGAGGCTCGTTCCGGTCTTCGTGGGCCTCGCAGAGGCGATCTCTATACACCAGGCCCTATCAGGGCAGGTCTCCCCCCGCCCCACCACCCATGATCTCTTCGTCTCCACCCTGGAGAGCCTGGGGGCGAGGATCGGGGGGGTTCTCATCGACGACCTCGACGGTGGCGTCTATTACGCCCGCCTCTCGGTATCCATCGACTCCGTAGAGAGGGAGGTGGACGCCAGGCCCAGCGACGGCATGGCCCTCGCCCTCCGCTCGGGGGCGCCCATAACCATCCGGGAGAAGGTCATAATCGAATCTTCGATGGAGAGAAAGGACCTCGACGACCTGAAGGGGATCGAGGACTATCTCTGAGCCACTGTCTTCTTCATCAGCCGTCTGCTTTTTTTTGGAGACCCTCATCCTCAAAATAAAACCATGGGAAAACGTTTAATACCTTCCTTCTACAAGAATTATCAGTCCTCATCAGGGGGAGGGCATACAGTTTAATCCGAAAAATCACGATGGTTCGCACGTCCGGACTCGAAATACTGGCATAGATGCATATCGCGACCTATGCGAAGGGGGTACATCTTGCCGAAGAATAAGGGAGAGGATCGTGTATGGCCGTATTTGAGGTAAGACCATGAGGCGTCAATCGACCATCTATCTGACCTGCACGTTGCTGGTCTTGAGCGCAAGCTTCGTTCTACCCTTCTCATCCGCTTTGGCCCAGGGTTACGGCCAGGACGAAACGGTAATAAGGTGGCAATATCGTCCGGAGGAGCCGATAATCCAGGTGGGCTTCGGAGGCGAGATCCTTCCTATGGGAGCCCAGAACGCCACAAAATCCATCAAGATTCCGGGGCTTGAAAACAGGATCATACCTGGGGAGCCGGTCGTCCCCTTCAGAACCGCTAGGATACTGATCCCCTTCGGAGAGGTGGTCCAGGATATAAAGGTCCTCCCCGGAGAGAAGAAGAACCTGGGCAAAATCCTTATCGAGCCAGGCCAGGATCCTCTTCCCATCAGCTTTTCGGGAGATCATGCTTACACCCCCATAAACGAGACGACCTATGGATCGATGGAGCCTTACCCCAGAGACGTCTACTCTGTGATCGGGGTCCAGGAGAAGAAAGGTTATAAAATTCTTTTTATAAATATATACCCCATCATGTACATCCCCAAGACCAAGGATACCTATTACTTCGGCACCTTCGACCTGGAGGTGAAGACGAGGCCTCAAGAGACCCTGGACCGGGGGCTCTATAGAGGCCTTCCGGGGGACTCTGAGCAGATAACGAGGATGGTGGACAACCCCGGCGAGGTCTCTACCTACTCCCGGGATCTGGCGCCGACGGGGTCGTCTCCCCTCCTGGACGGAGCTTACGATTACGTCATAATAACAAGCAGGGCCCTTAAGAACGCCCCCGTTTCCCACAATTTCACAGACCTCGTCAGTTGGAAGAGCTCCAAGGGCGTCGTCTCGACGATCGTCGCCGTCGAGGACATATACGCCACTTACCCCGGCTCCGACGAGCAGGAGAAGATCAGAAGCTTCATACGGGACGCCTATCTCAACAACGGTATCACCTACGTACTTCTGGGCGGCGACGCCGACGGCGGCAGATCCGGCGGCGGAGGCTGGAACAACATCGTCCCCGCCAGGGGTCTTTGGGCCTGGGATTACGAGGCGAGCCCTCCCCACATCCCCTCGGACCTCTACTACGCCTGCCTCGACGGAAATTACGACTACAACGGCAACGGCATCTACGGCGAGCCCGGAGACGGTCCCGGAGGCGGAGAGGTGGATCTCTTGGCCGAGGTCTACGTCGGAAGGGCTCCCGTCGACTCTTATGCCGAGCTGTCCAACTTCGTCCGAAAGACGATCGCCTACGAATCGAGCGTAAGAGATCCTTACCTTCAGGAGGTCTGGATGGTAGGCGAGTATCTGGGGTTCGGAGGGGTCAGCGACTGGGGCGGAAACTGCCTCGACGAGATAAAAGACGGGTCCGGATCCAGCGGATACGATACGAAGGGGTTTACCGACGACTACCGGAGGTCCACCCTCTACGAAAGGGACGGCTCATGGGATAAGTCGGAGCTGATGGAGATAATCGACGGCAACGTCCACATCATAAACCATCTCGGCCACGCCAACGTGGGAAACGCCATGAAGATGAAGGCTGGGGACGTGGGCGGCCTAAAGAACGATCGTTACTTCTTCGGCTACAGCCAGGGATGTTACGCCGGGTCCTTCGACAATCGAGACCCCGATTCCATATACTCGCCCACCGACTCCATTCTGGAGCACTTCGTTACAGAGCCTCACGGGGCCTTCGCCTTCATCGGCAACTCTCGGTATGGCTGGGGGAGGAGATCCACCACCGATGGGCCGTCCCAGAGGTATCACCGGCAGTTTTGGGATGGGGTGTTCGCAGAGGGGATCGAGAATATAGGCCGGGCTCTCCAGTACTCCAAAGAGGCAAACCTCGGTTCCATCGACAGTACGAGCGACGGAAACGTCATGAGGTTCTGCTATTATCAGTTGAACCTCCTGGGAGACCCCGAGACCTCCTTCCATAAGCCCGTCAGAACCGAGCGTAAGATTGAGATCTCGGAGATGGATCTGCCCAGTTACGCGAAGCCTGATGAGCCGATAGAGGCGACTGTAGTCGTCGAGAACAGGGGCGTTGCTGGTGAAGAGAACGTCGTGGTCCAGCTCCTGGAGGGAGGGATCGTCCGGGACTCAGGAACGATCCCGTACCTCGACAGCGGCTCATCCGCACCCGTCGGCCTTAGATGGTCTGGGTCTCTACAGGGTAGGTACACCCTGGAGGCGCGGGCTCTGATCCCCGAGGTCGAGGAGGGTGAGGACGCGAAGGGATGGGAGAGGGATATCGAGGTGATCGAGGGGAGGACCCCTATACTCCTGGTCGATGACGATGAGGGGGCAGAGTACGAGACATATTACGAGAGGTCGCTGCAAGCAGCTGGTTACAGCTACGTGAAGGTCGAGGGTCCGCCGACCAAGAGCGGGCTATTATCCTTCGACTGCGTCGTATGGCTGACGGGCCGGGACTTTACGACCACCCTCACCAGGGATGACCAGGCGAACCTCGCCGCCTACCTCGACGCCGGAGGAAGCCTCTTTTTGTCCGGCCAGGATATCGGCTTCAACATCCACGACACCGACTTCTTCAGGGATTACCTCCATGTAGAGTACGTTAAGGACAATACTGGAATTTACGACCTGGAGGGCGTCCCCGGTGACCCCATATCCGACGGGATGACCATCGAGATCGTGGGGGGGGGCGGAGGCGACAATCAGTACTGGCCGAGCGAGATCGTCCCGGTCACAGCTTTTGCGAGGGAGGTCTTCACCTACAAAAATGACGGGTGCGCTGCTGTGATGGTCGATGCCGGCACCTACAGGGTGGTCTACTTCGCCTTCGGGTTTGAGGCGATAAACACCTCCTCGGATCGGGACGAGGTCATGAGCCGGGTCTTATCGGCGCTGATGGGGCCGATGGTAACCTCGTCCGGGATATCCGAGACCGGCGAAGATAAACCGGGCAAGAGGGCTGGACCTGCCAGCCTTCATGAATTTAGCGGCATGGCTGAAGCCATCCCCCCCTTCCAGGGGGTGGACTTCGAGATGGAGATGCCCTTTGAGGATATCTCCCTCAAATTCGACGAGTTGGAGCCGCTTGAATATCCGGAGTTTGTTGAAGGCGGTTTCGATCTCCCGGAGATGGGATCTGGGGTTAAGAGGAGGTGAGCGATATGGTGGAAAAAAGGGGGAAGGCCGATATGATATGCAGGCTCCTTCCGGCATTGATCTTGACGGCGGCGATATCCATCGCCGGGGCTCTTGCGGCCACCGTCACCGTTGGCGGCGAAGGCTGCGACTATGCCAGCGTTCAGAAGGCCGTCGAAGAGGCGAATCCAGGGGATACCATCACCGTCCTGAGCGGGACGTATAAAGGGAACGTTCTTGTGGACAAGAGCATAGTCATCCGCGGAAGGGATACTGGGTCAGGAAAGCCGGTCATCGAAGGGACGGGGGCGGGAAGCACCATGACCGTCTCGGCAGATCGGGTCACCCTCGAGGGGCTGGTTGTAAAGAACGGCGGGTTTGGGAAGGCGGGGATCGAGGTGATCTCGAATAAGAACTTCATAAGGAACAACGTCATTTCAGATAATCGGTGGTACGGTATATACCTTTCCAACTCCGGCGAGAACGTCATATCCGGAAACTCCGTCACAAAGAACAAGTACGGGATCTGGATCCCGGCAGGGTCTGACGGGAACAGGATATCAGAGAATGATCTGTCGAAGAACGCCAACGCCAACGCCGTCGATGCCGGGGTCAACCGATGGGAGAAGAACGGCTACGATGACCTCGGCGAGGCGG
This sequence comes from Methanothrix sp., assembly GCA_024649985.1. Classification (GTDB taxonomy): domain Archaea; phylum Halobacteriota; class Methanosarcinia; order Methanotrichales; family Methanotrichaceae; genus Methanocrinis; species Methanocrinis alkalitolerans. The sequence continues at coordinate 7,839 of JANKMW010000091.1, forward strand.
AGACGAGCTACAGGATCTCCGGCGGGTCCAACGTGGACCCCGCTCCAAGAGCCGTGAGGCCGGAACCTGCGGAGGAGACGAAGACCTCGACTATTACAGTGAAGATCACCATACCCAGGCCGATAATCGGATCTTAGATGCTGAGGGCGGGGTAGCGCTAGCTCTCTTTCAAACCATCC
>JANKMW010000092.1 GCA_024649985.1 Methanothrix sp.
AGGGTGCCAATTCAATGAAACGAGTACACTACCTACTATCGAGGGGGATCGAGAATCAGAGGATTATCGGCTCTATCCCCCTTCTATTCGCGACCTCTCCTGGGATGTCGACGGCTTCTGCGGAGGCGTCGATGATGGTGCCGTCACCGGTGGCAACAGGAGATTTTGCCCTCTTCAGCCTCCTGTCCACGTCCGGCGCCGTCTTCGCGGACCCCAAAACCCCGAGTTCGGCCATCCTTTCCCTGATCTCAGAAGCCAGCTCTCCGCTCCTGCTGATCTGCTGGTCCAGGAGGACCATCGCCCCGCCGACTCCGGACTCTTTGAGGAGCGAGAAGATCTCCGATAGGGCTTGGTCTGTAATATCCGAGAGGTGATACCTTCTGAAGATCCCGCGGACATCCCGCAAGAAGCCGTCGTCGCAGAGGTAGACGGGGGCGCCGGCGAGGAGGCTCTCGACGGTGATGAGGACGTTGTAGCCGTCGACGGCGACTGTCCTGCCGGAGAGTTCATTTATGGGGGTCCGCTTCTTTCGCCGGGACCTCGCGACGGCGGACGGGACCGCCACCCTGGTGAGGACGAACCTATCCTCCCGGGGGAGTCGGCGGTGGTCGGAGACGAACCTGACGGCAGGCCCCGACGGGTATCCCCGATCGAGGAGGTACCGGACCTCTTCGGCCGCCCGCCTCAGCTCTATTCGCTTCTCATCTCCGATCTTTTCGCCTCCCTGTAGAGGTCGCCTCCGAAAGAGTCGATGGCGACGATCATCGGCCCCCAGCCTTCCGCCTCCAGCTCCCAGAGCCCCTCTGCCATCCCGAGGTCGGGGAGGTGAAGCCGCCTCACCAACAGGTGGCGTGCCGCCAGAGCCCCGCAGCCGCCGGGGTAGGCGAGGTATGTGGCCCTTCCCCGGAGCGCCTCCGCATCCTCAGATATCCCGCCCTTCCCGACGATCAGCCTCACCCCACGGTCGACTACCTCTCTCGTGAACCTGCCGACCCTCCCGCTGGTGGTGGGGCCCGCGGAGAGGACGGTTGCGTCCCGGATGAGGGGGCCGCAGTGGTAGATGACCGCCCCCACGAGGTCTACGGGGAGCTCCTCTCCGGTGGCGAGGAGGGCGTGGACCCGGTCTCTCGCGGTATAGACCGTCCCGCTGATCCAGACGAGGTCTCCGGCCCTGAGGGCCGCCACCTCGTCTTGCGATATCGGCGTCCTCAGTCGATGCTCCATCCGTCACCCCTCACCGTCGCAGAACTGCTCCTGTTCGCCCAGCACTGAAGGTTCACCGCCACCGGGAGCGATGCTGTATGGCAGAGCGCCGTCTCGATCCTGACGGCGAGGGCTGTGGTGTCGCCGCCGAGGCCCATGGGGCCGGTCCCGATCCGGTTTATCTCAGACAGAAGGGCCATATCCAGATCCGAGCTTCCGGGCATATGCAATAGCGCCCTTTTGGCGAGCCTTGCCGCAAGATCGAAGGTCCCGCCGATCCCCACCCCCACGAAGACGGGAGCGCAGGCCCGGCCCGCCCGCTTCGCCACCTCCTCCGCCACAAAATCGAGGGGGTCGTCGGCGGGGTTGAGCATGGCGAGGAAGGAGCCGTTCTCCGACCCCGCCCCCTTGGGGAAGGCGGTGATCCGCAAGCAGTCCCCGGGGACTAGGTCGATGATAATGTCGGGCATCCCCGGGCCGGTGTTGTCGCCGCTGTTCTTCCTTGTCAGGGGGTCGACGGCGTTGGGGCGGAGGGGTATCTCTTCGGTCGCCCGGCGGACCCCCTCGGCGATAGCCTCCTCGAGGAAGGGGGGTATCGAGAGGTCCCGGCCGATCTCCAGGCAGAAGACGGGAAGGCCCGTATCCTGGCAGAGGGGGACGCCGCCCTCGGCTGCGATACGGATGTTCTCGAGGATCGCAGAAAGCTGGGACCGGGCGATGGGATTCCTCTCCCTTTCGACCGCCTCCCTTATCGCCTCCTCGACCCATGAGGGGAGGACGGTCTCGGCTTCGGCCAGGACCGCCACCGTCGCGCAGACCAGGTCTTCACGCCTCAAGGCCGGCCCTTCCCCCTGATCTTTATCGCCCTCGACTGGTCCGGGATATTGAGCCTGGCATCAAGCCCCAGGGCCCGCTCCATGGCGTACTTGTGGAGGTCGCCGGAGGTATGTATCCCCCCCTCGCCCCCCCGGACAGCACGGCAGGGGTACATCTGGCAGAGGAGGCCGGCCCGGGGCGGGGCGTCTTCGACCCTGACCCCGACGATATCCCGGGCGACGTGCCAGGTGCTGCCGCAGGGGGAGCCCCGGAGGACATCGACCCTCGATATCTTCCCATCCTCCACCTCCACCTGCAGCCGGGGGCGGCCGAGCTTCTCGGCGAAGGCGTCGACGGCCTCGACACCGCACTTCTTGAGGGTGCAGCAGATCTCATCGACCTCGATATAGATCCCGTAACGGTCGGCGATCTTCTGTAGCTCCGGCGCCGACCCCGCCCTTCCAATTCCGCCGGGGACGATCACCGCCTCGGAGCCGCCCTTTCCGGCCCGGACGGCGATCTCCGGGGTGACGTCGGGGTGGAGAGAGTAGGTGATGATCAGATCTGAAGAGAAGAACTCGGGGTCGAGGCCGAGGGAGTCGAGGAACTCCTCGGGGTCCTCTATGAAATCCGGCAACGATTGGGGGATGGCGATGGAGACGACCTCGAAGTCGGTCCTCTCTCTTATCGTCTCGATGAGACGCTCGCCGTATTTGCCCCTGGTTACGACTCCGACTCGCATGGTCGTCTGAAGACGGGAGCGGTTATAGAGTTTGTCTTGCAGTCCCTTCCTCAGTCAGTCTCGCAACTCCCTCCTCCGTCGATCCCGGATCCCGCCCCGGGACCTTCTAAATTCACCCTCCTTCTAAATTCCCTCTCGAAAGAGTAAATTAGCCCCCTGACCGATGGAGGGTCATGATACCTGCCGTCCTCGTCGCGGGGACTCACAGCGGAGTCGGGAAGACGACGGTCGTCCTGGGGATGATGGCGGCCCTGAGGAGGCGGGGTCACGTCGTCGCCCCCTTCAAGGTAGGGCCGGACTTCATCGATCCATCTCATCATGCCGCCATCTGCGGCAGGCCGTCGCGAAACCTCGACACCTTCATGATGGGGGAGGGCGGCGTTCGCCGCTCTTTCGCCCGGGGCGTCGGGGGCGCAGACGTCGCCGTCATCGAAGGCGTCATGGGCCTCTACGACGGCCTCGACTCGACGGAGGTGGCGTCCTCGGCTCACGTCGCCAAGGCGCTCGGGGCCCCCGTCCTCCTGGTGATGAACGTCCACGGGACCAGCCGGTCCGCCGCGGCGATGGCCCTCGGCTACGCCAGCTACGACCCCGGCGTGAAGATATCGGGGCTCGTACTCAACCGGGTCGGAAGCGAGCGGCATCGCAGCCTCCTGGCGGAGGCGCTGGCGCCCCTGGGGATCCCGATCCTGGCCTCCCTCCCCAGGCGGGGCGAGATAACGCTACCCAGCCGCCACCTGGGGCTCCAGATGGGATTTGAGAGCCGCCACGATCTGGACGCCCTCGCCGACTTCATCGAGGAGAACGCCGACCTCGATGGGATCCTCGACCTCGGCTGCGAGGTCCCGGCGTCGGAGACGGAGGCGGAGCCCGAGCAGGAGGCGCAGACGGTGCCGGACCTGGAGGGCGAGAGGATAAGAATCGCCATCGCATACGACGAGGCTTTCTGCTTCTACTATGCCGAGAACTTCGAGGTCCTCCGCAGGCTCGGCGCCACCATCGAGTTCTTCAGCCCCATCCGCGACCCCCTCCCCGAAGCCGACGGCCTCTACCTCGGCGGCGGCTACCCCGAGCTGTATGCCGGACCGCTGGAGGAGTCGCCGACCCGCCATGAAATAAAAAAGGCCGCCGGTGACGGGATGCCGATCTACGGCGAGTGCGGCGGCCTGATGTACCTCTGCGAGTCGGTGGTATCGAAGGACGGCGATTCTGAGAACAAAATGGCCGGGGTCCTCCCCGCATCCACCACCATGACCGGAAGGCTCCAGGCCCTCGGCTACGTCGAGGGGGACGTGGTATCCGAGAACCCCGTCGTCGCGAGAGGATCGGCGATCCGGGGGCACGAGTTCCACTACTCGAAGATGGACTGCGCGAGGGACGCGAGGTTTGCCTACCGGTTCCGGCGCGGGAAGGGGATCGATGGTAACAAAGACGGCCTCCTCGAGCACGAGACCCTGGGAAGCTACCTTCACACCCACTTCTCCACCTTCCCGGTGGAGAGGTTTGTTGCGAGCTGCAGGAGATATAGAAGGAGTTAGATAAAAATGAAAGTCGTCGCCTTCAACGGGAGCGCGAGGAAGGACGGAAACACCGCCATCCTCGTGCGAAGGGTCCTCGAAGAGCTGGAGAAAGAGGGCATAGAGACCGAGCTTGTCCAGCTCGCGGGAGAGCGGATCCGGGGATGCACCGCCTGCCGCGGCTGCGTCGCGAATAAGGACAGACGCTGCACCATCGACGACGACATCGTCAATGAATGCATCGCCAGGATGATCGACGCCGACGGGATCATCCTCGCCTCGCCGACCTACTTTGCCGACGTCTCGGCGGAGACGAAGGCGCTCATCGACCGGGCCGGCTTCGTCGCCAGGGCCAACGGCGGCCTCTTCCGGCGGAAGGTGGGGGCGGCGGTCGTCGCCGTCCGCAGGGCCGGGGCGATCCACGCCTTCGACTCGATCAACCACCTATTCTTCATCAGCGAGATGGTCGTCCCCGGATCGAGCTACTGGAACCTCGGCTTCGGCCATGCGCCCGGGGAGGTGGAGGCGGACGCGGAGGGGATGGAGACGATGAGGGTCCTGGGCTCGAATATGGCGTGGCTGTTGCAGAAGATCAACGGCTGAGGCCGGTGGCGGAGGGTGGGAAGGGGGGAGGGGAACGAAGGCGGCAGATCAGAAGTCGAAGAGGGACTTTTGCTTCTGCTCCTGCCCCTCGCCTGGTGGCCCGGACGGTGCCCTTCCCTTCGCCGCCGCCCGGGGGGGCGCGAGGTCGAAGAGCCGCTGCTGCTCGGGGGAGCAGACGAGCTGCTCCTTTGTTACCCCGAAGGGGGAGAGGAGGCGCAGCAGCGGCGGCAAGATCTGCTTATTGATGTAGTAGTCGGTGTCGATCAAAAGGCCGTTCTGGAGGGCGTACGATGGGTCCTCAGCCCGGTCGACGAAGAGCCCCCTCCCCCGGACGATGACGAAGGGGATCCGGTCGCCGACCTGCGGGACGGGGCCGCCCCTCGCCCTCATCTTCTCGGCGAGCTGGACGTGAGGCTGCTTGTTCTTGTAGGCAGCCGTGCTCTTGGTGTACCTCCTCGTCAGGACCAGGTCCTCGAGGATCTCCGGGTCCTTCCGCAGGTCGAGCCTCTGGAGGCGGTCGATCACCGACTTTGCGAGGTCGAGGGCCTCCTCGACCTTCCCCTCCATGAGGACGAGCTCGAGAGACCGGTTGAGGGTCTTGCTCGTCAGCTCGCACCAGTCCCTTCTTACCGTCTCCATCCCCCGGACCTTGATCTTGTCGCGCCACTCTCCGCCCGCCTTCTCGAAGACCCAGAGGGCGTACCTCTTCTTGACGAGGAAGAGCCCCCGGCGAGCGAAGGCCTCGAAGACGAGCTCCATCGGCGGCGGCAGGCGGGAGGTCACCGTCTCGGAGATCTTTTTTCCCACCAGCTCCGCCTCCTCCAGGGCGGGCTTTACCCCGCGGCCGCCGAAGGGCTTGAGGCGGATGAAGACGCTGTCGGTGTCGCCGTAGACGACCTCAAGGTCGAACCGCTTGAACTCTACGCCGGCGGGGAAGGTGTCGCCCGCCGCGGCGGCCATCTCCTCGGGGAGGAGGGCCCTGCCGTCCCGGACGTAGACCGACCCGATCTCCTCGACCATTCCCTTGGTGTTCAGGATGTTGGACCTGCCGAAGCTCGTCACGGCGTTGGCGAGGGGGAGGCTGTAGAGCCTCGCCCGGGCGTAGCCGGAGTAGCCGTAGAAGGAGTTTAAGAGGATCTTGAGGGCGTACTGCTGGGCGTCGAGGATGCTGCGCTCCTCCGCCGAAGCCGATTTCATCCGGCCCTTGATATCGGTCCTCTGGGCGAGGAGGTCGGAGAGGACCCCGGGGACGATCCCCGGCGACGCCGAAGGGAGGACGAACTCCCCCCCTGAGGGCGGCCTCACCACCTCCCCGGACGCCGGCCGCTCGTCGGTGACGACCGTCGAGTAGCAGAGGTTGTGGGCCATCATGATCGACGGATAGAGGGAGCGGTAGTCGAGGATGAGAACGTCCTCGACGAGCCCTTTCTTCGGCTCCAGGACCGCTCCCCCCTTCAGCTCGGAGCTCTGGGCCGCCCTCGCCGATGAGAGGTCGGCGTCGGGCTTTGGGGGGATGACCCTCCCCCGCTCCTGGAACTTGCGAAAGAGGAAGTTTTCCACCATCCCGGTCTGGCCGCCGTCGATCACCTCCTGGAGGAGCGACCCGCTCGTCTGGGCGAGGGCGATGTACTTGTCGAGGAGCTGCAGGTCGGTGAGGAGGTGGAGGGCGAGGTAGGAGTCGCGGCGGGAGTAGCTGACGAGCCGGGCGAAATCGTCGCCGGAAGCGGCCCAGAGCGCCTCCATCTCCTTTGGGTCGACGTCGTGCTTCTCGACCCCCAGAAGCTCGAGGCTCGCGTTCCTGAGGGTGTAGCGTTTGAGGCTGAAGGACGACCTCACCAGGGGCAGGAGGTCGACGACGACCCTGCCGGTGATCTCGACCCGGGTCTGGTTGACGATCTTCCTCACCCGCCAGGGGCCGCCGTCCCTTCCGACCCGGACGTCCAGGTTCAGCCTCCTCGCCCTCTCTTCCAGGTACGGAAAGTCGAATTCGCTGGAGTTGTAGCCGGCGACGACGTCGGGGTCGTAGTCCCTGACGATCTCGACGAACCGGGAGAGCATCTCCCTCTCGCCCCCGCAGCAGAGGACGTCTCCCCGGGGGCAGTCGACCTCCCGGCCGACGAGGACGAGGTCTTCTCGCCCTTTGTAAGGCGGGTCGAAGGCGAGGCTGACCATGATCACCGGCGACGTCTCCGGATGCGGCATCGCTCCGTTCAGGGGGAGGCACTCGATGTCGAAGGCCATGGTGCGGAGGGGGGCGTTGGGGATCGCCTTCGCGCCCCCCGTTGCCTCCGCCCCGGAAACCTTCACCCTCTCAGCCTCTCCATTAGCCGCTCTTTCCCCCGCCCCTCCCCTCTCTTCCTCTCCGGCCACCGCCGGACCAGCCCCCGCGGGCCGCAGGGCGGTATGAGGGACGGGGCCGATTATCGCGACCTTCCACTCCTCTCTCTCCTTCCACTCCCCTTTACCCTCTTCCTCGGCGTCCACCTCCGTCCACCTCATCCCCCCCAGGTCGAGGTCGATGAGAAACCTGTTCTTGAAGAGGACGTCCGTCTCGTAGACCTCCAGGACTCCGGGGACGGAGAGGACCGACTCCCTGAACTCCCGGACGGACTTGGGGTCTTTGGCTACGACCTTCAGCATCTTTGCGGGCCGCCTCTGGTAGCCAACGGGGCGGAACCGCTCCACCGCCTCGGCTGAGAGGCCCATCGCCCTGATCACCTCGATGGCGGAGTCGATCCTCTTTTCGTCGATGCGTGCGTAAAAGTAGGGGCGAAATCCAGAGGCCTGGACGGTGATGGGTCTACCCGAGGGGGTCGTCCCGAAGAGCTGGACTACCGGGAAGCCGTCGGCGTCGTAGACGTAGTTGGCGTCCAAGATCTGGAAGATCATCAACCGGGATAGGTTTTAAGGGAGTCATATAGTTTGTTATATTGAGAAAGGCGCGAGACCTTCGACGGCTCCAGAAGCCGGTGCGAGCCAGTAGATAGTCAACGATGAGGCCGAAAGCTTGGGTCGCGTACTCGATCTACTGAAAATCGCCACTCGAATCGAATTCAAGGGACGT
>JANKMW010000093.1 GCA_024649985.1 Methanothrix sp.
GGAAAGCTTTCTGGATGCAACGCGTAAAATTTCTGGAGTTCCTCGGCTACCTCTGAAGCATATGTCTGATCGACTTCACGAAAGAGTCGTTTTCTGATTACATCATAAATCTCTGATCGTTCCATGGGCACAGTGAATGCGGCCTCCCGCCCAGAAATCTCTTTCACTCGACTGGTATACGCTTCGAGAAGTTCAGCTTCCTCTCTATATGCAGATTCGTTCCCAGGAAGCGTTATGATGAGCATCGCATCTCTGCTATTTGAAATTACATCTGTTATTGTATGGAAAAAAGAAACTGTGATCTCTGCGAGGTTTTGATCCCCCACCTCTTCTGCCCTAGCATCTTTAAGGTAATTGACCAGCTCATCGAGCAATATTAGAACCGGTTTTCCTGTCGATGAAATCAGGCTTTCTAGTGTTGACGAATCCGGGCGACGTAACCTTTGATCATACTTCTCCATTAAGTCGTATGCCCCGAGTTGCTTTGCGATTTCGCCCCAAATGGTGCGGGCTTTTCCGGGGCTTTTAACTGAAGAAATGTTATGACAGTCAATCGAGACCAAAGACAAATCAGGGATATTTTTCATTCTTAATTCAGATAATATTTTATTAATTTCTGAATGCTTTTTCACGACATCTGGCGTTGTGAATAGATGGTAAAGGGCAACTAACGTATGTGTTTTTCCACCGCCAAAAGTGGTATCTATAACAAGAAGAGGACTTCCTTCGCCCTCTGTGGTTCTGATTAGCACGGATTTAATCATGCCAACCAAATTTTTGGTCATATGGGTGAAGTTGAAAAACTGAGAAGGATCTCTATAAATATCATCTGCTTTGTTATTTAGAACCGCATGAAAACCAACTGCAAATGTATTTTCAGAAATTTTATTATTTATAATATCATCATGCGGAATCACTTTGCCCGTCTTAAAGGCCGTCTTTAATATACTAATTTCAAATTCCTCCTAAATCTCTCGTATATGGTTGCAGGAACATTCCGCATCCAAGTATATGCAATTTTCGGAAGCTATCCCCACTGCAGCCAAATCCATACTCGTCGCGAAATAGATGATGAATTCATATCTTTGTTATCCGTTCAGATTTCCTGATGTCACTCATTATACACTCTAACAAGTCAAAATACTCGCCAGTAAATAAAATATTAATAGAGCAGGGCAGTCAGTCACGTTCTGATTTATAACCGGCCTTTTCCCACCTTTAAATGGTGAAATTCACGATATCCATTACCTATGGACACGATCTAGCTGTTATTTTGGTGACTTCTTAACAGATCTGTTCAGTAATTACCAGATCAGTCACCCTTTGCGCCGCTTCCCTTCAAACCCCTTAAATTTTAGTGCCGACAGCTCCTCGCTGCCCGCCCCTTCACCCCATCTTCTCTCTCACCGGCTCCAGTATCGCGTTCAGATGCTCCACGGCGCTCTTCTTGAGGTCGAGGGGGTGCATCTTCCCGACCAGGAAGTCCATCTCCAGGGCCTCGTAGTTTGTGTATGTGACGTCGCCGCCGAACTTCTCGGGCCTTCTTATGGTGACCTCCCCCAGGCGGGGGAGGATGTGATACTTGAATAGCTCGGTGACGGGGTTTCCTTCGATATCTTTGGCGGGGCAGTAGGCGGACATTATCTTCTTATCCAGGTCCTCGGCGGAGTCGTCGATGGAGATGTAGTTTCCCTTCGAGGAGGACATCTTCCCGCCGTTGAGGCCGGATATTATGGGGGTGTGGAGGCAGACGGGGGGCTGGAGGCCGAGCTTGGGCATCTCTTCTCTAGCCAGCATGTGGATCTTCCTCTGGTCGATCCCCCCGACGGCGAGGTCGACTCTCAGGGCCGCGATGTCCACCGCCTGCATCAGGGGGTAGATCATCTGGGAGACGTGGGGGTTGTCCATGTTCCGGCCCACCTCATCCATCGACCGGCGGGCCCGGTTGAGGGTGGTGTTCCTCGCCATCTTCAGGACGTTCTTGACGTACTCCGGCTCCAGCTGGTAGTCGGTCCCGTATACGAACTCCGTCTCTTCGGGGTCGAGGCCCAGGGCGATGAAGCAGTCGCGGTTGTAGTCTGCCGTCGCCCTCACCTCTTCGAGGGTTCCCTTCTCGTTGAGGTAGGCGTGAAGGTCCGCCAGGAGGACGACGACCTGAAAGCCCGCCGCCTGGAGGTCGATGAGCTTGTTTGCCGTGAGCATGTGGCCCATGTGTACCTTCCCGCTCGGCTCGTACCCGACGTAAGCCCTCGGCCTCTCCTTCGTCTCCATCAACGCCTTCAGCTCGTCGAGGGTTACGACCTCCTCTGCATTCCTGACCACCAGCTCAAGCCTCTCCAACGGATATCACCACCCCCCCAGAGGAGTGGGGATGTATAACGCTTTTGGTTCCTTCTGGCGAGGGGGCTTTTTAGGAGGTCGGGGCGCCATCGGAGGGGCGGGGTCTATCCGGCGGAAGGGTTATTGCCGACCAGGGGCGAGGGGTCGATCATGAAAGAGAAGGCAGAGAAGAAAGTGGGGGGAGAGTGGGAAGAGAGTGGAGGGGAGAAGGGAAAGCGCGGATCGAAGGCTCCCCCGCCGCCAGGGGAGGCGGATATGAACCGGGAGAAGACGGCAGGCCTCCTCTTCCTCGCCCTCCTCTTCGCCATCATCTTCTGGGATGCGTTCTGGTTCCTCTCCAAGTTCATGCTCCTATTCGTCATCGCCTATGTCGTCTATCTCGTCGTAAAGTCCCGATCTTGATTTTGGCGGATATGGAAGAGAAAGGGTTATCAGAAGGCAGGGCCCACCATACCGCCATGAGATGCAGAACGCCGGGCAGGTCCGGCAGGATCCGCAGCCGCGAGCAGAATATTATACTTCTCGTCTTGGCGGTGGTGATCGTCGCCCTCCTCTGGAACTTCATCGGAATGATCTTGAGGGTCGCCCTCTTCGCCGTCGTCGTCTACCTCGTATACCGCCTCCTCCAGAGCTATACCTAGAGCTGCAACTGAGAAGTTCAGAGAGCAGGTGGAGGGCCGGTAGAGAGCTCTTGAGAGAAACCGTTATCATCTAAAATGTCCGATTTTGACCCATGACCCATCATACTCCGGGCCGGGCCGGGGGGAGCGGCTCCCTTGCAAAGAACGCCCTCCTCCTCGTCCTGGCCTTCATAGTCGCCGTCCTCCTCTGGAACGTCATAGGCTTTCTTGCAGGGGTTGTGATCTTCGCCCTGGTCGTCTACGTCGTCTACCTCGTCCTCCGCCGCCACATCTGACCTCCTCGATCCGGAGGGCCTCGGCGAGGTCCTCTTCGGTGTTGAGGTTATAGAGGCTCAATAGCTCCGGGTCCAGGGGGCGAAAGAGCTCCACGGGGACGTTTCTGACCAAAAGCCCTCCCAGGGGCGCCCGGATCCGCCGCTCTCCCGCGACGAGAGCCTCGCTGCAGGCCCGGGCCATGGGGCCGGTCCGATAGACGGCGTGGAGCGGCTCGATGAGCCCCCCCTCCCGGATCGTGACCGCGGCGTCGTGCCCCTCAGCGAGGTCGAATAGAAGCTCCATAACCCTGGGGTTCAGGAAGGGAAGGTCGCAGCCTACCGCCAGGGCGAGCTCGCTGCCGGCCGCCCCCATCCCTGCGGCGAGCCCCGCCACGGGGCCGAAGCCCCGGACGGGGTCGGCGACGACCCTCGCCTCGGGGACGACATCTCTGAGCCTTTCGGCCTGATCGTCATCCCTCGCCACCACCACCACCTCGTCCGCCACCTGGCCGACGACCTCGACGGTCCTCTCGATCATGGTCACGCCGAAAAATTCGAGGAATGCCTTCTGGTAGCCTATCCTCCTTCCGGCGCCTCCGGCGAGGATCACAGAAGACCGCAGAGCTCCCATCCTCCCTCCCGGCAGTCCTCTTTCAGAGCCCGGAGGAGGGCCGCCTTTGGGTCTGGCTTTTTCCCGTCGGTGGTGAGGATGGTGAAGTCGGGGCTGACGGAGGCGGTCGCCCTCCCCACCTCCTCGAAGAGGGCCTTAAAAGATGCCTCGTCAGGCGGCTTTCCAGATCCGAGCCGCTGGAATGCGAGGTCTCTTGTGAACCTGTTGCCGAGGATGACCAGAGCGGACGTACCCCTCTTAGTGATCTCGGCCTTCTGGCCATCGATATCGACGAGGATATACCCTCCGGGGACGGCGTAGATCCTCCTGCGCCTCTGCTTCTCGATGGAGAGCTCCGTCACCTCCCCTGCCAGGAGATCCCCCCTCTTCCAGACCTTCTCGTGGCCGTCGGCTATCTCGACGACGGAGCCGAGCTCCTCAGCCCTCTTCCGCAGATCCTCGTCGGTCCTGATCTTGCCGCCGTAGAGCTCCTCCTCCAGGACCCCCGCCTCCCCGAAGAAGGAGATGCTCCGCCGGTCGCCCCCCATCACCGCCCTATCCTTCCCCGAATAGGCCACCACCAGAGACATCCGGACCTCCCCCTCTCATCCTCTTTTCATCTCTCTTCAGAGCTCATCTGCATCTCGGCCGCAGTCGCCGTCTGGCTCATCAGCATCGAGACGGTGAGGGGCCCCACCCCTCCGGGGACGGGGGTGACCGCCGCCGCCACCACCAGGACCTCGTCGAACTCCACGTCCCCCACGGTCCTGTCGCCGACCCGGTTTATCCCGACGTCGAAGACGTAGGCTCCGGTCCGGACCATATCTCCCCTGATGAGGCCGGGGACCCCCGCCGCCACGACCAGGACTTCAGCCTTCCGGGTATGGGCAGCCAGGTCTTTTGTAAAGACGTGGCATACGGTGACGGTGGCGTTCCTGTTGAGCATCATCGCCGCGAGGGGCTTTCCGACGACGTTGCTGTGGCCGACGATCACCGCCTCTTTCCCCTCCAAGTCGACGCCGAGCCGCTCGAGGGCCCAGATGATCCCCTTGGGGGTGCAGGGGACGAGCCTCTCCGCCCCGGCCAACAGGGTTCCCATGTTCAGGGGGTGGAAGCCGTCGACGTCCTTTGCGGGATCGATGGCCGCCATCGCCGGTGCGGGGTCCCTCCCTCGGGGGAGGGGGAGCTGGAGGAGGATGCCGTTTACGTCGTCTTTCTCGTTCAGCCCCTTAATAGTCTCGAGGATCACCTCGATCCTCGCCTCCTCTGGGAGACGGACGGTCTGGGATCTTATCCCGACCCGGTCGCAGGCGGAGTGCTTGATCCTGACGTACATCGCAGAGGCGGGGTTCTCGCCGACGATGATCGTCGCAAGGCCGGGCCTCCTCCCTATGGCTGCGAGCTTCTCGACGCGGGCAATCGTCTCCGCCTCCATCTCCGAGGCGAGGGCTTTGCCGTCTATGATCATCCCAGTTCCGGATATAGGGGGAAACCGCGACAAAGCTCGGCCACCTCGTCTCTTACTCTGGCGATGACGTTCTCGTCGTCGATATTCCTGAGGACAGATCCGATCATGTTCGCGATCTGGACCATCTCCTTCTCCTTCATCCCCCGGGTGGTGACCGCGGGGGTACCTATCCTGATCCCGCTGGTGATGAAGGGGGAGGTGGGATCGAAGGGTATGGTGTTCTTGTTGAGGGTGATCCTCGCCCGCTCCAGGGCGGCCTCGGCGTCTTTTCCCGAGTACGGCATATTCAGGAGCTTGACGAGCATCAGGTGGTTGTCGGTTCCTCCCGATACGAGCTCGAAGTTCTGATCGAGGAGGGTCTTGGCGACTACTGCGGCGTTCTTGACGATCTGCTCCTGGTAGCTCTTGAACTGGGGGGTCAATGCCTCCTTGAAGCCGACGGCCTTTGCGGCGATGACGTGCATCAGGGGGCCGCCTTGGACCCCCGGAAAGACCGCCCTGTCGATGGCGGGGGCGATCTCCTGCCTGCACATGACAACGCCGCCCCGGGGGCCCCGGAGGGTCTTGTGGGTGGTGGTTGTGACGACGTCGGCGTAGGGGATCGGCGACGGATGAACGCCGGCGGCGACGAGCCCCGCGATGTGGGCGATGTCGGCCATCAGATATGCTCCCACCTCGTCGGCTATCTCCCGGAGGGCACCGAAGTCGATGGTCCGGGGGTACGCCGAGGCGCCGGTGACGATCATCTTGGGAGAGCAATCTCTCGCGATCTCCAGGATCTCGGCGTAATCGAGCATCTCCGTCTCCTTATTGACGCCGTAGTGGACGACGTTGTAGATCTTGCCGGAGAAGTTGACGGGGCTTCCGTGGGAGAGGTGGCCGCCGTGGTCGAGGGCCATCCCCATGACGGTATCCCCGGGCTTGAGGAGGGCGAGGTAGACAGCCATGTTCGCCTGGGAGCCGCTGTGGGGCTGGACGTTGACGTGCTCTGCGCCGAATAGAGCCCGGCACCGGTCTCTGGCCAGGTTCTCGGCGACGTCGACGAAGGTGCAGCCGCCGTAGTACCTTTTGCCGGGGTAGCCCTCGGCATATTTATTCGTCATCACGTTGTTGTAGGCCTCCATCACCGCGAGGCTGGTGAAGTTCTCGGCGGCGATCAGCTCCAGGCCGTTTCTCTGTCGCTCCAGCTCGTCATTTATGGCGGAGGCGATCTCGGGATCAGCATCATCCAGGAATCTCAATCAAATCACCGGTAAACGATCTTCGAGAGAGGACTTCCTCGGGGGCAAAATAGGTTATGGTGGTATTTGGGGCGAAGCCCCCCCCGAACCGCAGCCGCTCCGGCAGCCTTTTTAATCCATGAGGCCAGAGTCGGAGCCGATGCTAAAACGGGCGAGGATGATAGCCGACCTCCAGTTCGGCCGCGGCTGCGGTCGCGCCCTCTTCGGGGAGGATACGACCTTCATGCTATCGAATACCGGAAGGCTGAGGCACCTTTACCTTGACGGCGAGAGGACGGCGACGGTGAGGGCGAGGGACGGTCTCCTCACCTTGAGCGCCTCGGGGGCGAAGCTCCTCTACGACTTTCTCCCTGCCCCAAGACAACGGGTCGTCGTCATGAACGACGTCGCCCCTTACGTTGCCCGTGGCGGGACCGCCTTTGCAAAGCACGTCGTCGGCGTCGACCCCGATATCAGGGCAGGGGAGGAGGTGCTGGTCGTCGACGAGGACGGAAGGCTCATGGCCACCGGAAGGGCCGTCCTCTCGCCGGAGGAGATGATGGAGCTGCGCCGGGGTGCCGCGGTGATCGTCAGGTCCGGCCAGGAAGAGGAGTGATTCCGGGTGCGCTACAGATACGCGAAACGGTTGCCAGCCATGGCAGCGACGACGATAACTTATAAGTAAACGGCCGCGAAATTTCGAGCCATGTTTCCCTCTGCTTTACCCCCCAACCCTCTGATCCTGGTGGGGATGGTCCTGATCTCTGCTGGGATCCTATACACCCTCGTATCCGCCCGGGCGGGGGTCGTTCTCATGGGACTTGGCACCGTCTCGACGGGTATCTTCCTCTTCACCATCGTTCCGAACGCCTTGGACCCCATGGCCCTCTTCTTCAACGGCCTTATGGTCTTATGCGGCCTATGGATGGTGGACGTCGGGGCCAGAACCTCCGGCTCCTGGCGATAACCTTTATATGGATGATCTGCGTCCAGGAATCCGCAGCGGGGCCATAGGGTAGCCTGGTATCCCACAGGACTGGGGGTCCTGTAACCGGCGTTCAAATCGCCGTGGCCCCATATTATCGATCCTCCGGTGTCGATTTTTCGGAAGCAATTTACCCAGCACGTTACAGGACTTTGTCCTCTGGTCGCTTCAGGAGCGAAAAATGAAGCGGTTGGATATCGACTGGAACGTTCACAATAAAGGCTCCTCGCTGTTTTGTGTGGGTGGATTTAAGGGATCGCCAATCCTGTAGCTTGGTCCCAATAACTTCATGACTGCCGGGAATAGGGAGGATCATGATATGTATCGCTACGTGCTGACTCAGGAACGGAATTCATGGCAGGCATTTGCATGATCGAGTCCGCTTATCGCTATCATGAAGTTACCCACACTGAATAGCGAAGAGCC
>JANKMW010000094.1 GCA_024649985.1 Methanothrix sp.
TAAAACGGCATTTTGTTCCCGAAAGCTGAATATCACTCGATTTCTAGATAGTGCCAGCGGGATGAGGATGGGGCAATGGGTATGAGAAGGGAAAGCGAATAGGGGTAAATATTAAGTATCGACAAAAAAGACTTTCTCGATTATGAACGAGGACCAGACGCCCTTCGGAGAAGAGAGCATCTTCTATGAGTACGCGGCGCCCCCTCAGCTGGCCCCTGAAGAGATCGATCCGGCCTCAAACCTGACCGACGGCGCCGCTGGCCTCCCGGAGGGGGGCGTCCCGGACCTCCCTTCCCCACTCGTCGGATACGAGTCCCCCCCGGTTCTGGAGACTTTAGCAGACCAGATGAACATCGCCTTCGGGATCGACGTCGCCTCAATTGTGGGCATGCTGCTGAAAATAATTTTGATCATCGCCGCCACATACCTCGCCGCCAAGATGGTGAACCGTGCCCTCAAGATCAAGCTCCCCGAGATGATGGGGGGCAGGAAGACGGGGATAGACGCCGAGACGGAACAGACTTTCAGGCTCCTCGTCAGCAGGCTCCTCGTGGCGGCGATATACGCCATCGGCTTCCTCCTGGTGGTATTCCAGATACCGGGGCTGAGCAACATCGCCGTCACCCTCCTCGCCGGCGCCGGCGTCGCGGCCATCGCCGTAAGCTTCGCCGCCCAAGACTCCATCTCGAACGTCATATCGGGGATATTCCTAGCCGTCTTCCACCCCTTCCGCGTCGGGGACAGAATAGACTTCAACGGCGATTACGGCCATGTCGAAGACCTGACCCTGAGACATACTACGATCCTGACCTGGGACGGGAGGAGGGTCTTCGTCCCCAACAGCATCATGAGCAACCAGGCGATAGTGAACTGGACCATAACCGACCCCATCATAACCTGGACCGTCGACGTAGGGATCGCTTATGACGCCGATATCGACAAGGCCCGGGATATAATGCTGGAGGTCGCCAAGAGGCACCCCCTCGTCCTGAAGAACCGCGACATAGAAGTGAGGGTGACGGAGCTGGGAGACTTTGCGGTGAATATGCGGCTTTTGTACGAGATCCCCAACAGGGGCATCGCCTTCGCGACCCACTGCGAGATCCGCGAGGCCGTAAAGAAGAGGTTCGATAAGGAGGGCATCGAGATACCCTTCCCGTACAGAAACCTCATAATCCAGACCCCCGAAGGCTCGAAGCTCTGCCCCTCCTCCGGCGAGGCGGCAGATGTCGGCTCTTCCGGCGCATCCGGCGGCGAGCCCGGGACTTCGGGCGGCGGGCCTCCATCCGGCGACCGGTTGTGACCCGCCCCCTCCGATTCATGGAATTTTGATCTCCGGCGATCTATATTGTGACCCCGGCGTTGTGACCCCGGCGATTGGGCGAAAGATCCCGGCCCGGATCTGGGCGAGGGCTGGCCAGGCCATCCGCCTCTATGAAGGCTGCAGATCGTTTTCTTAGTACCGGCGCCTACAAAAACCCTTAACTCGGATCAGGATCATCGAAGAACAGCGCTGAACGATGACCCCACCTGAGGGCGGATCGGGGTTCCATCGATCGACCTGCTCATCGGCGGGGACGGTCTACAGATACGGCGTAGAGAAGATATATATATAGATGACAAAGGCCCATTATAATAAATTCGATATAGCTTGTTTAGGTTGGTGGAGAGTCATGAGATACCTTAGGGTTGGAGGACTGCTTTGCCTGCTCCTGGTCGCTATGGCGGCAGTTCTGCCGATGGGGGCGTTGGCACAAGATGAAGCTGAAGCAGATGAAGCTCCAGAAGAACCGGTCCCGCTGGGGGACGGATCATCGAATGATGAAGGCGCTGAAGTAGTGACGGATGAAGATACCTCCGTTGAGGAGCCGGAGACGTCTCCAGAGGATGCTGATGAGCAGCAGACATCTCCAGAAGGTGTAAATGAACCGGATACATCCCCAGAGGATGCTGGTGAGCAGCAGACGTCTCCAGAGGGTGTAAATGAGCCGGAGACGACTCCAGAGGATCTCCTTGAGCAGCAGATGCCTCCAGAGGATGTCGATGAGCAGCTTATGGATGACGCGCCCCTCGACGCCCCCATGGACAACTCGCTCCTTCCAGAGACCCCGATGGGAACGTCCGACTCTGAAGAATCGGATCCCGCATCTGAGGGGAACGACGCGGTGGACGAAGCCGATGAAAACGGCAACGACGCCTCTGAAGATGATCCTCTGGTGGAGGCCCTCCCCGAGGACGAGGAGCCTGAAGTCGCCCTGTCCAACACCGACCGGATATGGCGGGCGGGGATAAACCCGGACGAGTACACCTGGAACCCCCAGACCTTCTCTGGGTTCTTCTACGACCTCGACGACGACGTGGGGACCGAGACGCTGACGGTCAACCTGCGCAGATCCGGCGACAATTACGACAGGACGATCCGAGAAGAAGATCTGAAGTACGAGACGAAAGCCGCCCCGATATCCTTCGAGTTCGACAGGTGGGGAGAATACCAGGTCATCGGCTTCATGGCTCAGAAGTACTTCGCCGGATACATCGGGACAGATCGCGATGTCGTCGACAGAGATATCAGCCTCCTGGATGAGGAAGAGCTGCGACAGGTTCTCATCGACGACGACAGCGACTACACCGTAGACACCGGCTCGGTTCTCCCTCTGAACGAGGGCTACGAGATCCAGATCAGGGAGATAGACCTGGACGGGAATAAAGTCTGGCTCTCCCTGGCCAAGGACGGCCAAGATGTGGACAGCAAAGTCGTTGACCCGACGAGCCTCAGAACCTCGACCTACAAGTACGAGATAGACCTGGCAGGCAAGAAGCTTCCCCTGATCATGGTCCACGTAGCGAGCATCTTCAGAGGGGCCGAGACGAGCCTTGTGACCATCGACGGCATCTTCCAGATCTCCGACGGGTACACCACCGTCGCCACCGGCGATGCTCACGGGAGCATGGAGGTCGACTCGATATTCGGCGACACCATAAGGATGATCAACGACAGATCCATCTCCCTCAGGGCGGGCAGGACCGTCTCTGTGATGGGAGACGTCAGCTTCCTGGTCGCCGACGCCGACGAGCTCCGGTTCGCCCCGACGGTGAAGAGGACGGGGAGCTACGAGATACGAGGCACGATCGTAGACCCGGCGGTGGGCGAGTTCACCTGGAACCCCTACAACTTCGAGGGTTTCTATTACGACATCGACGACGACCTGGGAACCGAGACCATGACGGTCAGGTTCGATGGAGACAGGATAGGCGAAGGGGACATCAGGTACAGGACGGTGCCCCAGTCTGTCCAGTTCGATTACGAACCCTGGGGCAGCTACAACGTCATCGGCTTTTTGGCGGAGAAGTATTTCGCCGGATACAACGACAATACCACCTTCACCGACAGGTTCAGCTTCATAAACGAGGAGCAGCTGAGGAAAGTCCTGATAGACGACGACGAGTCCTATACCGTCCGGGGCGGAGCCACCTTCCCCTTGAAGGAGGGGTACGAGCTCCAGATAAGGGAGGTGGACCTCGACGGGAACAAGGTCTTCCTCTCCATAACCAAGGACGGAGATGAGGTCGACAGCAGGGTCGTCGACCCCGGGAGGGACGTGCGAACCTCCACCCTAACCTACGAGGAGAGGATCGGTGGCGAGAGGGTCCCGATCATTGCGATCAACGTCGTGAGCGTCTTCCGCGGCAGAGAGGAGGACCTGGCCACCATCGAGGGGATCTTCCAGATATCCGACAGGCCCCGATCCGTCGAGGAGGGCGAGACCTACGGGAGGATGGAGATCGACGGCGTATCCGACGCCGGAATAGAGATGTCCAACGACGGCTCCTTCAGCCTGGGCAGGGGGAGGACGATCTCCATCATGGAGAATATGAAGTTCAAGGTCTCCGACAGCGATAAAAGGCTCGTGGTGCCCATCGTCGAGGTGAGGATGGAGGTCAAGCCCATGAGGATCGAGATCCCTGAAGCGATCGTAGGTACGCCAGCCGAGTTGAAGGTGACCTCTAACGGCAGCCCCGTCATCGGCGCCCTCATCGCCATCAACGGAGATGAGGTCGGCACCACCGACTCCGACGGTATATACCTCTATTCGCCGAGGGCTGCCGGCAGATTCGACGTCGAGGCAAAGAAGGACGATCACACCGAAGTGATGGGGGTCCTGGTCGTCAGCGAGATCCTGGAAGAGAGGGTCCTCGCCGTAACGGCGCCTCAGGAGGTGATGAAGGCAGAGAGCTTCGTCATCAAGGCCACCATAGGCGTCGACATGCGGCCGGTGGAGGCGGCGGATATATCCTTCGACGGCGTCAGTATCGGCGCCACCGACTCCGTGGGCACCGTCTCGTACGCCTCGGATTCTGTAGGGGTCCACACCATCACCGCATCCAAGGCGGGTTATGAGAACGGTTCCAGGAGGATCTTGGTGGTGACCCCCGTCAGGATAACCGGGATCGAGATGGACGAGACCGTCAGGGCAGGAAAGGCCGCCAAGATCACCGCCATCGCCGAGAATTGGGGGTCGGTCAGCGACAACACCACGGTGGAGCTTAAGGTCAACGGCGTCCCAGTGGAGTCGAAAGACCTCACCGTCGGAGCCGGCGAGACCGGATCCCTCGCCTTCGAGTACACGCCGGAGGAACCCGGCCTTTACACCGTGGAGGTGGGAGGTATCCAGAGAACCTTGACGGTAGAGGAGAAGAGCAGCACAGGAATGGTGGCAGCCATTCTGATCCTCCTCTTCGCCATCGGCGGCGGAGCCTACCTCTATTCGACCGGAAGGCTGAACGAGATTCTGGGGCGGATCAAGAATCGATGATCCTGCCCTATAACCATCTTTTTTTCGTCTCCATCAAGAAGATAGTCGATCCACCCCCCCTCGATCCGTCTCGACGATCGAGATGCGATGATCGAGATGCGATGATCGAGATGTGATGATCGAGATGCGATGATCGAGATGCGATGATCGAGATGCGATGATCGAGATGCGATGATCGGCATATCTCGGGGAATGATTGATATACCCTGACGGATTCTCTCACGACAGCGTGTAGCATATCGGTTTCCGCCGACAAAAATTCAGGATCGTATTCCCATGAACTTCTGGCAACCCAAGATCGAGACGATGAAACGATCAGATCTTCAGGATCTGCAGCAAAGGCGACTGAAGGACTCGGTGAAGAGGGCCTACGATAACGTGCCCTTCTACCACCAGAAGATGAAGGCCCTGGGGATAACTCCCTCGGAGGTGACCTCCCTTGCAGACGCGAGGTCCCTTCCCGAGACGAGGAAGGGGGACCTGCGGGATAACTACCCCTTCGGCCTATTTGCCGTCCCGAAGAGCGAGGTGGTGCGCGTCCACGCCTCCTCCGGGACGACCGGCAAGCCGACGGTAGTCGGCTACACCGCCAAAGACATCGAGACCTGGTCGGATATGGTGGCAAGAGACCTGGTGATGGTCGGCTGCAGAAGAGAGGACGTATTCCAGAACGCCGTAAACTACGGCTTCTTCACCGGTGGCCTCGGGATCCACTACGGGATCGAGCGGATGGGCGCCATGGCGGTCCCCAGCGGCACCGGGGACACAAAACGGCAGATAGAGATCATGATCGACTTCGCCGTCACCGCCCTCCACTGCACCCCCTCTTACGCCCTCTATCTCGCCGAGACGGTGACGGAGATGGGGGTGGCCGGCGATCTCTCCTTGAAGGTAGGCTGTTTCGGCGCCGAGCCCTGGTCCGACAGAGCGCGTTTGGAGCTTGAGGAGATGCTGGGAATCAAGGCCTACGACTCCTATGGCCTATCGGAGATGTTCGGTCCGGGGGTGGCCTTCGAGTGCCAGGAGCAAGACGGCCTTCACATCTGGGAGGACCACTTTCTGGTGGAGATCCTCGACCCCGATGGTGAGGCCTGCGCCCCCGGTGAGCGCGGCGAGCTCGTCCTTACATCCCTCACCAAGGAGGCGATGCCCCTCATCAGGTACCATACGGGAGACGTCACCTACATGATGGAGGACCAATGCCCCTGTGGAAGGACGTCCGTCAGGCTCCACCGGTTCCTGGGGAGGGCCGACGACATGCTCGTCGTCCGAGGGATCAACGTCTTCCCGTCCCAGATTGAGGACGTCCTCCTCAAGATCCCCGAGATCGGGGACTACTTCCAGGTGGTAGTAGACAGGAAGAGGCACGCCCTCGACGAGATCTCCATCAAGGTGGAGGTGAGCGACATGGCCTTCACCGGGGAGCTCGCTGACCTTGCGAAGCTTCAGAGGAAGGTGGAAGGGGAGCTTAAGTCGGTGATGAAGATCAGGTCGAAGGTAGAGCTGGTGGAGAAGGGGAGCCTCCCCCGGACCCAGGGGAAGTCGAAGAAGATCGTGGACCTCCGGGAGATCTAGCGGTTCAGCAGAGCCGGGGGAGGAGCTGGACGGCGGTGGAAGATGCGGCCATCTCCCCCCCAATAACCCCATTTTACGGACCGCCACCGCCCGCCATCTCCTCCGTCCTCTCCTTCACCCTCTCAGCGAGCCTCTCAAGGATCCCCTTCATCCTCTCGGAGTTGTCGCAGTGGGAGCCGGTCTTGGGGCTGCAGACCGCCAGGGCGTCCATCACCCGGTCAGCGAGACGGAACTCCTCAGTATCCTCCAGGTCCATCAGGAGCTGCGACATCCGCCGGTTGAACTCCCGGCACTTTTCCGCGTCGCAGATGGCGTCGCCGTGGAGCCGCCGGAGCGCCTCGACCTCTTTGAGGAGGCCGTTGCCCCCGACCGTCTTTAAGGCCCCGTCGCCGTCCATCGAGTTCTCCAGGGATGGTTCAGCGGTATCCAAGAGACCTCGCCCTCTCGTAGGCCTCCTTGGCGGGATCCGCCTCCCCCAGCATCTGGTGGGCCCAGCTCTTGCTGTTCCAGGCGGCGGCGTATCCGGGCTCGATGGCGAGGGCCCTATCGAAGGACTCGAGAGCCTCGTGGTATAGACCGAGCCGGTTCAGGATCACCCCCTTTCTGTTCCAGGCCTCGGCGAAGGAGGGCTCGATCCTCACCGCCTCCTCGTAGCAGCCGAGAGCCTCTTCGAACCGGAGGAGCATCTGGAGGGCGTTTCCCTTATGGTACCAGCTCTCCGCTGAGGTGGGGTCGATAGATAGGGCCCTCTCGTAGCTCCGGACGGCCTTATCGTAGCTTCCGGTCATCATGAGGGCGTCCCCCTTCCCGTCCCAGGCTTCGGCGAAGTCCGGCTCCATCTCCAGGGCCCGGTCGTAGGAGGCGAGGGCCTCGGCGTAACGACCCTCATCTGCGAGGGCGTCTCCCCGACGGAGCCAGTCCTCGGCGGCATAAGCATCCACCGATATCTCTTCTGACCCCTGGATATCTTCGATAGACTCACCATCTCCCTCATCTCCCTCATCTCCGCCGGGTCCTTCCGGGGCCGCCTCCCCCTCCTCGAAGTCTACGATGGCGTCTCCGAAGGCGGGGGCTCGGGCGAACTCTTCTACCTCATCCACCTCCGTCTCATCCACCTCCGTCTCATCCACCTCCGTCTCATCCACCTCCGTCTCCTCCGGATGAGCGCTACCGAGGGATAAGCCCAGGTCGGCCAGGCTCTGGCCTGACCAGCTCCCAGGGTCCTGGGGAGCCGGTCCCTCGGCTACTATATCCTCTAAGGGCTCCTCCCCGGAGAGGAGGTCGTCGGAGCCGGAGGCGAGGTCCCCAGCCTCCTCCTCAGCTTCCGCATCGACCTCTTCCTCCTGGAGAGGCCCCTCCGCCTCATCCTCCGCCTCATCCTCCCTCTCGGGCCCCGAAGGGGAGGGGTCGACGCTGGATATGCCGGGGACGGCGTAGGTGGGGGCCGAACCGTCATAGTCGCCGAAGAAGTTTCCGTCCCAGATGTTCTTTCCCAGGTCGAAGGCGTTGTAGTTGTCGTTCGCCTCCAGGACGTTCCTCTC
>JANKMW010000095.1 GCA_024649985.1 Methanothrix sp.
GTGGTTGCCCACAACCTCGTCGGTCATGAGATCCCAGTTCCATACGGCGAGATCTGCCCCCTCGATGGCCAGCTTCAGCCGCTCCTCGCTCTCCTTGAGCGCCTCTTCGACCTCCTTTGGTTCGGTTATATCCACCAGGATCCCGTGGAGTCCGACTAGCCCCCCCTCGTCGATCGTCCTCCCGTAGGTCCTAGCCCATCGGACGGCCCCACTTTTGTCTATGAACCTCAGCTCCGAGACGGTCGATCCGCCACGGAAGGCGGCCTTCAACCTCTCTTCCAGGAGGTCTGCGTCCTCCTGATGAACGAATCGATAGACGTCCTCGCCGAGGATCTCCCCAGGAGAGTACCCCAATATCCTCTCGACGGCGGAGCTGACATAGGCGATCCTTCCCTGAGGCTCGACGACGTAGATCACCCCGTCGACGTTCTCCACCAGAGATCGATACCTCTCCATCGACCCTTTGAGAGCCTCGTTCGTCCGAACGAGCTCGTCGTCCCTTCTCTTGCGGTCTTCCAGGGATCTTCGGAGGCTCGTCAGGGCCGAGGAGATCTCTTCGAGGCCTCCGGCCAGCTCTTCTCTTGAGAGGCATTCGTCTCCGAGGAGGGCTCTTATCCGCCTTTCCGCTCTATCGATCTCTTCATCCAGAATTGCATGGCTCATATCGTCGACAACTCCTCGGAAGGTCACAACTTTTCTTGGTCGATACCCATATACGGTTTGAGATGGCGATCCTTCGATCTAAAGGGCTTTCACCTACGGCGCAAGGCTTCTGGTCCATCGAACGGTCCAGTTATTTCCGGGATATCGAGTCAACTTGGAAGAAGATGGATATAACGATTTAGCATCAGATCCTCACCGCAACAGATGCCAGGCTCCTCGAATCGGAAGTTCGGGCAGGTCCCGTCTCAGCCCGCGACACCGCCTTGCGGGTTCGGGGAAACCTTAATGGAGGGGAAGCAGGAGACTCTCGGCCATGGAGCCCCTTTCAGAACTGGTCGTACTGCTGGGAAGCGAAGACTACTTCGAGAGGCAGGCCGCCGCCTGGAAGCTGGTGGAGGCGGGGTCCAAGGCGACGGAGCCGCTCCTGAAGGCGCTGGAAAAAGGCAAAAATCCCCAGGTCCGGTTCAAGGCCGCGTGGGCCCTGGGAAAGATAAAGGATGCAAGGACCATCGAACCCCTAGCAAAAGCCCTCTCTCTGGACGAGGACCCCGTCGTCCGGGAGTGGGCGGCGTCGGCTCTGGAGGCGATCGGCGACCCCAGAGCGGTCCCGGCCCTCGCGGTGTCCCTCGCAAGAGATCCGTCCCGGGAGGTGAGGCTCCGGTCTTCCCTCGCCCTCGTCGCCTTCGGCGCCGGGGAGGCCTTCGAAGGGCTTCTGAAAGAGGGGGACCTGGAGGCGAAGAGGATGGCGGTGGTGGGCCTCGGCCGCCTCCGTTCTCGAGGATCGATGGCGATGGTGGCACCTTTCATCGGGGCCGAGGACGCGGAGCTTCGGAGGAGGGCGGCTTGGTCCCTGGGGGAGATGGGAGCGCCGGAGGCGGCACCCCACCTCTCGCCGGCCTTGTCGGATGAGAGCGCCGCCGTCAGGATGGAGGCGGCCAACTCCCTCGCGAAGATCGGTGGCCCTGAGGCGTGCAGGATGGCGGCGTCCCTCCTCGATGACGTAGACCCCCGGGTGAGGCTCGCCGCCGTAACCGCCCTCGGGGAGATCGGCCTCGCCGACGCCCTCGACCGGCTGGTGGAGGTCGTCTTCGGCGGCGACGACGAGGAGATCCGGGCCTGGGCCGCCTGGTCCCTGGGGGAGATCGGAGACCCCCGGGCGATCGAGCACCTCCAGGAGGCGTGCGTCAGGGGCCCGCCGAAGGTCAGGGATAAGGCCCTGGACTCTCTGGTGGAGGTATTCGACATCGTCGGAGGCTAGGAAGATGGAGAGGTCTAGCCGACGACCCTCAGGCACCGTCACCTATTTTTCCGCCGGGATCTTCTGATGGGCGATGAACCTTGAGTCTCTCGCGGCAGAGCTTCGTGGGTTTGTGGGGATAACCCGCAAGAAGGCCATAGGCGATCTCGTAGGCCACTTTCCTGTAGAATCGGACCTGATCATAGCCTCTTTCGGGGAGGATGCGGCGGTCATCGACGACGGCGACGAGGTGATGCTCCTGGCCGCCGACGGAATATGGTCTCGACTTCTGGAGGCCGATGCCGAGTGGGCCGGCTACTGTGCCGTCCTCGTGAACGTCCACGACATCGCGGCGATGGGGGGCTGGCCTGTGGCGATGGTGGACGTCTTCAGCGTAGATTCGCCCGACCTCGCAGAGGAGGTCCTCCGGGGCCTCTTGAAGGGGATCGAGAAGTTCGCCGTCCCCATCGTCGGAGGGCACTTCCATCCGGACACCCCTTACAGCTCCCTGGACGTCGCCATCCTCGGCAAGGCGAAGAAGGGGGCGGTCATCCTCAGCTCCTCGGCGGAGCCGGGCGACTCCGTCGTCGTGGGGGTAGACCTCGACGGGAGGGTCCACCCGAAGTTCGCCATCAACTGGGACTCCACCAGCTTCAAGGAAGGGGAGGTCCTCCTCCGACAGCTCGGATCGATGAGGGAGCTTGGGGAACGGGGCCTGGTGACGGCGGGAAAAGACATCAGCAACCCCGGGATGCTGGGGACCCTGGGGATGCTCCTGGAGTCGAGCCAGAAAGGGGCGGTCGTCGACCTCGACCTCCTCCCCCGGCCCGAGGGGATGGATATGCTAGCCTGGCAGAAGATGTATCCGGGGATGGGCTTCGTCGTGACGGCTCCGCAGGAGAAGGCCGGAGAGGTCGTCCGGGTCTTTATTGAACGGGGGCTCGCCTCCGCCGTCGTAGGGAGGGTGACCGAAGAGCGCAAGCTGGTGATATCGTCGGAATATGAGAAGGCGGTCCTCTTCGACTTCGAGGCCGAGACGATCACGGGCATCAGGTGATCCCGTGGACGGAAGGTTCGTCGACCGGATGGAGCGGGCCGCAAAAGGCCGGCGCGCCAGGATCGGCATCGGCGCCGACGGCAGCCCAGAGCTATGGGCCGGGATCGAAGAGGCGGGAGAGTTCGCCGAGGTCGTCCTGGTGGGGGACCCCGGCTGCGACCTCGGGGAAGAGGTGGCCGTCGTCGGGGCGGACGACCCCGCCTCGGCCCTGGTGGAGCTTCTGGAGAAGGGGGAGATCGACGGCGCCGTAAGGGGAAACCTCTCTGCCACCAGGGTGATGAGGAAGATAGCCGGGACCTTCGATGTGAGGGTTCGAAGGATCTCTCTCCTGGCGCTGCCGGACTGGTCCTTCTTCCTCGCCCCCGTGGGAATAGACGAGGGGGAGACCGTATCCGCCCGGCGGGATCTGGCTGTGATGGGGGCCGAGTACCTCCGGGGGATGGGGGTCGACGCCCAGGTCTCGATCCTATCCGGGGGGAGGATGGAGGACCTGGGGAGGTCCCAGCGGGTCGATAGGACCCTCGCCGAGGGGGAGCTGTTGGCCCGGCTCGCCCGGGATGCGGGGGTTCGGGCGGAGCACCGGGGTATCCTCATCGAGGCGTGCCGCGGCGACGATCTCATCGTAGCCCCTGACGGGATCTCTGGAAACCTCATCTTCCGGACTCTGATGCTCCTCTCCGGAGCCAGGGGCTACGGCGCCCCCGTCATCATGGACCCCGTCTTCGTCGACTCCAGCCGGGCGAGGAGGAGCTTTGCGGGGCCGGTCACCCTCGCCAGCGCCCTGGTGGCGATGAAGGGGAGGTGAAGTCGTCGGGCTGAAAGACTGTACGAAAAGAGGGAAAATAATTTTGGGGCGACGATGCGCCCCGCGATCTTTTGGTCTCAGCCAGACATGACCCCCAGAACCTTCAGGGGGTGGACCCCCGCGCCCTGGAGGGCAAAGAGCTCATCTTCTTTTGCGAGGCTGAACTCCTTGATGGTGGAGACGAAGGTCTCCGGGGAGTCGGCGGCGTCCATGAGGATTATATCCTGCTGTAGCCTCGCGGCCCAGCTGGGCCAGCCCTCGGAGTTGCTCATCTCCGTCGCCTTGTCGAAGTCGAATCCCAGCACGAGGCCGTCACCGGTCTTGGAGGAGGCGTCCCACCGGATGAATATCCCGGCGACCCTGGTGCCGAACTTCTCCGTCAGGGCAGACGTCTCGTCGGCGGTGAGGTACTTGACGTACATCCCCTTCTTTCCGGGGGTGCAGTCCCAGGCCATCTGGAAGTAGTCCTCTTTACACCAGTTGGGGCAGGCTATCACCTTGTAGCTCTGGTTTGTGGCGTCCTCGATGGGGAGCTCGTTCTCCATATACTTCGCCAGCAAGAAGCCGCTGGAGACCCCGGGGCAGAGGTGGTCGTGGAACTCCACCGCCTTACCGAATATATAGGGGGTCTTCTCGTGGGCCCAGATGTTGACTACGGGGAGCATGTGGCCGAAGACGCCGGGCTCCCAGCCCTCGACGTCGGCGAGGACCGTCTCGGCGTCGATCTTCTCCATCTCCTGAATGGCGAAGCCGGTCCCGTCGTCGTTCACCTTCATGTAGACCGCCTCACCGGTATTCTTGCTATAGAACCCAAACCAGAGGGGCTTCCAGGGGGGGGTCAAGATGTTGAGGAAATTTCCCTTTCCCGGAGTGCAGCCGGTCGCCTCCCTCACCGCATCGAGGCAGATCTGCGTCGTCTGGCCGCCTATCACGGCGTATCCGGCGTTCGTCAGGGCCAGGACATTGGCATCGCCCTTCTCAAACCCCATCTCTGCCATGGCGTACTCTGCGGCGTCGGCGCCGAGCTGGTACATATCCTCCCCTTCGGCCAGGGCCATTCCCGGCACCAGGGCCAGGAGGAGGAGGGTCGTCGCTATAATTCGATAGATATTCACATCATCACCTTATTCTCGATATTTTTCGATATAAGAGCTTGCAATATTCTAATTTATGCTACGCAAGCCGGAGATAGTTATACCGAATTATTTATAACATTTTTGGTTGAAATTCATATTAATCAATATTTTAATCTAAATAGTTCATATTAATTTATAATCTGCTCAGGAGAACATGGCAGAAGAAGGGCGCCGTTTCTGGCATGGCTTTGCCCCTGATACGGCGCCCGTGGTTGGAGAGAGGGCAATGGCCTGTAGAGGGATGCCATCTCAAGGAGGTCAAGACATGACGAGATTATCGCACCCCAATGGCAGGATGATCTTAATACGTAATAAATCTTTTGGTTAAATTCATACAGATCTCCGTCGTCGACTCGTACCACATCATGGCGTGAACAATCGTTATGTACTTCAATGTTCATTCAATATGCATAGGATGATGAGCTATGAATGTTAATCTTGGGGCTCCGTACGAGATTGCTATAAAAAGCATCATCGAGAAGGGTTATGCTGGAAATCGGACGGAAGTCATACGTCAGGCCATCATGGCTTATAAGCGGATCATCGAGGAAGAAGAGCTGAAGCTGGCGCATAGAGGAGTTATGACGGAGATGGGCGAGCTGGAAGCCGGAAAGGCCGAGACCCATTCCTTTGAAGAGATAAAAAAGATACTTGAGGCTGAGCGCTGAAGATCTATGGACCTCGTCTTCTCAGACTCTGCAAAAAAGGAGCTTGAGAACCTCCCACAGGAGCTGAAGGTCCTTTTTCTGAACCGCTTGGAGAAGATGGTGATGGTGCCTCCTCGCAAACGGATGAAGCACCCGGATCCCCGCCGAACTTCCTGGCTATCGGGGCGGAGGATTTAAAAAAGGCGATGGATGCCCCGGAAGTTGGGACATCGTTCCTTTGTTTTACTTTCTTCATCCCTAGACGAAGGCCATCTTGTTCAAGGGTATCGGAACCCCGATGGCTATACCGCCCCTGGTGAAGTAGAGGTCGACCTCGCCGTTGTGGGCCCAATACCAGCGGGGGTAGTAAAGGGTGAGGGCGGGAAGGTCCTCGGCGTAGAGCTCCTGGGCCTCAGAGATCATATCAGCCCGGCGGTCCTCGTCGGTCTCCCTCCTCTGATCCTCCAGGAGGTCGGCCAACCGGCCGTTATCGGCGTAACGGGCGCTGTTGAGAGTCTCTTCCAGGGTCATCCTCCGGAGGTAGTCGGGGTCTGCGCCTAGGCCTCCGTGGCCGGAGAGGGCGAGGTCGAAGTCCCAGGCCATCACCCTGGAGTCGAGGGTGGCGCCGTCGAGGGATCGGAGGGTGACGACGAGGCCTGCATCCTCCAGCTGCCGCTCCAGGAGCTCCGCCACCCGGGAGCCGGGCCAGCCGACGGTCCCTCTCTCCGCCACGAGGATCTCCACCTTCTCCCCGGCGCGACCGAGGTCGGAGATCATATCCCTCGCCAGGTCGGGGTCGCGCTCATACGCCTCGACTCCGGGGTTGTACCAGTCGCTGTCGGGGGGGGCCATCCCGGGGCTTCCTGTGACCCCCTGCCCCCGGAGGGCGATATCCACCAGGCCATCGCGGTCGATGGCCAGGGCGAGGGCCCGCCGGAACTCGGGGTCGGAGAAGGGCTCTTTCTGGTGGTTGATCATCAACTTCGCGTTCCAGTCGTGAGCGCCCTCGATGATCTCAAGTCCGGCGCCTTCGAGCGCAGATACCGCCTCCGGTGGGACGGAGGCGGCGTCGACGGACCCCTGCCTCAGGGCGGCGGGGGCGGTCTGGTCAGAGACCTTGACGAAGACTATCCTTCCCACCTTCGGAGCGCCTAAATAGTAGTCGTCGTACGCCTCGTAGAGGTAGCTGCCCTGGGCCTTGTTGTAGTCGGCGAGGATGAAGGGGCCTGTCCCGATGAGGGCGTCGTCCTCCCTATAGCCCACAGGATCGGAGACCCCCTCCCATATGTGGCGGGGGAGGATGGGGAGGGTGGAGGCGACGAGGTCCATGAAGGGGGCATAAGGATCGGCGAGGCGGAGCTTCACTGCGTGGTCGCCGGAGGCCTCGGCCGATTCGATTATGGCGGAGTCGACCCACTGGTAGGGGTGGCGTTTGATGTAATCTACGGTGAAGACGACGTCGGAGGCGTCGAACGGCTCGCCGTCGTGCCAGGTGACGCCCTCCCTCAGATGGAAGAGGTAGGCGTTCTCGGCATCGATGTACTCCCACTCCTCAGCGAGGGCCGGAAGGTATCCCCGATCGTCCTTCCAGACGAGGGTGTCGAAGATGAAGCTCATCCGGACGTATCCGGGCCCCCGGGAGTAGTGGGCGTATGGAGAGGGGAAGCCCCAGTCTCCCGTGGCATCGGCGATGGTGTACTCTGCCACCTCGCGGTCGGCGGCCGCGGCGGGGCTGGCGGCCATCAGCGCCAGGAGGGCGAGAGCCAGTCCAAATATCAGGGGTTTTAGCACTTGCAAACACCTCTTTATCGATAGTCAGATCTCATGTTATGATGGTAAATGATATTCTGCCTATTTATGAATCTATTCGTTATAATTATGTAAACCACGGAAATTTATAGCTAGTGCTCTGGAACCTTAATTTTGATGGTTAAGATCTGCATCTTAAACGCCGAAACGTTTTTCGTGGGCGGTAACAGCCTTCCTCCGTGTGCTTTCCCTGGCAACGTTGAACGCCCTGTCCAGATGGATGCCCATATTTAGTGGGAGAAGAATAGATAGAATAAGTACCCGTGGTGGAATAAATGTGCCCGAAAAAGAGAGCAAATATCGAAACGGTTTTTCTGGAAGAACAAGATAAACTCTCCATGCCCTATCGAGTTGAACGTCTACGGTATTTGATTGAGCAATTCGGCGATGAGAAGCACTTGCTCATGGGGGGAATGAGTTGGTACTACTTTGAAGAAGCACGCTTATCATATTTGAATGGGATTTCATTGGTCATCGGTTAAGGAGTTTAAACTACACGATCTCGCCATTTTTCACACGAATTATGCGTCATCTAGATT
>JANKMW010000096.1 GCA_024649985.1 Methanothrix sp.
TAATTGGTGGATGAAACTTATGTCTATATTGGAATTAGTTGTATTGCTTTCTTCCGCCATGATAACGGCTTGTTGCTCCCCTGGCATAGACTACGGCCTCGGAAAATCCAAATACGGCATAGCGATGATCTCGGATGAAAAAGCTTTTCACGGTCCAAACTCGGCAATGCTATCTGTATTTGAAAATAAGAAGTATATCAGGCTCATGATATACCTGGATGATCCTCTTCCTTTAGAAGAAGTCGACGACTTTTGTATGCAGATCCTTCCCCTCAGCGGTGGTGGAGACATGGAGATAAGGTTGTTTCTTGACGTCAACGGTGACGGAAGATACACCGATAAGAAATCGGCTGGAGACAACTGGGTGAAGTCGAGGGCAAATATTTGGGACGGGGTCGACCTCTCGGGTTCTGATTGGACGGAGCTAGACGCCTTCGATCAACGGTTTCAATTCCAGGACAGAAACAGCGTTGAAATAGGCGATTTGGCAGGATGCCAGGATCATTTCGGCCCAGCTGGAGTTGTTAGGATATGGATAACTCTATACGGAATCGGCGACGTCGGAGGGTCTTGTCTCATCGATTACATAAGGCTCGGCAGTTATACTCTGAGCTTTGAGCCTCTGGAAGATCAGGTGACAAAAGTGGGCAAGCCGAAGCGGATAAGCCAGGGGGGCAAGATCACCTACACCATCACCTACGGGAACGACCTTCTGGAGCCGATCACAAACCTGGTGATCGTAGAGGATTTCGACCCCAGGATGTCCCTCCTCTCGGCAGACCCGCCCCCAGACCCCGGGACGAAGAACGTCTGGACGATAGGGACTCTTCTTCCCGGAGAGTACGGCAAGATCGTCCTGGTGATGAAGATGGAGAAGCAGAACTTCGTTGCGGATCTGGAGGGGCGGGTCTCTGGGAACGGTTTCGTCTCCGTCAGGCGGTGGTTTACCACCGATAGGAGCCCTCACCTGATAGTAAACCAGGTGAGGATATCCTGCGACCAGTTCGAGAGGAGGGGGCGGGTCGAGACTCCGGTCCGGTCCATTGTGGGGACGACCCTCAGCTTCTCAGAGCACGGCTCCGGAGAGTACGAGTCGGAGGAGATATCGAGCTACAGGAGCAGCAGGATGAAGATGGAGAGATCCTTTGATGCCGTGAAGGAACCCGTTGCCATAAACCTCTCCTTCGGCCGCGCCCTTGGGTACAACTCCAGCTGGCACGCAACCCACATCTGCATCGATGATAAGAGGGGCTCCATCATAAGGGAGCGGTACCTCTATGCCGAGAATCTGAACCTGACAGGCCAGGCCGAGGTCCGGAGCACCAGGCTGAAACTCGGCTCTGTGTCCAACTTCACCGGGACGGCGATATACGATATCGAGAGCCACACCAAAGATAGAGACGCCGCCATCACCAGCCTCTTTAGGGGGAGCTACTCCCTCAAAAGCGGCAGCGATGTATATAAATGAATGAAAAGGCAGGAAGAAGTCAGATCACCAAATGAGCAAAAGGGACGATAGGATGAGAGGGCGGAGGGATATGCCCCCTCATCCTCATAGGAGGTCTGGCGATCTTGTTTCCCACTCCCCTTCCCGCAATGATACCCTAACACCCGCCCCTTTAAATGATTATTTTTCATGTGCGGTTCACGTTGGGGTCATCTGAAATCGGGAACTCCCAGAACCGCAAGCCTATTATCCTCGAAACCGGCCAAAAGACCTCTATGGGTCTGAACGTCCCCCAGTTCATCGAAGAAGCCGTAGCAGAGATCCGCCGCCAGGTGAAGGGAAGAGCGGTGATAGGCCTCTCCGGCGGCGTGGACAGCTCCGTATGCGCCTTTCTGGCCCGCGAGGCGATCGGAGACCGGCTCCTCCCGGTCTACGTCGACAGCGGGCTTATGCGGAAGGGCGAGTCGGAGAAGATAGAGAAGATGTTCTCCGACTTCAATCTCATCACCGTCCGCGCTGAGGAGCGGTTCCTCGCCGCTCTGGCGGGGGTTACCGACCCCGAGGATAAGAGGAAGGTGGTGGGGGAGACCTTCATCCGGGTCTTTGAGGATGAGGCGAGGCGCGTCGGTGCCGATTACCTGATCCAGGGGACGATCTACCCCGACCTGATCGAGTCTGAGGGGGGCATCAAGTCCCATCACAACGTCGGAGGCCTTCCCCTGGATATGGAGTTTAAGGGGATCGTCGAGCCGCTCCGGGACCTCTACAAGGACGAGGTGAGGGCCGTCGCGAGAGGGCTATCGATGCCCGCCGAGATATGCGAGAGGATGCCCTACCCCGGACCCGGCCTCTCCGTACGGATCCTGGGGGAAGTGACCCGGGAGAGGCTCGATGTGGTGAGGATCGCCAACGCCGTCGTCGAGGAGGAGCTGAAGGAGTTCATGCCGTGGCAGGCTTTCGCCGCGGTCCTGGGAAAGGCGACGGGGGTGAAGGGGGACATCAGGGCATACGGCTACGTGGTGGCGGTGAGGGCGGTCTCTTCGAGGGACGCCATGACCGCCGATGTCCTGGAGCTCCCCTGGGACGTTCTGAGGCGGATATCTCACAGGATCGCAGGAGAGATCCCGGAGGTATCCAGGGTCGTCTACGACCTGACGCCAAAGCCCCCCGGAACGATCGAATTTGAGTGAGCCTTCCCTGCGGTCAGGGGGCTGGGCGGTCAGAGGACGCCCTTGGTGCTGAGGACGCCCTTTCCCTCGACTTTTTTTGCCTCCTTAAACGCGAGTCCCAGGGCCTTGAAGATGCTCTCTGCCTTGTGGTGGTCGTTTACCCCATCGAACTCGACGTTCAGGGTGAGACTCCCCCCCACCACCAGGGCCGATAGCGTCGCCAGGACGTCCTGGGTGGCGAGGTCTGCGATCATATCGCCGCAGAACTCCCCCTTCGTCACCAGATAGGCCCTCCCGGAGAGGTCCAGGGCCACCTTGGCCACCGCCTCGTCCATGGGGACCGCCGCCCAGCCGTACCTTTTTATTCCCCGCTTATCCCCCAGCGCCGCGGCGAAGGCCGCACCCAGGGCCAGGCCGACGGCCCTCGCCCTCTGGGGTGCTACCCCCCCCTCGGCCTTCGCCGAGACGTCGATCTCACCCATCTTTGCGAGGGCGCCGAGGATGTGGTCGAGAAACCCAGATCCGGAGTCGATATCCCATTCTCCCGCACCATCAAGCTCCAACTTGATCTCCGCCCGCGCCCCGCCGACCTCAATGATTCCCTCTCCCTTCCTCATATCATCACCTATACGGATCCTCCATAAGCCCGCGACAGACCTCTACGAAACCTCCACAAAACCTACACGATGGCTCAGATCAGGGTCCGATGGCGGAAAGGGCCATTTTGAAGTCGAGCTTTCCCGTGTATATCGCCGTCCCGACGACGGCCCCCGCCGCCCCCGCCTCCCTCAGTACGAGGATGTCCTCGATGGTGGTGACCCCCCCCGCGGCGACGACCGGGATCTCCACCGCCTCCACGAGCCTCCTCGTCGGTTCGGGATCGATCCCCCGGACCTGCCCCTCAGTGTCGATGTTGGTGAATAGGAGAGATCCCGCGCCGCGATCCTGGAATAGGTGTCCAAGCTCCGCCGCCCCCTTCTCCAGCACCCTCTGCCACCCTTCGGTGGTGACCTTCCCCCCCCTGACGTCCAGGGCTACCATCACCCTATCCTTCCCGAAGTCGGCGGCGAGGTCGGTGACCATCTGGGGGCTTGCCAGGGCCGCGGTCCCCAGGATAACCCTATCGACCCCAAGTTCCAGGAGGGATGCTGCATCCTCTTGGGACCTGATCCCGCCCCCCACCTGGATGAAGAGGTCGAGCCTATCGACGATCTCCTCGATGATGGGTGCGTTTATCCTGACCCCCTGGATAGCCCCGTCCAGGTCTATGATGTGGAGGGTCGATGACCCCATCAGAGCCCATCGGACCGCCTGGGCGATGGGGTCGTCGAGGGATACCACCTCGGAACCAGGGACGCCTCCTACGAGCTGGACGCATCTTCCGCCGCGAAGGTCGACGGCAGGAAAGAGATCGAAAGTCATGAGTGGATCCTGGACCCCTGAGACCTTAAATCTTGGGGCACCTAGGTCCAGAACCTCTTCGTTCTGGCGTACTCCCGTTCCGCCTTGAGGATGTCTCGATAGAAGTCGTCCTCGTCTCTTCTGAGGTTTCGCATCAATCTTGCCGCCGTCTCAGGGCCCAGCCCCCGGCTCGCCAGGGCGACGGCGGCGCTCTTGCCGTAGGTGAGGACGAGGTTTGCGTTCCTATAGACCCTCTTGGTCCTCCGTCGGTCCTCGGCGGTCTTCGCAGCCTCCGGCTTTCTGACGACGCCGATCTCCTCTTCTTCCCATGGCTTGAGGGCGGCCACCATCCGAGAGCCACAGAGGGGGCACTCGGGGACCGCCGGGACGCTCTTTACGGTCCGAAGGGACTTCCACCCCCTGCAGCTGACGCAGAAGAGGATCACCCGGTCGTTCATGATCCGATCCCTCAATAGCTCGATCACCGCCCCGTCGGCCCGCTGCGGAGTTGTGACGTCCCTTCCTCCCCGCCTCCCTTCAGAGCCTATGGGGCTTGGGTGAGATGTGGTGATGGCGACATCTCCCGCCCTCAGATCCTCCAGCGCCCTCCTCGCCCGGCAGACGTCGAGGCGATCCCAGAACAGCTCCCGCATGGCCTCCTGGCCGATGGGGCCGTCGACGAATACCCCCAGAACCCTCTTGAGGCTGACCGTCGTCCTGTCCAAGTCCCGGCGGAGCGCCCCGAACTTCCGGGAGACGTGGACCATCCTCCAGGTGAATAGCGACGTGTTCTTGAGGGTCAGCTCAAGGATCGGGCCGATGTGATCTGGGTCAGTCTCCATCAGGAGGGCTGCCACCTCCTCGGCGATCATCGGCTTTGAGGTCTCCAGGCCGATCCTGTAGGGGTCGACGTCCAGGGCGACGGAGCTTCCGAGCCTAGCCGAGAGGAGGGCGGTCACGACCCTACCCAGGGCCTCGTTCGCCTGGGTCCCAAGGCAGGCGTTCACCGTGATGTGGGTTGCGTCCCCCTCAACGACGACGGTCCGGTGATCGGGGACGGGGAGATGGGCCGAGACCTGGGAGTTTATCATCTTCACAAAGAGCCTCGCAGCCTCCTCGTCGGCGGGGTATTCTTCCATCAGGAAGGCCGTCGCCGTCTCCTCCCCTCCTGCCCCGGCCCCGCCCCCATCGGGACCGTCTCCTCCCCTCCCACCACCTCTGACACCTCTTCTTCTCTCCAGCAGTCGTGCGACCTGGGCCCGGATCTTCCCCGCCTCCTGAGCGACGCCCCAGGGGACGGGGATCTCCTCTCCGGACCAGGTGGGGATCTCGCCGCCTCTGTTAATGGGGGCGACCCTGATCTCCTCCTCGTCGTCGAGGACCTCGATGATCTCCCAGATCTCTCCCCTGGCGACGAAGGTCGCCCCGGGCTCTGCGAAGTTGATTACGAAGGCCTCATCGAGGGTTCCCACCGCCTTCCTTCCGACTACGTCGTAGACGGCGTACCTCTTCTCGTCGGGGATCATCGAGAGGTTCTGGTAGTAGTACTCCCAGGAGTTGCGCCTCCTCCGGAGGACGCCGTCTTCGAGATATACGAGCCTGTGGACCTCGATCTCCCGGGCCACCTCCTCCATCTCGGCGAGGGAAATGTCCCGGAAGGGGGAGGATCTGGCGATGATCTCAAAAGACCTTGCAAGGGTGATCTCGCCGAAGTCGAGGGCGAGCCCCACCAGCTGGTTTGCCAGAACATCCTTCGGTTTTTTGTGGGGCCTCGTCTCCTCAAGCTCCTTCGCGTTCGCCCTTCTCGCGATGGCGAGGGCCTCGGCGACGTCGTCGGGGCCGGTGGCGATGATCGTCCCTGCCGAACTCCTCCCCATGCTGTGGCCAGCTCTTCCCACCCTCTGGACGAGGCGGGAGACCTCCCTCGGGGAGCCGTACTGGATGACGTGGTCGACGTCGCCAATGTCGATCCCCAGCTCCATCGATGACGTACATATCAGCCCCTGGAGGCGGCCCGCCTTGAACGCCTCCTCAGCCTCTATCCTCGCCTCTTTGGATAGGCTGCCGTGGTGGACGCCGATCTCCTCGCCGAGACGGCGGAAGCTCGACCCCAGGACCTCGGCGGCCTGGCGGGTGTTGACGAAGACGAGGCACCTCTCCCTCTTCACCGCCTCCCGGATCATCCTGATCTGGGCAGCGAGCTGGGGGTCGCACTCAAGCCTCCTGGCGAGGGCGAAGTCGCCGCCCTTCGGCTGGGGGGAGACGACCCGAAACTCCGCCACCCTCTCGACGTCGGCCCGGAGGATGCCGCACCTCCTGTTCGATCCCACCAGAAACTCCGCTACCGTCTCCGGGGTGCCGACGGTCGCCGAGAGCCCCACTCTCTGAAACTCTCCTGCCACCTCCACCATCCTCTCCAAAACGATCGCGAGCTGCGACCCCCGCTTTGAGGCCGCCAGCTCGTGGACCTCGTCGATGACGACGGTCTTTAGCCCTCCGAGGTTCGTTCTGAGCCTCTTGCCCGTCAGCATAACCTGGAGGGTCTCCGGCGTCGTGATGAGAAGGTCGGGAGGCCGGAGGGACTGGGCCCGCCTCTCTGCCTGGGTTGTGTCGCCGTGGCGGACGGCGACGGAGATCCCCAGCTCTTCTCCCCACCCCTGGAGGCGCGAGAGCATGTCCCGGTTGAGGGCCCGCAGCGGCGTGACGTAGATGGCGGAGATCCCGCCGGGGGCCTGCCCCCCCTCTCCCGCCCCGGAGCCTCCGCCCCTTCCTCGGGCGCTCTTCGCCCCTGCTCTTCCTCTGGGGGCGCCGGCCTTCCGCCCCCCTCCCCTGCCCTTATCCCGGAGCATCTTGTGGAATAGCGGGAGGGCCGCAGCCTCGGTCTTTCCCGTCCCGGTGGGGGCGATGAGGAGGATGTTCTCTCCGGCGAGGATCCGGGGTATCGCCATCTTCTGGGGCGGCGTCGGCTCCACTATCCCCTGGCGGGCGAGGAGCCCCCGGATCTCGGGGCGGAGCCTCGAAAAGACGGTCACAAACCATAAGTTCTCCGGGGGATAATAATAGCCTCGCGTGGAGGAGTTTTTTTGCAGGTGGCAGTGGTAGGAGCCGGAGATTACGAGGAGACGAGGTACAACCTCGCAAGAGAGCTGGGCAGAAGGATAGCGCAAAAAGGCCACGTCTTGATCACCGGCGGCCTCGGGGGTGTCATGGAGGCGGCCTCCCGGGGGGCGAAGGAGGCGGGGGGCGTCGCCGTCGGGATCCTCCCCGGGGAGAAGGAGGCGGCAAACCCCTACGTCACCGTCGCCATCGGGACCGGTATGGGCCACGGGAGGAACGCCATCGTCGCGCGGTCCGCCGACGTCGTCATCGCCCTTCCGGGTCTATACGGCACCCTCTCGGAGATCGCTCTCGCCCTGAAGATGGAGAAGCCCGTCATCGACCTCGGGGACTGGAACGTCGAGGGGATGGTCCGGGCCGAGAGCCTCGAAGAGGCGATGGAGATCGCAGAGGGGAGAGGCACGGCTAAGAAAGGGTAAAGATCGCATGTAACTCATTGGCAAAAAGCGAACTTATCCTAGAAAGAGCCAGCCCTGTGGTTTTCGCGCCGCCCGGCCGCGCCCCTCGACCCGCAACCTATAAGCCCTTGCAGTCCTTACAGCACTTACATGGGCGAAGCAGCCGATAAGAGGATACCGGTGACCCGGGAGGTCTGGGAGGATTTATCAGATCTCAAGAGGCCTGGAGAGACCTTCGCGAGCCTCCTGGCGGAGATGATCGAGCACGAGAAGAAGCGGC
>JANKMW010000097.1 GCA_024649985.1 Methanothrix sp.
ATCGTTTCTCTTTGGATATATCAACCGAATCCAGGCGCACCACCCTATCTTTCGATCTTCTGTCAGTGGCCAGACTTTCCGCCAGCTGTGGTATGAGGACGAGCTCTGGCCTGCTCGCAAATCTTATATAAGCTGCAGCCTTCCTCCACCATAGGATAAAATAGTACATCAATGTTCTTTGGTGATCTCAAATGGCTCTTAAAACTCTGATGGTCCAGCCATCCCTCTGCACGGGATGCAGGAGCTGCGAGATGGCCTGCTCCCTGGGCCACGATGGAAAGTGCAGCCCGGCCCTCTCCCGGATCCGGGTGATCAGGTTCGACTCCGAAGGGAGGAACGTCCCCACCGTCTGCGCCCAGTGCACCAGGCCTGAGTGCCTCTCGGCCTGCACCGAGGGCGCCATCAGGCGTGACGTCGCCACAGGTGCGGTCCTCATCGACGAGGCCCTCTGCAAAGGGTGCAGGGCTTGCATATCCGCGTGTTCTCATTCTCAGATAGGCTTCCACCCCGAAAAGGGGCTCGCATTCAAGTGCGACCTCTGCGGCGGGGACCCCCTCTGCGCTCGGTTCTGCCCCACGGGGGCCCTGTCCTTCGTATATCTCGACCAGCATCTTATGGCCAGGAGGAGGGCGCTCCTGAGAGCCCCCGGCGAGGCGGTCTGAGGACCGAAGAAAGACGGGAAGGGATCCTATCATGACTACGATGGTCAAAGGGTGGACGGGAAAGAGGCTCCGGGTGGACTTGACATCTGGATCGTCGAAGGTGGAGTATATCGACATATCCCACCGCAAAATGTGGCTCGGAGGCCGGGGGTTCAACTCCGAGCTCCTCTACAGGGAGGTGGGACCTTTTGTCGACCCCCTGGGCCCCGAAAACAGGCTCATATTCGGGGTGGGGCCTCTGACGGGGACCTTTGCGCCTGCCAGCTCCAGAACGACGATCACCGCCAAGTCGCCCCTGGGGACCCCCGAGGGGTTCGGCGACTCGAATATGGGCGGCCACTTCGGCCCGGAGATGAAGTTTGCGGGCTACGACCAGATCGTGATCCAGGGGCTGTCAGAGAAGCCGGTGTACCTCTCGGTTCTCGACGATCTCGTGGAGATCAGGGACGCCTCCCACCTCTGGGGGAGGAGGATCTCCGAGACCGACGCCATGGTCAAGGAGGATCTATCCGACCAGGAGGTTCACGTCGCCGCCATCGGGCCAGCCGGGGAGAACCTGGTGAGATACGGCTGCATAATAAACGACGTATCGAGGGCGGCGGCCAGGTCCGGGATGGGGGCGGTGATGGGCTCAAAGAACCTGAAGGCAGTCGCCGTCCGGGGGACGGGGGCCGTCGAGATTGAGAGCCCCCAGGAGTTTTTCGAGATCTGCGCCGAGACGAGAGGCCGGCTCAAACGGGACGCCGTCGCTCAGCTCCTCCACGACCAGGGATCGCTCCTCCTCACCATGCCTGCCAACTACGAGCATGGCTGGTTCTGCTGGAGGAACTTCCAGCGGGGCAACCACCCCCAGGCCCACCTCCTCAGCGGCGAACGCCACCGCGACCACTTCCTCGCTCACCGGGAGGGGTGCTTCGCCTGTCCCATCTCCTGCGGCAGGTTCAGCAGGATAAAGGAGGGCAGATACGCCGGCGAGACGACCGGCGGCCCTGAGTACGAGACCCTCGCCGCCCTCGGTCCGAGGGTGGGCCACCTCGATATGAACAGGGTCATCGCCAACGGCAAGCTCGTCAACGAGCTGGGGATGGACTCCTGCTCCTGCGGCGGAGCTATCGCCTGGGCGATGGAGTGCTGGGAGAAGGGGCTCATCGGCGAGGAGGATACCGGCGGCCTCGCCGTCGAATGGGGCGACGGGGACCTCATCGAGTCCCTCATAAGGATGATCGCCGCCCGACAGGGTTTCGGCGACCTCCTGGCCGAGGGGTCCTTCAGGGCGGCCCGGATCCTGGGCCGGGGGGAGGACTATTCGATATCCGTCAAGGGGCACGACATGTCCCAGGACGACCCCCGGGGCTTGGGCTTCGCCTTCGGGATCGGCTTTGCGACGGGAAGGCGCGGCGGAGACCACCTCCAGGCCCTCCCCTGCCTCGAGCTGACGGGGTCCTTCTACCCCGGCCTCGTCGAGAAGATCCTGGGGACGAGCGCTGCCGAAGAGCGGCTCTCGATGGTGAAGAAGCCGGAGATGGAGCGTTACCAGGAGGACCTGAAGGCCGTAGGCGATTCCCTCACCCAGTGTG
Organism: Methanothrix sp.; assembly: GCA_024649985.1. GTDB lineage: Archaea > Halobacteriota > Methanosarcinia > Methanotrichales > Methanotrichaceae > Methanocrinis > Methanocrinis alkalitolerans. The sequence goes on from JANKMW010000097.1 coordinate 2,240, forward strand.
CCTTCACCCACACCTGGTCTTTCGCGATCCAGCTCGAAGACATGGTCCGGCTATTGAAGTCGGCGACGGGGGTCGATTATACTCCCGAAGAGCTTCTGAAGGTCGGCGGCCGGATCGTCCACCTGGAGAGGGCCTACTGGAATCGAGTTTTAGTCGGTAAGAACGAGGATAAAAATCCGAGGCGTTTCACCGAAGAGCCGATGCCCGACGGGCCCAACCAGGGGGTCGTCTTCCCCGAGAGGGAGCTGATCCCCCGGTACTACCAGGTGAGGGGCTGGGAGGAGAAGACGGGCTTTCCCCTCCCGAAGGTCCTGGATGAGTACGGCCTCGCCGGGGTGGCAGAGGAGCTAAAGCCCTACAGAAAGCGATACCTTGAGATGATCTCGAAGGACCATGGGCCTTCGAAATCGAAGGCTGATGCCGAGGTTGGCTAGGCGGTCTCGACGGTGGTCGAGATCTCAAAGCTCTGGCGGGCGATGGCGGAGCTGCGGGCCCAAAGCCCGCCACTCCCCCCTAAATTTATGGCACGAGCCTCCTTCGATCCCTGGGAAAGAGGACGGCGTCCCGGATGTTTTCGAGGTTGAGCATGGTGAGGACGACCCTCCCTAGGCCCAGACCCCAGCCTGCGTGGGGGGGCATCCCAAACCTGAAGGCCCTCAGGTAGAACTCGAACCCGTCGGGGTCGAGCCCCTGGCGTCTTATCTTCTCGACGAGGAGGTCGGGGTCGTGGACCCGTTGGGCGCCGCTGGCCAGCTCCATCGAGGGGTGCATCAGGTCGAATCCCCGGCTGATCTCGGGCCTCTCCTCGAAGGGGAGGGTGTAGTAGGGCTTTATGGACGTCGGCCACTCCGTCATGAAGTAGTGCTCTCCTATGGCAGAGCCGATCGCCTTCTCCGCCTCGGTGTCCAGGTCGTCTCCCCACTCGATCTTCGCGTCCCTGCCTTCGTTTGCGATCTTTAGCGCCTCGGTGTAGGTCACCCTCTTGAAGGGGGTGCTGGGGACGGCAAGGTCGATATCCAGAGACTTCAGCTCCTTATAGCACCTTTCGGCGACGTCTCGGTAGGCCTTGGCCATCGCCTCTTCCAGGAGGGCCATAACGTCCTCCTCGTCGGCGAAGCTGACCTCGACGTCGATGGATATCGCCTCGTTGAGGTGGCGCCTCGTATCGTGCTCCTCGGCCCGAAAGATGGGCCCTATCTCGAAGACCCGGTCGAGGCCCGCCGACATCAGCATCTGCTTGTAGAGCTGAGGGCTCTGGTTGAGGAATGCCTCCCTCTCGAAGTATGTGATGGGAAATAGGGCGGTCCCGCCTTCTGTAGCCGTCGCCACCACCTTGGGGGTGGCGACCTCGATGAAGCCGTTCTCTGCGAAGTACTCGCGGAAGGAGCGGAGGACCTCGCTTTCGATCCTGAATACTGCCAGGACGGAAGGCCTCCGGAGGTCGACGAACCGGGAGTCGAGCCTCGTGTCCAGGTCCGCCCCCACCTTTCCTGTGGGGTCCATGGGGAGGGGCGAATCCGCCTCGTTGAGGAGCCCGATATCCGAGGGTATGATCTCGTACCCCCTCGGAGCCTTCGGCTCCCCCTTCACCCTCCCCCGGACGAGGATGACGCTCTCCCGGCTGAGGTGCCTCACCTTTTCGAGGAGGTCTTTATCCACCTTCTTTGCGACCAGGGTCACCTGAGCTAGACCCTCGCGATCCCTCAGGACTAGAAAGCAGATTCCGCCCAGGTCTCGAACCTCGTGGGCCCAGCCCGCCAGGGTCACCTCTAGCCCGTCCATCTCCGGAAGTATATCACCTGAATAATGAGTTCTGAGGACCAAATAACGTCACCGATGGGAGAAATAGGGTTCTGATATAAAAGCAGTCCGAAAGCTCGGGGCCGCCCTGCCTTTCGGAAGGGCGGTCCACCCCCCCCCAACAGGACCAAATAGAATCATACGCCTACAAGGCGGTAGGTATATCTGAAACGGGGACTATATAAGATCCTTGCTTCAAACTCCAGGCTTGCTCTCACCATGACGACATCGCGGAAAGATCTTATGGAGCAGGATGAGTTCTGGATCCTGCTCTTCATCCTCGGAAGCGTCCTCCTCAACTGGCCGGCTTTATCCCTGGTCGGAGGGGGAGACGATCCCATAGGCAATACCGCCGTACTAGTCTACATAATATCCGTCTGGCTCTCGATCATCCTCTTTGCATTTCTATTCGAAAGGTGGACCTCGAATTGATCAACCCCCTCCTTGCTCTGGCGACGATGGTCTTATACCTCCTCCTCCTCTTCGGCGTAGCCCATTACGCCGAACGAAAGAGGGATCAGGGCAAGAGCATAGTATCCAACCCCTACGTCTACGCCTTATCCTTCTCCGTATACGTCACCGCCTGGACCTTTTACGGGAGCGTGGGGCGGAGCGCCACCGACGGCCTCGGTTTTCTCCCCATCTACCTCGGACCCTCCCTGGTGATGCTCCTGGGCTGGATGGTCCTGAGGAAGATGATCGTCGTATCCAAAGAGCACCGCCTGGCCACCATAAGCGACTTCATCAGCTTCCGGTACGGCAAAAGCTACGTCATCGGGGCCCTCGTCTCCGTCGCCATCCTGGTGGTGATAACCCCCTACATGGCCCTCCAGATGATAGCCATATCCGAGTCTCTTACGATAATTAGCGGCCCGTACCACGAGGCGATGGGGGTGAGGCGGCTCCTCGTCGCCGTCCTTCTGGGGGTCTTCGCCATCATCTTCGGGACGAGGCATCTCGACCCCCTGGAGCGGCACGAGGGTCTGATCGCGGCGGTGGCCTTCGAGTCGGTGGTGAAGCTCGTCGCCTTCTTGGCTGCCGGCATGTACATAACCTACGGCCTCTTCGGCGGCTACGGCGAGATCGTCAGGGGGATAGCAACGAGCCCCGACCACTCTCACCTTCTGGCGGCAGATTACGTCTCCTGGTTCTCTATGATCATAATGTCGTCTTTTGCTATCCTGTTTCTCCCAAGACAGTTTCACGTCATGGTGGTGGAGAACTCGAAAGAGGAACACCTGAAGAAGGCGATGTGGATCTTTCCCCTCTACCTCCTCCTGATAAACCTCTTCGTTCCCGCGGTCGCCTGGGGCGGCCTCCTCCTGGGGGCACCGGGGAAGGCGGACATGTGGATGGTCTCGATCCCCATGAGCCAGGGGCAGGAGCTTCTGGCGCTTTTGGTCTTCATAGGGGGGACCTCCGCAGCCACGGCGATGGTCCTCATCTCGGCGGTGACGGTGGGAACGATGCTCCTAAACGACCTGGAGATGCCCTATATAGTCAGGAAGATCGGCAAGGGAAGGAACCTCCCGGCCCTCATCCTCAGCCTCAAGCGGCTGAACATCCTCCTGGTCTTGGCCCTGGGGTATCTCTACTCCCTCCTGGTGGGTTTTCCGGCCCTGGTGGATATAGGCCTCCTCTCCTTCCTCGCCGCGTGCCAGCTCGCCCCCGCCGCCCTCGGGGGCCTCTACTGGAAGAAGGGGTGCCGACAGGGGGCGGTGGCGGGTCTCGTTGCCGGCTTCGTCATCTGGGCTTACACCGCCCTCATCCCGACCCTCGTGGAGGCAGGGTGGATATCGGGTGCCATCCTCGACGCCGGCCCCTTCGGGATCGCCATCCTCCAGCCGACGGCCCTCTTCGGCCTGCAGCTCGATCCCTGGACTCATGCCTTCTTCTGGTCGATCCTGGCGAACTTCACCCTTTACGTCTTCTTCTCCATCGTCCACGAGCCGACGGACGATGAGAAGGCCCTCGCCGAAAGCTTCGTCGACGTCTATAAGGCCCGTCCCGAAGCCGGACCCTCCCCCGTCCTCCCCTTCGGCGAGAGCGTGGTGATAAGGGTCGGGACGGTAGACGAGCTGGAGGGAACGGTGGCTCGGTACATCGGTGCCGAGAGGGCTAAGAGCGTCGTGGAGATGAACCTCTCCGACCTGAAGACAACCAGGGAGGGGATCGACGCCCGGCAGCTCTTCGAGCTGAGGGACCGTCTGGAGAAGACCCTCACCGGCTCCCTGGGGCCCACAGCCACCAGGATGATAGTCGAAGAGGAGGTGGCGGTGAAGCCCGTCGTCGAGGTGATGAAGGAGACGAGGGCGCTTTATACCCTAGATCCCGGAAAGACGTACATAACCTCCGAGAAGGGCTACGAGGTCTTCACAGACCAGATAACCCACGGGGTCGAGGGGCTATGCATAACCTCTTCTGACCCGGACGAGGTCAGGTTGAGATGGCGTTTCACCGAGACCCCCATCATCAGGCTCAGCCACGAGAAAGGCAGGGGGGAGCGGTACATCGCCCCCAACAACCTCCCCCTTCTCTTCATCACCATAAAGTCCTTTGTGGAGAGCAGCAAAAACAGCATAATCCTCCTGGACAGCCTCGAAGAGCTGATAGATGAGAATAGGGGAAACGTTCCCGAGGCGGAGGTCCTGGACTTCGTCCACGCCCTCGAAGAACTCTCCAGGAAGGGGCGGACGAGGCTCGTCCTCCAGGTGAGGCCGGAGTTCGTCAACCGGAAGCTCACCTCAGATATAAACCGGGCAGATGAGCTGATATTCCTCCTGGGTCCCCTCCCTGCCTATCTATTCAAGGCCTTCTCTGACGCCCTCCTCAAGAGGCTCGACGAGCCCTGCAGGAAGGCGGTCAAAAGGCGGCTCTACGAGATGATGAATGGGGACGAGATCTTCAGGGGCGCGAGGAGGACGGACGAAGGCGACGCTTGCGATCCGGAGATGGCGGGCTTTGCAGAGGCGTCCCGGGGAGGTGGGCCGATGGTGGAGAGGATCAGAAGGTTGAGCCGCTGGGAGTTCTTCGCCGCCTTGAGACGGCTGGCGAGGGCGATCAGGGAGGTGGATCCAGCCTTCAACCTATCCACCGCGGCAAAGCCGATGATGGCCAAGTACGGCCTCAACCCCATTGAGCTGCGGCTAGCCCCGGGGACGACCTACGTCATCGAGGAGGAGAAGCCTGCAAAGAGCCTCGCGGCGTACAGCGACCTCGTCGGCCGGGGGGTGGAGGGGCTCTGCATAAGCAGGTACCATCCAGAAAAGCTGATGGAGAAGTACCGTTTGCCCCCCGAAGGGGTGATCTGGCTGACCCAGTCCTCGGGGGTCGGTCCCCAATACCGGCATGTCGACCCCACCAACTTCCCGCGGCTCTCCGGCATGATCTCAGACTTCCTCTCCAAGACCGAGGAGCCCCTTATACTTCTGGAGGGGCTCGGCTACCTGATAACTCAGAGCAACTACGAGTCGGTCCTCCGGTTCGTCCAGTCTCAGAGGGACGTGGTCGCCCTGAAGAGAGGCATTCTGATAATCCACATCGATCCTCTCGCCCTGGATACCAAAGAGCTGCACAGGCTCGCGAGCGAGATGGAACTGTTGGAGATAGAATACGAAAACTCGTGACTACTCCCCGCCCTGAAGGGCGGGGCT
>JANKMW010000098.1 GCA_024649985.1 Methanothrix sp.
GTGGAGGTGGAGGTGGGCCAGACGATCTGCCCCGCCTGCGGCGAGTCCCTCGACGGCGTCTTCATGGTGGCGGGAACCGCCCTCGTCGGCCTCCTATTCGAGATCAAGGTCTACGACGCCGAGAACGAGGAGCACGCCTTCAGGATCGCCAAGGCGATGGTGGGAAAGGCCCTGGGTGCAGTCCCCCTGAAGCTCGTGGAGACGGAGGAGATGGAGGGCGGAAGGTCCGGAAGGCCGACGAGGTCGAGATAGAGAAGATCGATATATGTAGAGATGGTGCAGGTCGATGTAGGTCGAGATGAAAGATCATCCAATGGATCAGACCCGCTCCCTCTCCCACTCCGCCACCCGCGCCCTGATGATCACCCGGCTCTTCGCAGCGTCGGTGACCACCAGCTCGTCTCGGATCCACTTCGGAAGGAAGGATAGAACCCCGCTCCTCCCCCCCTCGCGAAACCGCCGATCGCAGAAGAGGATGACGCCCCGCTCCGAGGCGTCTCTGATCACCCTCCCCGCCGCCTGAAGCCCCCGATTTATCGCAGGGAGGGTGTAGGCGATGAGCATCCCGTTCTTCTGGCCGTACTTCCTGACGTAGTACTGGTTGGTCTCCCTCTGGATCTCGTTATAGAAGCCCAGGGGCAGGCCGACGACGGCGACGCCGCTCAGCGCCTCGCCCTTGTAGTCTATGCCCTCGGCGAGCTTTCCGCCGGATACCCCCAGGAGGACTGCGCCGCGCTTCTTTGCCGCCCGGAAGAAATCTTCCAGGATCGCCGGGACGTCCTCGGCGTTCCTAGGCTCGGAATAGAGCATCTTTCCGACCTTCCTTGCGGCTGCCTTGCAGGTCGCCTCGTACTGGTTCATCATCGAGTAAGATGTGAAGAAGACGGCTACGTTTCCGGCGACCTCTTCGATGATAGCCTCGATGTGCTCTGTTATCTCCCTTTTATTTCCGGACTCGTCTCTTTTTTCAAGCTGCGTCGTCGCGGTCTTGGCGACCAGAAGGAGCCTGTTCTCCGGGGGGAAGAGGTTTGGCAGGCTGATCTTCTTCGCCCTATCCTTCTCGGCGAGGAGGTAGAGCTCGTAGGCCTCCAGGGGCGAGAGGGTCCCGCTGAGCATCACCGTGGCGTTGACGTTGTCCGTCACCCTCCTCACCAGCGGGGCGGGGTCAACGTTGTTCACCTCCAGCCACGCCCTCTTCTTATCGCCGGTGCCGGCGACGGTGATCTTCCTCTGGTAAGACAGGTCCCTCTCAGCCATCTCCATGTCCCCGAGGAAGAGGAGAACATGAGCGAGGCTGGGCTCGATATCGCCCTGAAGATTTTCGCGGTCCCCCTCGGCGAGTTCCAGCTCCGCCACCATCACCGCCACCTCCGTCGCCGCCGAGAGCGCCTCTTCTACGTCGTCAAACCCCCGATACAGGAAATCCCTGAATAGGTCCGCATCCAGGAGCTCTTCTCCCTCCTGCATCCTGACCTGGCGGCTCTGGATGTACTTTCGAAGCCTCGGAAGAAGGGTCCTGACCACCTCCACCCCCTTCAATCGGGACGAAGCGTCGAGGGAGGACTCCTGGAGCCTCGACTGGCCCATCGACTGCTGATACTTCTCCACCTCCTTCTCGGCGAGGTCGATCATCCTCGGAGAGAGGACCCTGGTATTTAAGGCCCTGACGGCGTCTCCCAGGTTGTGGGCCTCGTCGACGAAGAGGGTCAAAGAACCCCGGTCCATCTCCAGCCAGTCGAAGATAATCTCCTGGAACTCGGGGCTGAAGAGGTGAGAGTAATTTAAGATTACGACGTCGCTCCCCTTGGCGGAGAGGCTCATCACCTCGTAGGGGCACAGCTCCCGACACTCTCTGATGAAACGGTCCGGAGGCCTGATCCCGCCCCTGAGGTCGTCCACCAGGTCCAGGATCGGACCGGAATGCCTGAAGTGGGGCTTGCCCTGAAGCTCGAAGACCTCTCTTGTCATCATATAGTAAGGGCAGAAGGTCCTGTACCCCGGAACTGACTGGTGGGCGCTCTTATCCTGGGAGGGGTCGTAGAACTTCCCCCCCACCTCTCCGAGCCTTGCGATCATCTTCCTCTTCGTCCATTCCCGGAGCCTGGCACATCCGGCGTAGACGGACTCTCCGGAGAACTCGTCGGCGAGGGGGCACATCTTCTGTTTGCCCACCATGTATGCTATGGTGGGTCGGTGCCTCGTCTTCGACCAGATCTTCGCGATCTCGTCGAGGTATACGTCTATCTGGCTGACGGTTCTCACCGCCACCGCGATCTTTCCTGGTGCCGATGCCAGGGCTGCGGAGATGCAGCTGGTCTTTCCGCTCCCGGTGGGGGCGTCGATCATCAAGACCGCATGCTCCCCGCCTCTCACCGTCCCATAAACGTCGTCGAGCATGGCGTCCTGATAGGGCCTCAGCGACTCGTAGGGGAAGTAGTCCAGATACACGATGCCCCCTTTTCAGCTTAAAGGTGATAAAGGCTATCCAACAGCCTCCGACCATCTCCTGATCCCCTTCTTCCGACTCGGCTTAGAGGGTTTCAATTAAAAAGGTTTAAATGTAATTACGATATATGATATCCAGGGAGTACCATGAGAAACGCGATCGCTCTTTGCCTTTCCCTCATGACCGCCGCCATCCTGGCGGTGACCGCCGGAGCCTCGCCGGCGTTTCAGGACGGTTTTATCACCGGATATCTAGAGGTAACAGGGGAAGGCCAGACCGAGATAGTCAGCTCCAATATCGATCGCTGGAAGGGGTTTTCCAACACCGAAGTCCTCTACGGTAAGGGTTCTATAGACTACTTCTCGACCGGCGTATGGAACCAGTCCGCAGGAGTTTCGACGATAGATCGTAAGATCGAATTTCCCAAGGGTCTCCTGGTAAACGTCCAGCATTTCGATTCTTCTAAGGTCTTCAAGGGGTCGGGGGTGGACATATCCAACGTCAACGTCGTATCCTCCTACTCGGGGATGGACCGGATGGTCATCTCGCCCAACGCCACCACCTTCGACGTCAAGAGCGAGTTCAGCGGTATATGGAACCTGGAAGCCTTCAGAAACGACATCAACCGGAAGATCGATACCAAGACAACCCTAGACGGGAAGTTCGAGATAAATAAGGAGCTCATCTTCAGGTGATCCGCGGCGGGGGTGCGTAGGGATCGCCCCCTGAGCCACCCTAGCGTCCTCTCTGAGACTCATTTAAATTAATTATCAACTTAAACGGGGAGTTATAATGGGACTATTAAACCGCATGAGCACTGTGGTCAAGGCCAAGATGAACACCATCATGGACAGGGTCGAAGACCCCAACGAGACCCTCGACTACTCGTACCAGAAGCAGCTGGAGCTCCTCCAGAACGTGAAGAGGGGCGTCGCAGAGGTCGCCACCTCCAAGAAGAGGCTGGAGCTACAGAGGGCGAAGCTCGCCATGAAGATAGACCAGCTCGACAGTCAAGCGAGGGAGGCGATAAAGGGCGACCGGGAGGATCTGGCGCGTCAGGCCCTGGTGCGGAAGTCTGCCCTCACGGTCCAGATCGAGGGGCTCGACCGGGAGATAGCCGACCTCGCGCGCGAGCAGGAGAAGCTCGAGGCGACAGACCGGAGGCTCACCGCCAAGGTGGAGTCCTTCAGGGCAAAGAAGGAGACGATCAAGGCCCAGTACTCCGCCGCCGAGGCCCAGGTGAAGGTGACCGAGTCCCTCACCGGGATCAGCGAGGAGATGGCGGACGTGGGCCTTGCGGTCCAGAGGTCCGAAGACAAGATCGAGACGATGAGGGCGAGGTCGGCTGCCCTCGACGAGCTGGTGGAGCGAGGGACCCTGGAGGAGTTCGCCGGGGGAGACGAAGTCGAGAGGGAGCTGGCGCGTATCAAGGCCAAAAGCAGCGTCGAGGACGACCTCGCGAGGCTCAAGGCGGAGGAAGGGAGATGATAATCAGGATCATGGGGGAGGGGCAGTACCGGGTATCGTCCGCCCTCCTCGACGACCTCAACCTCATCGACGACCGGATCGTCGAGGACGTGGCCAAGGAGGACGAGGCGGGCTATAGAGAGGATCTCTCCCGCCTCATCCAGGCGATAAAAGAGAAGGGCGAACCGATTAGATCCGAGGAGATCCTCGAGTCGGACGTCATCGTCCCCCCCGAGGACCTGACCCTGGAGGAGGCGGAGAGGGTCTTTCGGGGGTCGGGTCTTATTCCCATGTAAAACCCCACCCCCTGGTATTTTCTTTTGCACTTCATATCCCGCTTTGTCACATGTCGAATCATATCGTCCAAGGAGATCCTCATCCTTGGAATACTAAGATCTTCTGCCTCCGCATCGCAGTCCTCCTCTTAGTACAACTCCTGTACTCTGAGGAGATGATGCAGTACGCATAAAACCTTTCTTGAGAGGGCAACGGCTGCGATGTTCGTTCCCTTTTTCACCTTATCCTAAAGAAGAAACTCTTAAGCTTCGACCTACCTTTTATTCTGGCAATGACGTGAGCGACTTTTACCTCGCAGGATTGCGAAGGGCCTAAACTCCGCAAGTTTAATAACTATGCGGGCTAAATACGATAACCTTAAACCCAATTATGCCTGATACATAGTTATAATTTTATTAACTAGGTCTCGTGTTTATTCGCTATCGGTGGGTCCATAGTTATTAATTGCCCCGGAGTTTAGGGAAGGGCAGAGCGGGAAGGCCCCACCCTTCAGGGTGGGGATGAAAGCGGAGCCCTTTGCCCTCGGATCCGTCTACTGATAATTAATTAAGCCATGGAGAGAATCTACATTTCGATGCTTAAGGCTTACAAGTTCAGGCTCTATCCCACTAAATCACAGAGAAGCAAGATGGAGCGAACGCTGGACTTGTGTAGATGGGTCTACAATCAAACCCTAGCATACCGGAAAGATGCGTGGGAGAAGGAAGGCAGATCAACCTCAAAATATGAAACCAACAACCTTCTACCCAATTGGAAGGTCGAGAAGCCAGATCTTAATGAGGTGTTCTCCCAGGTTCTTCAGAACACTCAGGAGAGAGTAGATCTTGCCCTGAAAGGCTTCTTCCGCAGAGTTAAGGCCGGAGAGAAACCCGGCTATCCCAGGTTCCGAGGAAGTGGGTGGTATGATTCGTTCACCTATCCTCAATTTGGTTTCAAGCAGCTCTCCGGCAAGCTTCGACTTTCTAAGATCGGAGATATCAAGATCAAGCTCCACAGACCCATCGAAGGCGAGATCAAGAGGTTAACCGTTCGGAGATCTTCGACCGGAAAATGGTTTGCCTGCTTCTCCGTGGAGATCGACGATCCGCCTAAGCCTCCGTGGAAAGACGGATTATCGGTAGGCATAGACATGGGGCTCGAAAGTTTCGCTACGATCTCCAACGGAGAGAAGATCGGTAATCCACGGTTCTTCAGATCTGATGAGAAGGCATTGGCTAAAGCTCAGAGAAGGCTATCAAAATGCGCCAAAGGAACTTCACAGAGAAGGGCAGCCGTTAAGGTAGTACAGCGTGTTCACGAAAGGATCGCTAACAGAAGATACAATTTCGCTCATCAGATAAGCAATCAGTTAGTCTCGAAATATGGTCTGATTGCTTTCGAAGATCTAAATATCAAGAACATGCTCAAAAACCACTGCGTAGCTAAAAGCATATCTGACGCTGCTTGGAGAATGCTAGTAACAACCACTTCATACAAGGCTGAGAGTGCCGGTTCGAAAGTGGTACTGGTAGATCCCAGGAATACGAGTCAGCTATGCTCTAGGTGTGGGGTGAAGGTTCCGAAGTCACTATCGGATCGGGTCCATAAATGTCCTCAGTGTGGGCTTGTCATGGACCGTGACGAGAATGCAGCGATCAACATCCTGAGATTGGGGATGCAATCTCTTCGCAAAAGCGATAGAAGCCCCTCCCTTTAGGGAGGGGAGCATTCACGAGAAGCAGCTCCAGTAGGGGGCCATCGCCCTCTTCGCCTCATCGATCCTCTCCGACGCCCTCGGGTCCATCTCCACATCGATCCGCGGCGGAGCCTCACCTTTGAAGGACCTCAATATGGCCACCATCGAGTCGGAGAGGGCGCCGAGGTTGTATCCTCCCTCCAGGGCGCCTACGAGCCTCCCCTGGCAGCAGGAGTCGGCGATCTCTTTGACCGCCGCCGCCATATATCCGAAGGCCTCGGTGGTGAGGTTCATACTGCTGAGGGGGTCGGCTGCATGGGGGTCCTGGCCGGCGGAGACGAGGACGATGTCGGGGGAGAACTCCAGGGCCACGGGCTTGAGCACCTCCTCGAAGGCGGCGAAGTAGCCGGAGTCTCCCGTCCCCCAGGGGAGGGGTACGTTCACCGTGAACCCCTCGGCTCCGTCCATCCCCAGCTCTCTCACCCTCCCGGTCCCCGGATAGTGGGGCGACTGGTGGGTGGAGAAATAAAGGACCGTCGGATCGTCGTAGAATACGGCGCTCGTCCCGTTGCCGTGGTGGACGTCCCAGTCGACGATGAGGACCTTATGTAGCCCCATCTTCTGGGCTGACCTCGCCCCGATGGCGACGTTGTTGAATATGCAAAACCCCATCCCCCTGTTGGGGAGGGCATGATGCCCTGGGGGCCTCACCAGGGCGAAGGCGTTATCCAGGCCGTCGTTCACCCGTTCGATGCCGGTGATCACCCCCCCCGCCGCCATGAGGGCGGCTTCATAAGACCTCGATGATACGACGGTATCCAGGTCCAGATATCCTCCGCCCCGCTCGGAGACGGCCCTCACCTCATCGATGTATCCGTGAGAGTGGATCGTCCCCACCTCCTCCAGGGTGGCGGGCCGGGGGGTGATGAACGCCAGGTCGAGGTTCGAGGACTCTATCTTATCAAGGATCGTGGTGAGCCGCTCCTTCCTCTCGGGATGGCCGTCGGTCTCGTGCTCCAGGTAGATGGGGTGGTATATAAGCCCAGTTCGCGCCATATGCTCCCATCTATCGGCTCTTATGTAGAAACAACTTTCCCTGGACCTTCCTTCGCACCTCTTCTTCCTTCCTTTGGTGCATACTCTTTTATCGTCGTCGCAGAGATCTGCTCTGTGGGGTTGGCCCTAATCCCCGGATCGGTGAGAGCTCTTAGCTTATCCGGGAGGCTTTCCATCCCAAATTTCGGGTGCAAGGGGGATTATGTTTCGAGAGAGAGACCACAAAAGATATATGGTGAAATCCTCTACAATATCTCCATAGTCCCAAAGGGATCGGGAGGGTGATGCAGCTATACAGTGTCATATTGATGCCAAACGGCACCTGGTGGCGCCGCTTGGCCACGCCGCAGCGGCGGGGAGATCAGTGTGGGCAATAGTTTTAAGAATAATCATACTGTATGCTGCGTGAACCTAACCCCATAGGGGAAAAGTAGGAGGTTATTGATATAATGAAGAAAGTGACCGCGATTACGCTTACCGCATTTATGGTGCTGCTCGCGTCAGCGATGGCAGTAAGCGCAGTCGACAAGGTGGAGATCCGCGGTCCTGTGGCCGATGTGGTCGACACTGTGGAGCCCTACGTCTGGGGTCCGCAGCAGTTTGCGGGTTTCTACTACGACATCGACGATGATCTGGGCAGAGAGTCCATCACCATGACCATCACCGACGGTAACGTTCTCGATGAGGACACCGG
>JANKMW010000099.1:163-7615 GCA_024649985.1 Methanothrix sp.
TCACGTCTCATCACTTCACGTCTCATCACTTCACGTCTCATCACTTCACGTCTCATCACTTCACGTCTCAACGCTCCCCTTACTCGAAGAGGCCGAAGGCGGAAAGTTAATATCACTATCTCGATCGATGGAGAGGCCATGACGATTCACTGGGCCGACGTGGCGGCGGAGAAGCTCGCAGGCGAGGGCCCTCAGACGGTGGCGACGGGGATCACCCCCTCCGGCCAGATCCACCTCGGGAACATGCGGGAGGTGATGACCGCCGATGCCGTCTACCGGGCCCTCCGGGACCGGGGGGTCGGCGCCCGGCTTATATACATCGCCGACAGCTACGACCCCCTCCGGCGGCTCTACCCCTTCCTCCCCAAGAGCTTCGAGGAACATGTAGGAAAGCCCCTCTCGGAGATCCCCTGCCCCGAAGGCTGCTGCGCCAGCTACGCAGACCACTTCCTCCTCCCCTTCTTCGACTCTCTGGAGAGGCTCGGGATCCGCCCCGAGATATACAGGGCAGACAGGATGTACAAGGACGGCCTCTACGTCGAGGCGATCAAGACCGCCCTCGAGAAGAGGGGCGATATCGCCCGGATCCTCAAGGAGGTATCAGGTAGAGAGCTTCCCGCCAGCTGGTGCCCCCTGGATGCGATATGCCAGAGTTGCGGCCGGCTGAACTCCACCCAGGTCGTCGCCTTCGACCTCGAGGGCGAGAGTGCCGATTACGTCTGCCGGTGTGGCCATGAGGGGACTGCATCCTTCAGGGGCGGGGGAAAGCTAGCCTGGAGGGTCGACTGGCCCGCCCGGTGGTCGATCCTGGACGTCACCGTGGAGCCCTTCGGCAAAGACCACGCCACCGCCGGGGGTTCTTACGATACGGGAAAGAGGATCTCCGAGGAGGTCTACCGCCGCCCCGCCCCTTACCCGGTCGTCTACGAGTGGATCCACCTGAAGGGGAAGGGTGCGATGCACTCCTCCACCGGGATCGTCGTGACGATAAGGGATATGCTGGACGTCGTCCCGCCGGAGGTCCTCCGCTACCTCATCATCAGGACGAAACCGGAGAAGCACATCGAGTTCGATCCGGGCCTCCCCCTCCTCTCCCTCATCGAGGAGTACGACCGGCAGGCGGGAGAGGAGAGGGGCCTGGAGCTATCCCGGATCGGGGGAGAGGAGACGGCCCCCATCCCCTACCGGCACATGGTGACGGCGGTCCAGATCGCCGGAGGCGACCCCGACCAGCTCTTCGTCGTCCTGAACCGGAGCGGCTACGACACCACCGACCGCGAAAGGATCCTCTCCCGGGCCGCCAACGTCAGGGCATGGCTCGACCGATACGCACCCCCCTTCGTCAAGTTCGTCCTCCAGGAGACGCTCCCTTCAAAGGCCAAAGACCTCAATCCTGAGGTGAGGGGAGCCCTAGGCCTCCTGGCGGAGAGGCTCGGGGGGAAGGGCGGCGAGGAGATACACAACGAGGTCTACGCCGTCGCCGAGGAGAGAGGCCTGGATCCAAAGAAGCTCTTCGAGGCGGTCTACGTCGCCTTCCTGGGGCAGAAGCAGGGGCCGAAGGCGGGGTGGTTCCTGGCGAGCCTCGACGCGGAGTTCGTAAAAGAGAGGCTCATCGCCGCCTCCGCCGACTAGATCGGACGGGGTCTAGGTGAAGAGGGGAGAGGAAAAAATATGGTCGAGAAGATATCCGTATACCTCGCAGGCCCCCTCTTCTCCAGGTCCGAGATCGATGGTGCAGGATATCTCAAAAGAGAAATCGAGGCGGCCCTGGGGGATAGGGTCGAGGTCGTCTGGCCCTTCGAGACCGCCTCAGGGACGACGGAGGAGATATTCCGCGCGAACCTTTCGGCCCTGGAGAGGTCTCCCCTGATGGTGGCGATCCTCGACGGAGCCCAGGTCGACGACGGGACCGCCTGGGAGGTGGGGTATCACTGCGCCCTCTTCGGAAGGAGGGCAATTGGGATCAGGACCGACATCAGGAAGGCGGGGGAGGCGTCCGAGTCCATCGTCAACCTGATGATCGAGCTCTCCTGCCGGGCTGTGGTCAAGGACGTCCCAGGGCTCCTCGCTGAGCTGGAAAGAGCCCTGGATGAGATGGTGATATAATCCCTTGAGGCATAACCTCTTCCGATGACGATTGCAAGGCCGATCTCCAGCGAGCCTCTCCTCCTGGTGGAGGGGGGCGAGAGGGTGCTGGTGGCAGCCGACCTCCACATAGGGATAGAGCACCAACTCTGGCTCGGCGGCGCCAGCGTCCCCAGCCAGAGCGGCAAGATGCTGGAGGGGCTCGCTGCCCGGCTCGAAGAGGTCTCCCCCGACCGGCTCCTCCTCCTGGGGGACGTCAAGCACAACCTGCCCTGGAATTCTCTTCAGGAGAAGACCGAGGTCCCGGCATTCCTCAAGTCCCTTTCTCGCGTCGCAAAAGTCGAGATAGTCGTCGGAAACCACGACGTAGGCATATCCCACCTCGCTCCGCCGGAGGTGGAAATCCATCCTGCCACAGGGGTCGTCATCGATGGGGCCGGATACTTCCACGGCCATACCTGGCCAGACTCCTCGGTCTTCGAGGCCGAGATCCTGGTGGCGTCCCACCTCCATCCGGCGGTGAGGCTCGCCGACCGGATCGGCTCCGCCCCCCCCGAGAGGGCCTGGGTGAGGGCCCCCCTCTCGCCGGAGGGGCTCTCGGAGGAGTACGGCCGAAAGATCTCAGGACCCGAGGTGACGATCGTCCCCGCCTATAACCCCCTATGCGGAGGCTACCCCCTCGACGCCGCCTTTCGGGAGGAGAGGGGGCCCCTCCCCAGGATCGTTCGCCTCGATGAGGGGAGGGTCTACCTCCTGGACGGAACCGACCTGGGAAGGCTGCAGAGGGTGAGGGCTATCCAGGCGAAGATGACGGGAAGGGGGCGCTGAAAACGGTTATATCCCCCGCCCCCATCGTCCAGGTCATGGACGAGAGAGAGAGGCTTTTGGAGCTGTTGAGGACGAGGGCTCTTCGGAGGGGGAAGATCACCCTCTCCTCGGGGAGGGTGAGCGACTACTACGTCGACGCCCGAGAGGTCGTCCTCCATCCGGAGGGGGCGTACCTGACGGGGAGGCTGATCCTCGATATGATAGACCCTGAGGCGGCGGCCGTCGCCGGGATGACCCTGGGAGCAGACCCCATAGTTGCGGCCGTATCCGTCGTCGGCCACCTCGGGGGGAGGGACCTTCCGGCGCTGATCATAAGAAAGGAGGCCAAGGGGCACGGTACCGGAAAGTTCGTAGAAGGGCCGACCCTCCCCCAGGGGTCGAAGGTGGCGGTCGTCGACGACGTCGTCACCACGGGGTCGTCCCTCATAAAGTCCATCGAGAGGCTGAAGGGAGAGGGCTACGAGCCGATCCAGGCGATCGCCATCCTCGACCGGGAGGAGGGCGGAAGCGAACGGCTAGCCGACGTCGGATACCGCCTCGAGTCGATCTTCACAAGGTCGGAGCTTCTGGAGGAGACGGCCGTCTAGACCACCGTCAGAAGCCTGCCGTTCCTGTCACCGCACCTGATGTGGCGGGATCGACCCTCTTCGTCGGTGTAGATCACCTGGGATGATATTGCGTACTGGCCCGGGCTCTCGCCCCTAACCGGATAGTCGACGGACGCCGAATTTCCCGGCGGTATATTCACGGTCCTGACCCCCGGATCGAGGACCAGAAGACCATCAGGGACCCCCGGAACTACGCTGACGTCCAGGGCAGACTCCCCGGTGTTGCCGAGGCGGAGCGTCACCAATACATCTTCCCCCACACCCACATGGTAGCGGTCAAGCCCCTGCTCTACGTGGATCCCCACCACCAGAAAGACCAGGAGGACCGGCACCAAAGGAACCGTCTTCATCGAACCGAACTAGGGCCCCTCCGGAATTTAAAGGTAGCTTTCATATAAGAGCTACGTGAGACCTCCGCGCCCCCTTTTCGTCCTCGTCCTGGTGGAGAGGGGATACAAAAATACTTATCATGGCGAAGACTTTTCTACCACCGATGGACGTTTCGTACTCGGTCTGGCGCGAGGTAGCGGCGGAGAGGGAGACGGTGAGCGGCGAAAGCTTCTCCTTCCTCTTCGACCGACGGTATACCAACCGCCTCAACAGGATGAGCCGGGTATTCTTCGAGGCTTATGCCAGGGCCACAAGAGAGGTCGCGGAGGAGGAGGACCGCTTCCCGAGCCTCAGCGAGATCGAGTCGAGGATGGACAGCGGCGCCATATACGCCTACAAGGACCGGCTGATGAGGTCCACCGGTTTCTTCGAGGAGGTGAAGATCTCCGGGATATCCTATCTCATACCCAAGGCCAGACGGTTCGTCGACGAGACGGGGACCTATACCGACCTCATTTTAGACCTGGAGAACGGCGAGGTCGTCTTGCCCAAGAGGGATAAGCCCTCGGCAGGTCCGCGGACCGAGGAGTCGGGCCCCGAAGGAGACGAGACGGAGGGGGAAGAGGAGGATCTCGAGGAGGGATCGGAGGGTTTGGTGGAAGGAGAGCCCCCCGCTCCGCCGGAGGGATTCGACGTGGGGAGGGGGGAGGAGCCGGACCGCCCCACGGCGCCTTCGGCCGAAGAGGCTGAACCCCGGGGCGAAGACGAAGACGAAGCGGCTGATGGAGAAGACGAGAGAAGGCCTCCCGGCGCGGAGGAGGCAGGGGCAAAAGAAGAGGCGAGGCCCCAGCCGGTGGCGCCCCCTGAGGAGCCTCCCCTCGAGCCGGAGGAGAAGAAGGCCGAAGGGACGATGGGAGCCGAAATCCCCACGGTGAAGACCTCCGAGGCGGCGGAGGATGAGACCGAGCCCGTCGCCTTCGTCGAGATGGAAAAACCGGAGGAGATCTTCGGCCCGCAAGCCTCCGGGGTGGAGAGGGAGCCGCCGGCAGATAAGACCCCTCCTCCGGCCTTTCAGCCGAGGAACCCACCGAAGAGGCCGGAGAAGGGGTCTGGTGGATGGTGGAGGGATAAGAAGGCCCTCGTCATCGCCGGCATCGGCCTCCTCCTCATCGTAGCAGGCTTTTACTTATGGCCTTCTGAGGCGCCGGAGCCTCCGGCGATCCCGCCTCCGCCGTCGGATTTCGTCAGCTATTCCGCCTACCTGACAAACGCCTCCGGCAACTCCTATCTCAACCTGGACATAACAAACCCCAAGGGGCTGGAGAGCAAGGTGGAGCTCGTCCTCCCCCCGGACGTGGACAAGAGCATCAGCGCCACCGGCGGGATAGTAACGATATATTACACCAACAACACCGTCATCCAGCTCGTCTCCAGCAACAACGCCAGCGTCTCGGTCGCCCTCACCGACGAGTACATCCTCGTCCCCGTCACCTTCAACCTGGCGATACCCGAAGGTTACGAGTCGTCGGTCCTAGTCTACGACAAAGACTATAGGGTCAGCAGGACCAACAGCACCATAAACCTCTGGTCCAACACCACCGCAGACCCCCTGGAATTCGATCAGATCTACAATGCCAAGAGAGCATCTGGCGGTCCCGGTACCGAGGAGAGAGGCCCAGAGAACGCTACAGCGGGCCCGCCGACTGGGCCTCCTGGACCCCAGACGTAAGACCGTCTCAAAGGGCGAGATGGTAGAGATACCCGTGACCTCCGCCCCGCCGGGGATGGTGGTAGTCCTCCAGAACGCCCCCGAGTTTTACGAGACCATTCCAGACCTCGCCGCCTTCTTCGGCGAGGACATCTGCGCCGAAGAGAGGAACCTCCTCCCGCGGGGATGGTCGATCCTGGGGAGGGTGATCGCCGTCAAGATCGACCCCCGGATCCATCACCTCAAGGGGAAGATCGGCGACGCTCTCCTGGCGATCTACCCCCGCTGCTCCTCCGTCCTCCTGGACCGGGGGGTAGCCGGTCCCTTCCGGGAGCCGGACCGAGAGCTCATTGCAGGCGACCCCGCCACCGAGACGGTCCACCGGGAGGACGGGGTCGCCTTCAAGCTCGACCCCATGAAGACGATGTTCTCGCCGGGGAACATGCGGGAGAGGATGAGGATGGGCCGCCTCGGCAGAGGCGAGACCGTCGTCGACATGTTCGCCGGGATCGGCTACTTCACCCTCCCCATGGCGGTCCACTCCCGCCCCAAGAGGATCTTCGCCATCGAGATCAATCCGGTCGCCTTCGGCTACCTCGTCGAGAACGTGCGGCTCAACGGCGTCGATGGAATCGTCGTCCCCATCCAGGGCGACTGCGCCGTTGCCACCCCAAAGGGCGTCGCCGACCGGGCAGTGATGGGGTATGTCGGGACGACGGACCGCTACCTCGACGCCGGTATCGCCGCCCTCCGGACCGGTGGAGTCCTCCACTACCACCAGACCGTCCCCGAGCGGCTCTATCCCGAAAAGCTCGAAGAAGATCTGACGGAGGCAGCGGAGCGGGCGGGAAGGTCGGTGCAGATCGAGAGGCGGGCAAGGGTGAAGAAGTACTCGCCGGGGATGCTCCACGCCGTCATCGACGCCCGGGTCAAGTGATCGAATCGAGTTACCGAATCGAATAATTATTATCCTATAAGATCAATAATCATCTTCGGTGATCATTTTGAAGATAAGATGGCTGGGCCACTCCTGCTTCAGGATCGAGGACGGTTCGGGGAAGGTCGTAGTAACAGACCCCTTCGACGAGGCCGTCGGCTACCCCCTCCCGAGGATCAGGGCCGACGCCGTCACCGTCAGCCACGACCACCACGACCACAACAACGTCGAGGCCCTTCAGGGCCGACCGGCGGTGGTGAAGGGGCCGGGAGAGAAGGAGGCCGCCGGGATCAGGTTCGAAGGCTTCCAGACGTATCACGACGAGGAGAAGGGAGAGCTCCGGGGCGATAACACCATATTCTGCTTCGAGATGGACGGCGTCAGGATCTGCCACCTCGGCGACCTCGGCCACCTCCTCAGCGAAGAAGACGCCGCCGCCCTCGGCGAAGTGGACGTTCTGATGATCCCCGTCGGTGGGGTCTACACCATCGACGCCGGAGGCGCCAAGGAGGTCGTCGGCCAGATAAAGCCGAAGGTCGTCATCCCGATGCACTTTATGACCCCGGCCCTCACCTTCAAGGTCGACCCTCCCGACCGGTTCCTCTCGGGCCAGAAGGTCGAGAGGCCAGCCACCACCTTCGAGGTCTCGAAGGAGAGGCTTGCTGAAGAGGTAGATGGGCCCCTGATCGTCCTTCTCGACTACAGATGAGGGGCCGGAGGTGGCGGCCGGATCGACAGGTTAATACATGAAAAGCGAAATCTGGCGTGCTGAAGCCCGGTGATGTAGCGGTCAATCATACGAGGCTCTGGACCTCGTCACCAAGGTTCGAATCCTTGCCGGGCTACTACGGTATATTTTGTTGGTCTTTTCCGGGGAAGCTAAAGGTCGTATCTCTGATGAAGTTAGTCTACAAGATCACTTACCGGAACGGAAAGATCTACTTAAGCAAAGATAG
>JANKMW010000009.1:0-10588 GCA_024649985.1 Methanothrix sp.
GGCCATGAGTCTTGATCTGTCCATCCGGCGGGTTCGAACTTCTTCCTCACGTCACAATTGAAGACAGAAGCTATGGATATCCAAAAGCCCCTCTCTCGAGTGGGCTTTGAGCCTACATAGGGGAGAAGCTTCATGAGGACTTGATCGGTTACATCCTCGCCCTGCCTTTCCGCTTCGAGGATTGCCTCAAAATTCCTGCGGCCTTGTTCTCTCTCCTCTTCGTAATGCCTGAGATGATACTCGCCTTGAGGTGTGGGCGGATAGCTGTCTGCGAATTCGCGAAATAGCTTAATGAACTCGGCCCTCTTCTCCGCCAACACGTCAAATCTCCTCCGTGTTTATATCCGAAATCACGCCCATAACCTCGAAGTCCGACTTGCAGGACATGATGATGGCATCTGCGAAAAATGTTTTGCTGTATCGAGTTAGTATAAAATCTGATTTTCTCCCTGGTCCAAGCTCGATGAGACGGATGATCTTAGGCGAATAGAGAAAGATCTCGAAGATAATCCATTTATTTTAACAGCCTCCCACTTGTCCAAATTTGCCTCCGAATTCCTCAAAATTATACTCAAAATAATTTATATCAAGTGGAAAAATTATCATCAGTCGCCCCTCCTTCTGCTAGTTATTTAAATCATAAGAAGCCAATAAAGGCCGGGGTCATATCTCAGACGGTCACGACCGCTCTTCCGGGTGGGGCGACGCCGTCGATGTTGAGAAATAAACCACCATCTCTCTGGATAAGAGGCGCCTGCCATCCGGGGGATTTTCCGTCAGATCAGGAGACTGCTCATATGGGTATCGATGAAAAGAACGGCTGGTATGCTCTCAGCATAGAAGAGGTCTTCGAGCGGCTGGGATCGAGGGAGAAGGGCCTCACCTCGAAGGAAGCGGAGGAGAGGCTCAAAGATCACGGCCCAAACGAGCTCGAAGAGGGGAAGGGGGCGACCTGGCTTGAGATCCTCATCTCCCAGATCAAAAACCCCATCATCATCGTCCTGGCGGTGGCGGTGGTCATATCCCTCCTCGCCGGGAAGCGGATAGACGCCGCCGTCATCTTCGCCGTCATCGTCCTCAACACCGCCCTGGGCTTCCTCAAGGAGTTCAAGGCCGAAGAGGCGATATCCGCCCTCATGTCCCACGCCGCCCCCGAGGCCGACGTCCTGCGGATCTACGGCGAGGGCGGGGAGGGAGCCGGGGAAGGGTACGGTGGGGAGAGCAGAAAGGTCAGGATCAAGGCGAGGGAGATCGTCATCGGCGACGTCATCCTGGTGGAGGCGGGCTCCAAGGTCCCCGCCGACGCGCGGATCGTCGAGGCAGCAAACCTCGAGATCGACGAGTCGATGCTCACCGGCGAGTCGGTCCCCGCCAAGAAGTGCGTCGACTCCGAGATATGTCTGAATCCCCCGGCGGAGGCGAAGCTATCCGAGGTCGAGATCGATAACATCATCTTCGCGGGGACGATCGTCACCCGGGGGAGGGCGAAGGCGGTCGTATTCGCGACGGGGATGGCGACGGATATGGGAAAGATCGCCGATATGCTCACCAAGACCAAGAAATCGGCGACCCCCTTGAAGAAGCGGACATTGGACCTGGGCAGAAAGATAATGGTTCTCGCCATCCTCGCCGGCGGCCTCACCTTCTCCATAACCTATTACCGGGGCTTTGAGCTGATCGACGCCTTCCTCTTCACCCTCGCCATGACCGTCTCGGCGATCCCTGCGGCCCTTCCCGCCGCCATGACGGTGGCCCTGGCGGTGGGGGTGAGCAGGATGGCGAAGCGCCACGCCATAATGAGGAAGCTCGACGCCGTCGAGACCCTCGGCTCCGTCACCGCCATCTGTACCGACAAGACGGGAACCCTCACCACCAACCAGATGACCGTCCAGAGGATCTTCCTTTCGGACCGGACCGTATCGGTGACGGGGGTGGGGTTCAAGCCCGAGGGGAGCTTCGAGGTCGACGGCTCGGAGGTGGACCCCAAAGAGGACGGGGGTCTAGCGACGTTCCTTCGGATCGCAGCCCTCTGCAACGACTCAAGCCTCAGGTCCAGGGAGGACGAAGACGGCGAGCGTTGGGAGATCCAGGGGGACCCGACGGAGGGCGCCCTCGTCGTCGCCGCCGCCAAGGCGGGCCTCCCCAAAGAGGATCTGGAGGACGCCTCCCCGAGGATCGACGAGATCCCCTTCGATCCGGACAAACGGTACATGGCGACGTTCCATGAGAGCGAGGGCGGCGTTGAGGTCTGCCTGAAGGGAGCGCCGGAGACGGTCCTGGGGATCTGTTCAGCGATCAGCGTCGACGGCGAGGA
The DNA here is from genome assembly GCA_024649985.1 of Methanothrix sp. GTDB lineage: Archaea > Halobacteriota > Methanosarcinia > Methanotrichales > Methanotrichaceae > Methanocrinis > Methanocrinis alkalitolerans. The sequence continues at coordinate 2,315 of JANKMW010000009.1, forward strand.
GCGAGAGCTTGGGGAGGCGGATAAGGAGAAGATCCTGGATATGAGCTCCCAGATGGCCGCCGACGCCCTGAGGGTCCTGGGGTTCGCCTCCAAGACCATCGGCAAGGAGCAGGTCGCCGGGTTCAAGGAGGCCGGACCCTCCGGCCTGACCTTCTCGGGGCTCTCAGGGATGATGGACCCCCCGAGGCCCGAGGCGATAGAGGCGATCGCCGTCGCCAAGAAGGCGGGGATCAAGATCGTCATGGCCACCGGCGACCACAAGATAACCGCGGAGGCTATAGCCCGGGATATGGGGATCGCCGAGGGCGATTCGAAGGCGTATACAGGCTCCGACCTCGACGGGATGGATGATTCCGAGCTGGACGCGGTGATGGAAGACGCCGCAGTCTTCGCTCGGGTCTCCCCCGAGCACAAGCACAGGATCGTCGAGTCTCTGAGGCGTAAAGGGCACATCGTCGCCATGACCGGCGATGGGGTCAACGACGCTCCGGCTCTGAAGGTCGCCGAGATCGGCATCGCCATGGGGATCACCGGGACGGACGTCACCAAGGAGACTGCCGACATGATCCTCACCGACGACAACTTCCAGAGCATCGTCAACGCCGTCGAAGAGGGGCGGGTGATATTCCAGAACATAAGGAAAGTCGTCCGGTATCTGATCAACACCAGCGCCGGTGAGGTCCTCGCCATAACGGCCTCGCTCCTCTTCCTCGCTTTGAACGTCCTCATATTCACCCCTGTGCAGATCCTCTGGGTGAACCTGGTGACAGACGGAATCCTCGTCGTAAACCTGGCGATGGAGCCGAAGGAGAGGGATGTTATGGACCAGCCCCCGAGGGACCCAGCGGAGAATATCATCAATCGAGATATCGTCCTGAATACGCTCTTCATCGCCTTCATCATGGCGGTGGGGACCCTCTACGTATTCACCCAGGAGTGGAACAACGGCGACCTGATCCGGGCCCAGACGATGGGATTCATCACCATGGCGATGTTCCAGGTCTTCAACGCCCTCAACTGCAGGTCCAAGACCCAGTCTATATTCAGCCTGGGGCTCTTCAGCAACAGAAACCTGGTGATAGCGATATTCGCCTCCGTGGTACTCCAGGTCCTGGCAACGGAGCTCTCGTTCTTCAACACGGCTCTTGGATCCGTATCCCTCTCGGCAGCGGACTGGATCACCATGATGGCCGTCGCCAGCACCGTCCTCATCGGAGAGGAGATCAGAAAGATGGTGATGAGGAGAAGGGCGGGAGGTTCGTTTTAGAGGATCTCTCGCAGGATCCGGAAGGGGGGGGCGGAAGGTGGCTAGGGGCCTGGAATTACCAAAAATTTTTTTATCGGATTCGGGCGGCATTTGGGGGTCAGATATTTATCCCCTTCCGGCCAAACCCCCATCAACATGGAGGGAGTTTGACGGAAGACGAGATCTTCAAGGACCTGGGGGTCGTCCCCTTTCGGAGGCTGAACAGGAGCGGGAGGCCCGCGCCGCACCTGTCCCTCAGGTTCGACTCCCACCTATTCTCCATCGACACCAGCCGCTCGCCCAAAAGCTCCGTCCAGCCCGACGCCTACCTCATAACCCACGCCCACAGCGACCATTACGGAAAATCTGCCATGATATCTCCGGACTCCCTGGCCTCGCGGGAGACTGCCCGGGCCCTGGAGATCAGGCACGAGCGGAATTACGAGGGGCGGACCTTCCCGGTTGGTGGGTCCATCGTCGTCGACGAGCTGGAGTTGAAGACCTACTCCACGGGCCACACCATAGGCTCCGTCGCCTTCGGCTGGGAGACGGAGGTGGGAACTCGGGTTCTGGTCACCGGGGACGTCAAAAACTACGAGAACCTCCCCAAATGCGACCTGCTGGTGACGGAGGCGAACTACGGCGACCCCTGGGACCCTTCATGCAGGTTCGAGGACGACATCGTCGGCTTCGGCGACGCCGTCGAGAGCGGCGCCACCTTCGGAGCCTACGCCTTCGGCAAGGCCCAGAGGGCCATATCCCTCATCCGCGCCCTCGGCTGCAAAGATCCGGTGGGCATGGACGATAAGAGCCTTGCCCTCACCAGGGAGCTATTGCCCGACTTCGGCCCCCTCTCGCCGATGGAGGAGAACGGGACCGACCTTAACGTCGTCACCCCCTGGGAGCTCTCCAGGGTGAAGTCGGACCGAAAGTACGTCCTCACCGGCAGGAGCGACCTCCCCTTCACTCAGATCAGGCTCAGTGACCACCTGGACTTCAAGGGTCTGATGAGGATGGTGGAGAAGATCTCCCCCGAGGCTGCCCTGATATACCATCCCGAGGGGAGGAGGGCGAATATGATGGCCCACCACCTCCGGGAGCTGGGGATGGCCTCCATATCCGTCAGCGAGGTCCACGACTCTTTTTAGGCCCGCAGATTCGGGGCCGCAGATCAGAGGTAGTAGGCGAGGAGCGGCACCATCAGGACCCCCATGGCGTGGGTCTTTCTTATCCCGGCGAAGGGGGCCACAAGCCCCACCACCGCGGAGACGAAATAGAGGAAGAGGCCGAAGGGGCCTGCAAAGCAGAAGGTAATCCCCGTCAGAAAGGCCAGGACCGAGATGCAGATCATCCTGTAGTTGAGCCTTCTCACCATCCTCGCCGCCGCCCTTCCGGCGGAGTGGGTTGCGAAGTAGGAGAGGATCGAGACGAAGAGGACTATGGTCACCATCACCAGGAGGATGCGGCCGTCCATCTCCACCAGTTCCTCTACGGCGACGGCGGCCCCGCTCCTGGCCCTTCCGACGACGAGGAGCGCCACCAGGGTGAAGAGGGCGTTGGCGGTGTTCACCCCGGATACGGATACCAGAAACTCCCGGTCCGACCCCTGGGACCCGAGCCTGGTGACGACGGTGGCCACCGCCGGAGTCACCCCCGGGACCCAGGCCACCACCGACCCCGCCAGCCCTCCGAGGAAGGCCGACCTTCCGATCGTCCGGGCTGGAAGGTCGAAGCCCGTCTCCCTCTGGGCCGGGATCTCGGATTTTGAGGCCAGGCTCAATAGAAGGATCGAGGCGCCGAAGAGGCCGCCGAGGAGGGGGAGGAGGACCTCGGGGCGGAAGCCCAATGGCGAGCGGGCGAGGTCCTGGTGGCCGAAGGCGAATAGGCCTAGGTAGCCGCTCGTCAAAAAGAGGGCGAGGGCGAAGATCTTGTACTTCAGGTGTACGAGAGAACCCTGTCCTTCCACCACCCTACCCCTCTCCGTCAGGATCATGAGGGCTGCTATCGCCAGGAGGACGATGGCAACGTGGTCCATGAAGGTCTCGTAGAAGGTTCCGAAGAGGAGGGAGAGGGGAACTATAAGCGCCAGGGCCACCAGGATTGAGGAGGCGCTCCCCAGGGCCGAGAGGCGGACTGCCTCTATCCCCCTCCCGTCGAGCATCATCTGGTGGCCGGGAAGGACTGCGAGGGCCGTATCGGCGTCTGGAGCTCCTATGAATATCGAGGGGATTATGTCGAGGAAGGTGTGGGCTACGCTAGCCGCCAGGATCGCCGCCGCGAGGTCGAAGGGATGAAAACCCATCTCGAGGAAGGCGGGGGATAGGGCGAGCATCAGGGCTGCAAAATTGTTGGTGTGAAGCCCCGGTGTCAGGCCGCTGCATACCCCGAGGAGGAAGCCCAAAGCCACCGATAATGCCAGGATTATGTCAGCCATTTTATGTAGAAGTTAACGCCCGATATAGATAAAATAATTTCGGTACTCTGCCCGGTCGGCTTCTGTCCGGAGGTGCGGCGGGTTTTGGGGGTGAAAACCCTTAAATACTGTTAATCAGGTGGTTGTAGCGATCCGCAGAGGGAGCGAGCTCTCGTCCCCTCTCTGGCGCATGGACTTGATCGTCCGAACGCGGGCTTAGCGCGTGAGTCGGCCTCCCGAAAGGAGGCTATTTGCGGAGGATTAGGATGAAGATGATAAAGAAGACAAACCCGAGATTGGTCGCCCTCATCGACCATCTCAAGGCCGCCACCCGGGAGAGCGGGACGCCGATCTGGCGCGACGTCGCCACGAGGCTCGAGAAGCCCAGGCGGAATTACGCCGCCGTAAATGTCAGCAAGATCAACAGGCACACCGTCCCCGATGACCTGGTTCTCGTCCCGGGGAATGTGCTGGGGTCGGGAGATATCGATCACAAGGTGACAGTTGCAGCCCTCCATTTCAGTGGGCAGGCAGCATCGAAGATAAAGTCGGCCGGTGGCGAATGTCTCAAGATAGAAGAGCTGGCCGAAAAGAATCCAAAGGGTTCCGGCATAATTATTTTAAGGTGATCTGATGATTATCGACGCATCTGGGATGATCCTGGGACGTCTGGCAAGCCTCGCCGCCACCAAGCTCCTCGCCGGAGAGGAGATCGCCATAGTCAACGCCGAGAAGGCCATAATCTCAGGTCGAAGGGAGAGCGTTTATCGGGAGTACGAAGAGATGAAGGGCAAGGGCTCCACAGAGAAAGGACCTCACTACCCCAAGCGGCCCGAGAGGATCATGAAGAGGACGGTCCGCGGGATGCTCCCCCACAAGACGAAGCGCGGTCGCGAAGCGATGTCCAGGCTGAAGATATACGTGGGCGTTCCCTCGGAGTTCGAGGGGATGAAGATCGAGCGGCCCGAGGCTGCAAAGATGACGCGGCTGGGCACCGCCAAATACGTGGAACTCGGCGACGTGAGCCGAAAGTTCGGGTCCAAATTCTGAGAGGATCAGCATGAAGATAACCAACACGTCGGGTAAAACCAGGACGGCGATCGCCAGGGCCACATTGACGGAAGGGAAGGGCAGGATCAGAATCAACAGCAAACCTCTGGAGATCTATGAGCCCGAGCTCGTCAGACAGAAGATCGCAGAGCCGGTGATGATCGCCCTGGACAAGGTCTCAGGGATCGACATTGACGTCAAAGTACGCGGCGGCGGGTTCATGGGTCAAGCTGCCGCTGTACGGACCGCCATCGCTCGTGGGATAGTGGAGTGGACCGGGGACACCGCCCTCAAAGAGGCTTATATGGAGTACGACAGGTCTCTTCTGGTCAACGACCACCGGCAGAAAGAGCGCAAGAAGGTCGGCGGCCCCGGTGCAAGAGCCAAATATCAGAAGTCTTACAGGTGAAGAAGCTTGATTCCTGTCCGATGTTTCACGTGCGGAAACGTCATTTCTGATGTATGGGAGGAGTACAAGGAGCGGATCAACTCTGAGCCACCGGGCAAGGTGATGGACGATCTCGGCATCGAAAGTTACTGCTGTCGTCGTATGCTCCTGACCCACGTGGAGATCGTTGACGTGCTTCGGCGGTACCAGTAAAAAGGTGTGGGGTTGTGGGGTAGCCTGGTCCATCCCTCGGCGTTCGGGACGCCGTAACCTGAGTTCGAATCTCAGCAACCCCACCATCAACCTTTCTTTTGAGGTGGCCACTTGACGGATTCGATGGATAAAGAATATACGCGATACGAACGCGCCAGAATTGTGGGGGCTCGAGCTTTACAGATTTTGATGGGCGCCCCGGTGTTGATCAAGACCGAGTCCATAGACCCCCTCGAAATTGCTCTTGAAGAGATGAGATTGGGATTTGTTCCCATAACCGTAAAACGGGATCGAAGAACCTCAAGGTAGGTGAAATTTTTGGATGATGAAGTGATAACGCCAACGGAAGAATACGAGACCCTTATTCCCATAGACGAGTATCTAGCGGCGGGCATACACATAGGCACTCAGCAGAAGACGAAGAGCATGAAGGATTACATCTACAGGGTCCGGACCGACGGCCTCTACGTCCTCGACGTCCAGTCGACGGACAAGAGGATAAGGCTCGCGGCCAAGTTCCTCGCCAAATACGATCCGAGCAGGATTCTGGTCGTCTCGGCGAGGCAGTACGGCCAGCGTCCTGCGACGATGTTCTCCAAATCCGTCGGAGCCAGGGCGATAGTAGGGCGGTTCATACCCAACACTCTGACAAACCCCACATTCTATGACTACGTCGAGCCCGACGTGGTGGTGGTCACAGACCCCAGCGGCGACAGCCAGGCGATAAACGAGGCGATCGACGTCGGAATTCCCGTGGTGGCCCTATGCGATACCAATAACCTGACCTCCAACGTCGATCTGGTGATACCCACCAACAATAAAGGGAGAAAGGCCCTCACTCTGATCTACTGGCTCCTGGCGAAAGAGGTCCTCAAGGAGAGGGGAGAGGAAGATAGGTTCAGATACTCGGTTTCAGACTTCGAGATGGAGTTTTGATTAGATGAGACGTCCGGCAGTGGCAGGCCAGTTTTACCCCCGCCACCCCGAGGACCTGGTAAAGGCGCTGGAGGAGGCCTTCAGGGATGCCGCCGGAGGAGGCCCTCTCCCGATCCGGGGGGCGGTCGTCCCCCATGCTGGCTACACCTACTCTGGAGGCGTGGCGGCGGAGGTCTATTCGATCCTCCCGGAGAGGGAGACCTACGTCCTCATCGGCCCCAACCACCACGGCCTCGGCCTTCCCGTCGCCCTCTCGAAAGAGTCGTGGATGACGCCTCTGGGGGAGGTGGGATGCGACCTGGAGCTGGCGGATGAGCTTTTGGGCGGCATCATCGAGGTCGACGAGTCGGCCCACCTCTACGAGCACTCCCTGGAGGTCCAGATACCGTTCCTCCAGGCCAGGTACCAGGGGTTCAAGATCCTCCCCATATCCATGGGACTGCAGGACGAAGAGACGGCCATTGAGGTGGGCGAGGCGGTCGGCGAGGCGGTGAAGAGGCTCGGCAGAGACTGCACCATCATCGCCAGCAGCGACTTCACCCATTATGAGCCCCAGGAGGATGCGAGGAGGAAGGACTCCCAGGTGATCGAGGCGATCCTGAGGATGGACGTCCCCGCCATCTACAGGACCGTCTATGGTCTGAACCTCACATCCTGTGGGTACGGCCCCATATCGGCAGCCATAACCGCGTCCAGGATCCTGGGGGCAGAGAGCGGCAAGCTTCTCCGATACTCCACCAGCGGCGACGTCACCGGAGATTATGGCCAGGTGGTGGGCTACGGGGCGATAGCCTTCATCTAGGAGGCGAAGATCTGACCACCGCTTCCGCCCCCGGCAAGGTGATCCTCTTCGGGGAGCACGCCGTCGTCTCCGGAGCTGCTGCCCTGGGCGCGGCGGTGGATCTGAGGGTCAGAGCCACCGTCGAAGATCTTCCGGGAAGGCTTGAGATATCGGCGCCGGACCTTCGGATCGCTCTGGAGGGGATATCCATAGACCCCATGTCAGCTGCCGTCCTTACAGAAGAGGTCAGCAGAAGGGCGTCTCATGCCACAAGGTACGTCTCCGCCGTTTTGAAGGAGTTTGGGGCGAAAGATCTCAGGGTCACCCTGGTGTCGGAGATCCCCTCCGCCTCGGGCCTCGGGTCGTCGGCTTCCGTAGTCGTTGCCACCCTGGGTGCTCTGAGCTGCCATCTGGCTCTCGACCTCTCCATAGACGATATAGCAGAAGAGGCCTACAGGATCGAGAGGCAGGTCCAGGACGGGCTAGGCTCGCCGACTGACACCGCCCTCGCAGCCCGGGGCGGATATCAGTTCGTAGAGGGGTCGGCGAGGCCGATGGACCTCCCCGAGATCAGGCTGGTGGTGGGGTTCACCGGGAGATCTCACGACACCCGGGCCGAGGTGGAGAAGGTTCAGAGGTTCAGGTCCAGGTATCCGGAGTTCGTCGACCCCATATTTCGGGCGATGGGCGAGATATCGAGGCTTGCGCCCGGGTGCATCAGAGACGGTCGCCTGGAGGAGCTGGGAGGGATGTTGAACGCCAACCACGGCCTTCTGGAGGCGATCGGAGTCGGGACCCGGGAGCTCTCCGAGCTCGTCTACGCCTCCCGAGGCGCGGGCCGGGCCTTCGGCGCCAAGCTGACGGGAGCGGGCGGCGGCGGATGCATGATAGCCCTCCCCCGACCAGATCCGGAGAACGTGCTGAGGACGATGACCTCCATCTCTCAGGCGAGAGGGGTTCCCTTCTCCGTGGTGACGGGCTGCCAGGGGCTGAGGGTAGAAGATCCGGCGGGCGAGATATGACCGGGATCAAAATTCTTAAGATCGGGGGAAGCGTCCTCACCGACAAGGCCCGCCTGGAATCGGCGAGGTTTGAGGTTGTTGAGAGGATCGCCGCCGAGATCGCCGGGGCCGGAGAAGGGCTGATACTCGTCCACGGTGCCGGATCCTTCGGCCACATCCACGCGAAAAATTTTGGTCTTGTCGAGATGTTCAGCCCCGAGGGGGTCCTGCAGACCCACAGGTCTG
>JANKMW010000009.1:10598-29392 GCA_024649985.1 Methanothrix sp.
CCGGGTCGAACCCCGTCCCCGTCCACCCCCTCAGCTCCACCATCCTCAAAGATGGGAGGATAGATCTCATGGAGATCGGGCCGGTGGTGGAGATGGTGAATAGGGGCCTGCTCCCCGTCCTCCATGGCGACGTGGCCATGGACCGGGTTAAAGGAGCGGGGATCGTATCGGGAGATCAGCTGGTATCACATCTGGCGAGGGCATTGAAGCCTGAGATCGTGGGCCTCGGGACCGCCGTCGACGGGGTGATCCATAACGGCGAGCTCCTCGCCGAGGTGAGAAGGTCCGACCTATCGAAGATCGGCTCGGATCTGGGTCCTTCGGCGGGGGTGGATGTCACCGGCGGGATGAGGGGGAAGCTCCAGGAGCTTTTGGACCTGGCCGACGACGGGGTATCTTCAACGATATTCAACGCCGAGAAGCCGGGGATGATCGAGAGGGCCCTCCGAGGCGAGAGGGCGGGAACTTTCGTGGAGGGGAGGGCGTGACCACAGCCAAAAGGAAGCTCGACCACATCAGGATCTGTCTGGAGAAGGAAGTGGAGGGGGGATGGCGCCCCTTCGACGACCTTTCCCTCGTCCACAGAGCCCTGCCGGGTATCGACGCCGACGATATAGATACCAGCTGTCGATTTCTCGGGAAGGATCTTGCATTTCCCTTTATGATCTCCGGGATGACGGGGGGCCATCCCGATACCAAAGAGATCAACGTCAACCTGGCTCTGGCGGCCCAGGAGGTGGGGGTGGCCATGGGGGTCGGATCCCAGAGGGCGGCCCTCGAGAGGGCCGAGGTGGAGGAGACCTTCTCGGCGGTGAGGGAGGCGGCACCCATGATCCCCATCGTCGGGAACATCGGGGCTGTCCAGCTCCGGCGGGGGGGGGCCGAGGTGATAGACAGGCTGGCGGAGATGATAGACGCCGACGCCATAGCCGTCCACCTTAACTTCCTCCAGGAGAGCGTCCAGCCCGAGGGGGAGACCGAGGCAGAGGGCGCCATCGAGGCCATCAGGTCTGCATCCGATTTGAGGGTCCCCATCATCGCCAAGGAGACGGGGGCGGGGATCTCCGGCGAGGATGCCCGCGCCCTGCTGGAGGCGGGGGTGGAGATCATCGACGTAGGGGGGCTCGGCGGGACGAGCTGGTCTGGGGTTGAAGCCTATCGGGCGGAGGAACGGGGTGACCTAAAGTCCGCTAAGATGGGACGCGTATTCTGGAACTGGGGGGTGCCAACCCCCGTCAGCGTCGTAGAATGCGCATTTTCCGGAGCACAGGTCATCTCCTCTGGAGGTGTCCGAAGCGGGATAGACGTTGCAAAGAGCATAGCCCTAGGGGCGATGATGGCGGGGGCTGCTCTCCCGTTCCTCGCTCCTGCAACGGAGGGGTCTTCCGAAGTGGTGGAGGCCCTCCGGGTCTACAGAAGGGCCTTTCTGACCGCCATGTTTCTCACGGCCTCCAAGGACGTCTCGGACCTTCGATCCGCGCCGATCGTCGTCCTTGGGAGGACGAGGGAGATCCTGGAGCAGAGAGGGTTCAGTGCGAAAAAGTTTGCTGTTCATAGAGAGATGTCGAGATGAAGGATATTGGAATTGTAGCGATCGGTGGCTACGAAGAGATAGGAAGAAATATGACCGCCATCAGGGTCGGTCATGAAATACTGATAATGGACATGGGTATCCGGCTGGACCGGGTTCAGATCCACGAAGATACGGACCTGGAGAGGCTGCGCCCTTCTGAGCTCATATCCCTGGGGGCGATCCCCAACGACAGCGTCATGAAGGACGTGGACGGTCGGGTGAGGGCGATAGCCTGCACCCACGGCCACCTCGACCACATCGGTGCGATATCGAAGCTCGCCAACAAGTACAGGGCGCCCATCATCGGGACCCCCTATACTGCGGATCTGATCAAACAGGAGATAGAGGGGGAGAAGCTCCAGCAGACAAAGAACGAGGTGGTGACGATGAACGCGGGCAAACGGAGGCAGATCTCCCCCGACATCGAGCTGGAGTTCATCAGGGTTCAGCACAGCATAGTCGACTGCGTCTTCGCCGCCATCCATACCCCCAAAGGGGTGATCCTCTACGCCAACGACTTCAAGATGGACAGGAGCCCCACCTTGGGCCAGCCCCCGGACTTCGCGAGGCTGAAGAAGCTGGGCTCTGAAGGGGTCATCGCCCTGATAACGGAGACGACCAACGCCGGGGTCTCGGGGAAGACCCCCTCGGAGCAGATCGCAAAGGACCTGGTCTGGGACGTTCTGATGGGGACTGAGGAGACGAAGTCGGGGGTTCTCCTGACCACCTTCTCGTCTCACATCGCTCGGATCAGGTCGATCATCGAGGCAGCCAACGAGATGGGAAGAAAGCCGGTCCTCCTGGGAAGATCGATGGAGAAGTACTGGGGTACGGCGAAGAGGACGGGGTACGCCCCCAAGTCCGACGACCTCCAGGTCTACGGCAGGAGAAAGAGCGTCGACAAGTTCTTCAAGAGGATGATGCAGGAGGGCAAAGACAAGTACCTCCCCATCATGACAGGCCATCAGGGAGAGTCGGGAGCGGTTCTGAGTCGGCTCGCCAGCGGCGAGACCGACTATCAGCTCGAGTCCGGAGACAAGGTGATATTCAGCGCCGGGGTGATACCCCAGCCCCTCAACAGGTCCAACCGCCACATTGTGGAGACGAAGCTGAAGATGAAGGGGGCGAGGGTCTACGACAACGTCCATGTATCGGGCCACGCCTGCATCGAAGACCATTGGGAGCTATTGAGGATGGTAAACCCCGAGCACATCATCCCCAGCCACGGAAACTTCGATAGCCACGGAAAGTACCTCTCCATGGCCGAGGATACCGGCTACGAGCTCGGCTACACCTTCCACATCATGAGGAACGGCCAGGAGCTCGTCCTCCCCTGAATGGGCGGGAGAGGATGGCGAAGAAGGGGGGAAGGGATCCCGGGGATGAAGGCGAGGGGAGAAGGGATCCCGGGGATGAAGGCGAGGGGAGAAGGACGGGGAGAGGAAGACGAAGGAATAATGCGAAGGAAGGAGGAGGCGTGACAAGATTATGGCGATCCTTGACGAGGAACTGAGAAGGCGGGCCGGGATGATATCTGGGGCCATCGAGGAGCTCTTGCCCGTGGTCCATCCGAGGGAGCTCTACTCTGCCGGGAGGCATCTCGTGGATGCCGGGGGAAAGAGGCTCCGGCCGTGCATGCTTCTATTGGCGGCCGAGGCCGTAGGCGGCGATCCGAAGGCCGTAGTTCCGGCCGCCGTCTCTATAGAGCTCGTCCACAACTTTACCCTGATCCACGACGACATCATGGACAACGCCGCGACCCGCCGCGGCAGGCCCGCGGTCCACGTCAAGTGGGACGAGGCCGGTGCCATCCTCGCTGGGGACACCCTCTACTCCAAGGCCTTCGAGATCCTGACCGCCGTCGGCGGAGTCGACCCCCAGGATATGGTCGCGTCGGTGGCGATGCTCGCCCGGACCTGTGCCGCCATCTGCGAGGGGCAGTGGCTGGATATGGAGTTTGAGAGGAGAGAGCGGGTCACAGAGGAGGAGTACCTGGAGATGGTCGAGAAGAAGACGGCGGTCCTCTACGGTGCCGCCGGTTGGATCGGCTCCCGCCTCGTCGGAGCTTCGGATGAAGAGGTCGAGGGGCTGGAGAGGTTCGGCCGGCTGGTGGGGATGGCCTTCCAGATCCAGGACGACGTCCTCGACCTGACCGCCCCGGCCGAAATCCTTGGAAAGCCCCGGGGCGGGGACCTCGCCGAGGGGAAGAAGACCCTGATCATGATCGATGCGATATCCAAAGGCGTCGATATCCCCATATTCGCCAAAAAGAACGCCTCCACCGAGGAGATCGAGGCGGCGCTGGCGATCCTGCGGGCGAGCGGCTCCATCGATTACGCCAGGAAGAGGGCGGTGAGGCTGGTGGAGGAGGGAAAGGGGGCTCTTGGCGTTCTCGCCGACTCCGAGGCGAAGAGTCTGCTGATGAAGCTCTCCGACTACATGATAAGCAGAAGTTATTAATCTCTCAAACGACAGACGGGATTCGTAGCTGAAGCGCCGTCGGGGTCGCGGCGGCGGTGGAATAAAGTTGCAGGATGGGAGGAGGCGTTCAAATTGGACGAGCATAATCACGAGCACGGGCTGAAGAAGCACGAGGTCGAGCACCTCATCGAGCACTGGATCGAGCACAACAGGAGCCACAGCGAGAGCTTCCGGGCGAGGGCGGATGAGATGGAGGCTACAAGCCCAAAGGCTGCGGCGAGGGTCCGGGAGGCGGCGGAGCTGATGGACGCCTGCACAAAGAAGCTGGTGGAGGCGGCGGGGGAGGTGTGAAGGGCAGCAGAAGGTGATTAATCCCCTCTATCGCCTCAACGCTGCAACGATCCCAAGATGGCCATAAGTCTCCTTAACGGCGAGGTTGGTTTAAGACACTCGATTTTCAGATGGGATGATCTGTGAGGCCAGATGTTGTTCGCTTTCTTTTTAAAAAAATCTGAGGATTCCTACATTTCCGCGTCGAATCCTCAGATTCGTCTCCTCGGGGGATCTCATCTCGTCGTCGACACTCTGACCACTCCAGATTCAAACGTCTTATTTCCAGAGATCCCGCTAGCTTTGACCTCGTTTGCGAAAGCTGCATCTACTGATCCTACAATAACCTTCAGGTCGATAAACACAGAGAATCCGTTTCTTAGCTCCATGAGATTTGGATCGTTGGTTTCGTTGAAGTACCAGGTCAGAGTTCCTTTATCAACACCTGGCTTCGGCGGGAATTTTAGCTCCTTTTCTCCATCGGTTGTCTCGTACTTCAGCCGTGCACTGTCGTTAACGTAGATCATATCACGGGGGAGGATGTCAGTCACTGCAATGTCCCTCACCAGCATGTCCCTATCGTTATGCTCGACTCGGATCTCATATGTCACAGTGTCGCTGTTGTTTACCGTCGGACGTATTCCTGGTTTCATTTCAATGTCATTTACTTCAAGGATGACCTTCGAAGCATATAGCCTGCTGACCTCTGGAGTGGGTAGCTTCCTCTTGGGCACGCTAAATATCGAGCCTTCGCCTTTGGCATAGGTGAAGATGCATTCGAACCCTGTGCAGTTATCTGGGGTGCAGTTGATGCTGATGTTTGCCCCTGTCCGGTCTCTGGAGTATTGCGGGAGCAACTTCTCAGGAGATAGCACGCCAGGATACTTCCGGTTCTGTATCGGCGGTCTGGTGCCGTCGAAGCAGCAGGGGAGCCAATCGTCATTGAGGCCGGCCCCCGGGAAGAAGAGGTCCTCAGCATAGAGGTTATTCGTTATGTTGAAGCTACCCCTCATTATGGCGTCTTGATCCCAGTCTATTCTCCTGGCTCCGGTCTCATTTGTCCATCCGGTCGAGTCGCGTATCTCGATAACTCCATTTTCTACGGCGGCTTGGTATTTGAAGTCATAGTCGCCATCGCTTCCGGTTCTGCTTGAGGGTCCCATGCCCACATCTGCATAAGCGAGGATGCGGGAGGCACCATAATTGCGCAAAAACGGGTCTTCAGAGGCAGTTTTGTTTGGTGTTTCGTACTTCACGGAGGCCAAGCTATCGGGTCGTTTTGGATTCTTCCCGATGTATTGTGTTCTATCACGGGAGAAGTCTACTATAGCCGTGGATCTGGTTACGGGTTTATACTCTATTGAGGTGAGGTTCTCAAACCGTATCTTCTTCCCGGCGGACAGCGCCCTATTGCTGGGGAAGAAGCCCTGGGCGTAGAACTCCGAGATCCCTCTTTTACCCGAAAAGTTGACCATCTGGATATGGCGAACAGAGGAGTTGGTGTCGTCCCCTTCCTCAAAACCGGGTTCTATCTGCCCGTCATAATAGGTCATCTTGTTACTGAAGTTAATATTTCCGTCGAAGAAGTAGTTAATCGATCCCGTCTTATATCCGATGGTATAGCCGTTCTTCTGCACCTTCGGCTCTTTAAGGTAGCTGTAATGAGACATCGTTCCATTATCAGCGGTAGTCTTGCATTCAAATGTGCTCACTACGGTTACTGCGGAAGATGTAACGCACAATGCCACTGCCAGCACAATTATCGAAATGGTCAGTCTGATAAACATCCCTCCCCACCAAGCTTCATCCTCACCTTCAACTGAAGGAGATCTGCCTATAATCCGTAAACGTCAGACCCCCTCATCTCCACCAGTTCAAAATCCCCAAAAATCAAACGAAAATAATTTTAGGTTTGAACCCGGCCATCTCCTCCTTCCTGATGGGATCCCAGTAGGCGTATCCGAGATCGTTCCCTTCTTTGGATTCGTCCTTCTTATGCCAGAGGATTATGGAGGTGTCTGACGCTTCACCCGGAGTAGGATCTCTGATCGCCACACCGATGGGACCGCCTACAAAAGCTCGCCTGACATGAACAAACGCCCATAGGGCGGCGTCGTAATGTCGCCACATCCTTCGCAGAGATAACGTATACGGAGTTGTATGGTCCTCGGCACATCTATGATCTCCGCTCTCATACATCTCATTATTGAGATAGCTCAATACGTCACTCTTACGATATATAATTCTCCTCTCGTCAAATATCAGAGCTTGGTTGTTCAATGGTGTAAAGCCGCCAAGAGGCCTGGGGGTATAGGGGCCGCGTCCGATGGGAAATGCAATGATCGACCTGACATTTCTGAATTCGACGGTCCCCTGATGCTCAGGCAGCGGATCCCAGAATACGGGCTCGATCTCTCTTTCACCTTGATACCACAGAACGATCACAGCATGGCGTTTGTCTGGAAGGTCAGCGATGGGTCCCTCGACGGCTTCGCCACTTGCAACGCCTATGGGCAAGCCGGGGAATCTATGACGGGCGTGGGCCATCCCCCAGAAGGCTCTATCTTCACAGTCGTGGTATATTTTTATATAGGTTCCATACTTGAGGGTCTCCAGATAGTCCATCACGTCGTCGACATCATACACTTTCATCCTGCCCGGATCTGTATCCAGCTCGTTGATGCCCGATCCTGTTTTCCGGATACCATCGGGCATTGGCGGAATAGCAGCGACTCCAATAGGAGGATTGAGCGGCCGCATAATGTTGATTTCGTCAGGTATTTCGACCATGAGGTGTATATCGTCTTTTATCATATTTTAAATTATCTCTTCAAGTATTAGATTATATAGTAATTTACAAAATAATTTTTATATTTCTCAGCCGAAATTCATGCGATCGGGCTTCGTGCTCAAATACTATTCTAAGACTATTCGTATCTGAGGAGCCTATTAGAACCTATTAATAATCTCTTTTCTGGGACAGGTTTGCTAGGATATTACGAAATATTTTTTGATATATACGGTTTAATTTCAATAATCTTTTAGTTATTATATATGTCGAAGTGAAACAATACATACAAAATTTTCCATCCATCCAACCCCTCCTTCCAAAAGACAAATAAACTTGCCCGCCCCTCCCCGAAACGACATGACTAGATTCATCGTGGTCCTGGGCACCACCTCCCACTCCGGAAAGAGCACCGTCGTCGCCGCCCTCTGCAGGATCCTTCGAAACCGGGGCCTCAAAGTAGCCCCCTTCAAGTCCCAGAACATGTCCCTCAACTCCTGGGTCACCTCCGATGGCAAGGAGATGGGGATCGCCCAGGCGGTCCAGGCCTGGGCGGCGGGGGTCGAGCCGAAGGAAGTGATGAACCCTATCCTCCTGAAGCCGAAGGGGGACCGGACGAGCCAGGTGATCGTCTTTGGAAAGCCCTTAGCCGACATGTCCGCCGAGGAGTACTACCGGGGGATCGAGGGGATGAAGTCCGTCGTCGACCGGGCGATCGAGGAGCTGTCGGGGGAGTACGACTACATCGTCGTCGAGGGGGCTGGCGGAGGGGCCGAGATCAACCTCTACGACCGGGACATCGCCAACATCTACGTCGCAAGAAAGCTCGCCGCCCCCATCATCCTGGTGGGGGATATCGAGAGGGGCGGGGTCTTCGCGAGCCTCTACGGGACGGTGGCGCTTTTGCCTGCGGATATCAGGCCCCTCGTCTCGGGCCTGGTCATCAACAAGTTCCGGGGCGATCCTGCCATCCTGGAGCCGGGCCTGGCGATGCTGGAGGATCTGACGGGCGTTCCCGTCCTGGGGGTGATGCCCTACCTCGACCTCGACCTGCCATCCGAGGACTCCGTCTCCCTGGGGGACAAGAAGGGCGGCGGAAGGGCGGGGGCCAACCGGGAGGACGCTGGCGGGTCTGAGTCCGTCGATATAGCAGTCATAAGGCTTTCGAGGATATCGAACTTCACCGACTTTGAACCCCTGGAGAGGGAGGCGAACCTCCGGTACGTCACCCCGGGCCAGCCCCTGGGAAGGCCCGACGCCGTAATCATCCCCGGGACGAAGAACACCGTCGCAGACCTTCTGGAGCTGAGACGCAAGGGGGCCGACCGTGAGATCCTCGCCCTCCGGGACGAGGGCGTTCCGATCCTGGGGATCTGCGGCGGCTACCAGATCCTGGGGCGGGAGATCGTCGATCGGGGGATCGAGGACGGAGACTCTGTCGTCCCCGGTCTCGGTCTCCTGAATGCAAAGACCCGCTTCGACCGGTACGAGAAGAGGACCGTCCAGACGGAGAAGACGGTGACCGGGGACGGCCCGATCCTGGGCCCGATAAAGGGAGAGATGGTCTCTGGTTACGAGATCCATATGGGCGTCACCACCAGTCTGGACCCTCCGGCCTTCGGGGACGACGGCGGCGTAGGCGGTGATGGGCTCGTAATGGGAACCTACCTCCACGGGATCTTCGAGAACAGAAACTTCAGGGACGCCTTCCTGGATCACCTATACAGTAGAAAGAACCTGCCCCGGAGGTCGGCTTTGGCGGGAGATGGGTACGATGAGCTGGCGAAGGCAGCCGAGAAGTATCTGGAGATGGGGATGATATGGAGCATGATCGATCTCGAACCAGAAACGTCGCGGTACCAAGTCGAATCACAAATAAAATAATCAGAAGCGGAATAACTGAGCAAAAGAATTTTGAAAAGGAAAAAAGAGGGTTGCCAGGAGGGGTCACTTCTCGGACTTCAACTCATCCATCCTGGCCTTTATGCTCTTCAGCTGAGCTTCGAGGCCCTCGGCCATCCCCTCCAGATCTGCCATCTCCACCTCCGCGGAAGGAGCAGCTCTCTGATAGGGCCCAAAGCTGGCACCTGTCCAGGAGGGCCAGAAGCGAAGGCATCTTCCTCTTCCTCCTCCCCGGCCTCGCCCGCCACCTCCGCCAAAAGGCCTGCAATAGCCCCCATTGAAGTATCCAGGGGCATTAAACCCCGAACAGTATCCCATTCCTCTGCCGCTTCTAGGTCCGAATCCAGCAGGGCCGGTTCCATCTCCACCAGGCATATCTCGTTCACCTCATACTGTAATCTCAGGACGATCGCGGTCGTCTCCTGTGCGCACCGTCTAATAAATCCCTTATGAGATCTAATATATAAACATTTCTGAGAAAACTCGGCAAACCTCAGCTGAATCCTCGACGCGGCTGATTCAAAGGTTCGGGGAGTGCCAGACGTCGCGGGCAGAGGCCGGCGATTGAGCCTCGGCAAACCTTCCCTAACTGCAGCGTTAAGAGGCAGCTTGTCAAGGGGTGCATCCCAAAAAGCCTTCTGGAGCGCTAGATGGCCGGGGCAGAAGAGGATCTTTGCCGGATCTGATCTCTGAAGTTAAGCCCTCGGGCAGACCCGATCTACCCAGAGACCAAACGCCTGAAGGAAGAAGGACGACGATCTCGCCAAATGGAGGCGAAATCCTCATCTTTCGCCGGGTCAGTGCCCACCTTTGGCTCGCAGCCGTTCCATCCCGCTATCGGCCCAAGAACCATCTGAGATATCTCGGGTAGGAAGAGGGGTCCAGGCTGCTCCTGTTGCTCAGGTTCATGAACTCCTCGAAGGTCGGAGGGCGCAGAGCGTAATCTGCTCTCAGGGCGTCAGGACTGCGGTTCAAATACTGGACCAGATACTCCGGGTAGGACGAGAGGTTCAGGCTGCTCCTGTTGCTCAGGTTCATGAACTCCTCGAAGGCGGGGGAGTAGAGGCTGTAATTTGCAGAAGGCAGCTCCCTTTCCTCCTCCAGAAACTCCACCAGGTAGTCTGGATAGGACGAGAGGTTCTGCTCAGGGGGGCCGGCCATGAGCTCTTCGAAGGCCGAACCGTACTCGGAATAGTTGGCTCCGGCGATGAATCCAGAAGGTTCGATGAATCCAGAAGGTTCGATGACTCCCAGATAGTCCTCGCCCTCGCCGTCTTCTTGGGCGGCGGCGGTGAAGATCAGAGAAAAGGCGAGAAGAATATACGACGATCTCATGATAGCAGTATCTCATGGTCTCTAAGCTATTTTAGCCGAGCGGTCCGTGAAGATCAGATCATTACGATGCGGTTCGTCTGGACCGACCCCAATAAAGGTGAAAGCGCCCATCCTGCCGACGTGGCCGGAGCCGAAAAGGTAGATAAGGGTTGACAGGAATGCCGTTACCTCAACCGGGGAGAGAGAAAGGATGATCGATTACCTGAGGATGCTTCGCATCAGAGACTGGATCAAGTTCTATCCGCTATTTCCGCTGGCTGGGGCCTATTTGGCCGAAGGCGGGCGATATGAGATCATGCTGGTCTTGGTCGCTTATACCTGCATCATAAGCTATGCCTTCGTCGTCAACAACTACTTCGATGCCGATATCGACAGGCTACACCGCCGGAAGATGGAGTCCGGAACAAACCCCCTGGCTGCGGGAAAGGTCAGCGAGAGGGGTGTTCTGCTGCTCATGATCGCCCTCATCTTGACCCCCTTGATCCTCTCCATCCGCCTGGACAGATTGGGCGCGGCGTTCGTCGTCATCAACCTCTTGGTATTGACCGCCTATTCAGAGAGGCGCATAAGGCTGAAGGAACGGTACCTGTGGGATGGGGTCAGCCACGGCCTGATGTTCGGAGCGCTCCCCTTCCTCTCTGGATATCTCCTCTCTGGAGGCGACATCACCAGAGGGATAATATTGATATCTCTCCTCTTCTTTATAGTCGGCTGCGAAGCCCTGATAGCCCATCAGATAGTGGATTATGCGGAGGACCTGGGGTCGACGACCACCACAGTGACGAGGATCGGGGTGATGAACGGCCTCTTGATGCTGGGGGGGCTCGCCGCCCTGTCCCTGGTATTCGCCTTCGCCGCCGCCCGGATCTATCAGCTTTCGTTGGCTGTGACAGCGGCGTCGGCACTTTATCTCGTGGCCTATCCGGCCTATTCGGTCAGAGGTATGTTGAATGATATCAGTCATCGTCCCTGCGCTGAACGAGGGGGAGCAGATAGAGGCGACCCTGAGGTCCCTTCTGAGCCAATCCCTGGGAAGAGAGAACTACGAGATCGTGGTAGTCGATGGGGGTTCAGATGACGGAACCATAGAGATCGCGGAGGAGTACGCTGACAAGGTTATCGTCCAGATCCACCCAGGCATAGGAGGTGCCAGGAGGGACGGTGCGGAGGCGGCATCCGGCGGCATCCTCGCCTTCACCGACGCAGACACCGATTTTCCACGGGGATGGCTTGAGGTCATAAGTCGAAACCTGGAGAGGCACGATGCCAGCACCGGTCCTGTGATATTCCAGGATAAAGACCTCAGAACCGAGATTCTGACGGCGGTCCGAAGCTCCTACAAGCTTCTCAAAGCCTTCAATTTCTGCTACATGATCGGCTCCAATATGGCCATGAGGAGGGAGACGTACCGGCGGACGGGAGGGCACAGGGACATATCCCTCCTGGACGACTACGACCTCTCGGTGAAGCTCTTCAAGATCGGGGCGGACGCCGTCTACGACCCGAAACAGGCTGTCTACACCTCGTCCCGGAGGGCCCAAAAGCTCCTCACATACGGGGTGACCGTCGCCTACGGCCATTACAACTACACCGTAACGAAGGATTACGATAAGCTCCTCTACTACCCGAAGGTGGAGAAGATGACGGTCAAAGACGTCCTCAACGGGATCCGCTGGGGTAGGAACGTCGTATCGGCGGTGGAGACGGTTCAGTCCACCCTGAAGAAGTGAACCTCCGGCCCCGATTCGCGCCCTCAGCGTCGGAGGAGGAAGACCGATATCTTTATGAAATAGGTCTGCGTATGCCCCGCCCAGAGGGCCGGTAGATCAGGGGTAGATCGCTACCTTGGCATGGTAGAGGCCTCGGGTTCAAATCCCGACCGGTCCATGGGGTTCATCTCGACGAAAAACCCGGACGTCTTTTTTTCTATCCATCCCCACCCGGATGGAAAGGTTCAGATACGATACGATCATTGGGAGATTGATATGCTTGGGGCTATCGAGACCCTCATCTTGGCGTTCACCATCGGCCTCACCGGCGCTCTGGCTCCAGGGCCTACCCTCGTCGCCACCATAAATTCGTCCCTCCAGCGGGGGTGGACGGTGGGGCCGAAGGTGGCGGCGGGCCACGCCCTCGCCGAGGTGGTGGTCTTCCTCCTCATTGTGGTGGGGCTCGCGGCGCTGGCAGAAGAGCATACCGCCATCGTAGCTGCCGTCGGCGGGACGGCCCTGATCCTCTTTGGCCTTCTGACTTTGAAGGGGAGCAGAACCGCCACCATGAAGACCTCCTCAAAGGACGCGACCTCAAACCCCTACATTGCAGGAGCACTCACCAGCGTAGCCAACCCTTACTTCTGGATATGGTGGCTGTCCATCGGCTCCGCCCTGGTCCTGGCGGAGCTCCGGGAGGGGCTCATCCTCGCCATGATCTTCATGATAGGCCACTGGGGCGCTGACTTCGGCTGGTACACCTTCGTCTCGACGAGCCTGGACCGGGGAAGGACCCTCCTATCCGAGGAGAACTACAGGAGGACCCTCGGTCTCTGTGGAGCCTTCCTCGTCATCTTCGGCGCCAGCTACCTTTCTGGCGCCTGGACTGGCTGAGCGGCTCAGATCTAGACACCCTTTTCCATCAGGTGGTCCTTCCGGAAAAATCGCCAGAATCTTATACGATGTCGGAGGGTGAGGGAGGAGGTGGTCTCCCTTGAACTGGAAAGAAGACGTCACGTACATCAGGTCCATCCGCCCCTACATACTCCTCTCAGTCTTCCTATTCTTGGCCGCGGCGATCCTCGGGTTCGTAATATCGATCTTCCAGCCTGATCTGGCGTCGGCCTACGTCGGAGACGTCGCGGAGAAGCTCCGTTGGATCCTGGAGCTGAGCCCCGCAAAGATGATGGTGGCGATATTTGCAAATAACCTCTTGGCATCCTCGATGGCCCTCCTCCTGGGGGTCGGCTTTGGGATCGTTCCTTTCATCGTCGTCGTCGTCAACGGCCTGGTGGTGGGGCTCGTAGTCCATCAGGCGGTCCTGGCTGGCGGGGCGGCCTTTGTTATCGTCGCGATCCTCCCCCACGGCATCATAGAGCTGCCCACCGTCCTCGTCTGCATAGCTGTGGGCTTCCGGCTCGGCCACCTGATGATTCTGACCTTGCTCGGCAGGGACGGCGACCTTGAGGGGGAATTGAGGGCTGCGTTGCGCCTCCTCAGGTGGGTCGTTCTCCTCCTCTTCATCGCGGCGGCGATCGAGACCTTCATAACCCCTGTCCTCGTCCAACCTTTCATCCAGCCAGCAGCGGATCTTCAACCTTTATCGGTGATGGAATGACCGAGTCCAAGCTACCCAGCAAAGAGAATTTCAGCGAATGGTATCACGAGCTATTGAAGGCGGGGCAGATCATAGACGTGCGGTACCCCGTCAAGGGGATGTGCGTCTGGTACCCCTCGGGCTTCGCCCTGAAAAGGAACGTCTACGACCTGATGAGGGTCCTCCTGGACCCCGACCACCAGGAGACCCAGTTTCCCCTCCTGATCCCCGAGACGGAGTTCATGAAGGAGGCAGAACACATCAAGGGCTTCGAGGACGAGGTCTACTGGGTGACCCACGGCGGGACGAGCCCCCTCGACATCAAGCTCGCCCTCAGGCCGACGAGCGAGACGGCGATCTACCCCATCTTCAAGCTCTGGGTGAGGAGCCACGCCGACCTTCCCCTCAAGATCTACCAGATCGTCAACACCTTCCGGTATGAGACGAAGCACACCCGCCCCCTCATAAGGCTGCGGGAGATCACCTCTTTCAAGGAGGCCCACACCGTCCACGCATCCTGGGAGGAGGCGGCCGAGCAGGTGGAGGCGGCCCTCACCATCTACGCCGAGTTCTACCGCCGCCTCGCCATCCCCTTCCTCTTCGCCAAGAGGCCCTCCTGGGACAAGTTCCCCGGCTCGGACTACTCTATCGCCTTGGACACGGTGATGCCCGACGGAAGGACGCTTCAGATCGGGACCGCCCACCTCCTGGGAACGAACTTCGCCACCACCTATGACATCACCTTCGAGAACGAGGCCGGAGAGCAAGAGTTTGTTAACCAGACCTGCTACGGCGTCTCCGAGAGGTGCATCGCTGCGCTAATATCGGTCCACGGCGACGATAAGGGGCTCGTCCTCCCCTGGTCGGTCGCCCCGGTCCAGGTGGTCATCGTCCCCATCCTCTTCAAGGAGAAGGAGGCGACGCTAGAGGTCTGCCGGGATATAAAAGCCAAGCTCGCGGCAGCCGGCATCAGGGTCGAGATCGACGAGGGCGACGAGCGGCCCGGCGCCAAGTTCTACAGGTGGGAGATGAAGGGGGTCCCCATCAGGATCGAGATCGGTCCCAGGGACATCAAGAACGGGGTTGCGGTCCTGGCACGGCGGGACGGCAAAAAGCTGACCGTCTCCCTGGACGATCTCCAGACGACGATCCTGAACGAAGCCGCCGACCTCCACGAGGTGATGCTCGCCCGGGCCCAGGCCTTCCAGGAGAGCAGGGTGAAGGACTGCGAGACGGTAGAGGAGGCGAAAGAGCAGACGCAGGCTGGCGTCGCCCGGGTAGGATGGTGCGGCTTGGAGGATTGCGGCCATGCGATCGAGGACGAGGTCGGCGCGGCCGTCCTCGGTGAGCCTTGGCGCTCTGAAGAGACCTACCAGGGAAGCTGCGTCATCTGCGGCGCGAAGACCGAGAAGTGCGCCCTTCTCGCCAGGCAGTACTAGAGATAAACCAGAGATCCGAATCCGAGGAGATCATGAAGGTTCTGATCGCCGAGTACGCCGTCGCCACGGGCATGCCTGGGACCTACGAGGTGGAGGGGAGGGCGATGCTCTCCACCCTCACGAAGAGCTTTGAGCGGCTCGGCCACGAGGTCGTCTACCCGACGGCGGGGCCGGTCATCGGCGCCGGACGGGCGATCCGCCTTGGCGGCGGAAGCGATCGGGCATTCGAAGATCTCCTCGCCGGGACGGACACCGATGCCGGCCTCGTCATCGCCCCCGACGAGATTCTCCCCGGCTTTCTGAAGACCCTTGAGGAAAGCGGCACCACAAACCTCGGCACCTCCCTGAAGGCCGCTCTTTTATCGGCCGACAAGCTCGCCTGCACCCGTTTGCTGGAGGGTGCGGGCGTTCCCGTCGTCGAGGCGGTCGACCCTGAGAATCCCGACGACCCCGGCGATGGCCCCTTCGTCCTGAAGCCCCGGTTCGGGTGCGGCTCCGAGAGGATGGAGCTCGTCGACGAGCTCCCGGAAGAGCTGGGCGACAGAATCGCGACCACGTTCCACCGGGGCGAGCCCCTCAGCGTCAGCCTCGTCGCCTCCGGCGACCGGGTCCTCCCCCTGACGGTCAACAAGCAGCTTGTCTGTGTCGAGGCGGGTTTCGAGTACCAGGGCGGGATCGTCCCCTACCATTCGGACCGGGAGGAGGAGATCCTGAAAGTGGCGAGGATGGCGGCTTTGGCCCTCGATCTTCGAGGCTACGCCGGGATCGACCTCGTCGTCGGCGACCTCCCCCGGGTGGTGGACGTCAACCCCCGGCCCACCACCTCCATCGTGGGAATATCCAAGGTGATGCGAGAAGAGCTGGCGGATCTGATCTTGCGGGCGAGGTTTGCAAGCTTGCCGGAGAGGGTGACGGTGGAGGGGAGTTGCGAGTTTCGGAAGGGGGTGCCGGGTACAATGGTGGAGTAGATCCGCCGATCTGGTCCTCTGAACTTGCTGTCCAATGAGAGCTGATTTATATCTCAAGACGATCAAATGATGCTTCGATATGTTCTGCGAGTACATCCAGGCGGCTTTGTCCAGGGCGATCTTCGAGATGATCGATGATGAGGAGCCCTACTACGGCGAGGTCCCGGAGCTTGTTGGCGTATGGGCGGCCGGCAAATCTGAGGTTGAGTGCCGAGAGAACTTGAGGCTTGCGATAGAGGACTGGATAGCTTTCAGCCTGCGGTTTGATCTTCCTATACCAGCCATCGAAGGGCACAAGATCGAAGTGCCAGAGGCGCCGGTAGAAGCTTAGGACCATGTCTCGGCTTTCTCCAGTCTCATGGAATGAGTTGATCAGGCGGTTGCACGCCCTGGGATTTGAGGGTCCCTATTCAGGGAGAGGCCCCCATCCCATCATGCTGAAGGGATCTACCAGGTTAATGGTTCCAAATCCGCATAGAGGCGACATCAGCGTTGATCTATTAAAGAAGATCCTGAGGCAGGGGGAGATCAGCAGAGAGGATTGGCTATCAGTCTAGCGATACTCCTGCTGAATCTAATGCAGAAGAGTCGATGGATATATCAGCAGTTATAGTGACCGATACCATCCGACAGGTGTTTTCAGAATATAAATCTTCTCTGCAAAAGGATGGCTGGTGCCAATAGCCGGGGCTTTAGCGCCTGGAGATGGCGGCGCCGCCCCAGGCGTCGGTCTGCTGGGCTCGCCTCGGCCGAAATCACGGCGCCATCTCGCGGTGCTCACTGGGCGCATTTCGCCCCCTGGGCCTTTCTGACCGCGCCGGGATCGACCTCGTCGTTGGCGACCTCCCCCGGGTGGTGTACGGGAACCCCCTGCTCACCACCTCCATCGTGGGGATCGCGAGGGTGATGCGCGGAGGTGCTGGCGGACCTTATCCTGAGGGCGCGGGTCTCGACGCTGCCGGAGAGGGTGAGGGTGGAGGGAGAATGCGAGTTTCGGAAGGGTGAGCTGGAACTGTAGGAGGAGGGCTATCTTCGGGCCGATGATGATGCTGGTGGGCCAGGCCAATTCTCAAAGTCTCTATGGTAATCGCGGACTTTCTGGCTCGATTTTGTCGCCTTGCTAGAAGAGTGGTGATAGCAGATCGTTCTATCTTCTGCCGCCGTCGCCCCGCGCGAGCTTCCAGAAATCCTCTTCAGAGATGCCCAGCTGCTTGAGGATCTCATAAAATAGCCATCCGCCAATTTCGCTGTTGCCGTGGATGGGAATGGTCGTCGCCCGTCCATCAGGATGCTTCCAACGGGCGTGGCTGCCTTTCTGTCGGATCTTTTGAAATCCAAGCTTTGCGTCTGCCCGTTCCAGGTCCTTAGCTTTGGCAGGCACCGACGGTCTCCAGGTCGACGTCCTGGGGCAATCGCCTTCCTTCTTCTCTGTATTCTTCTTTGATCATCTCGAATACGTTGACGATCTCGGCCTGCGCCTCTTCGGGAGTTCGCCCCCAGGCGTGGCACCCCGGGATGGCGGGCACGTAGGCTACAAAGGTGCCGTTATCGTCCGGACGAAGGACGATCGTATAGTCGTGAAGGCGCTTCATCAAAGGTTATTTTCGCTTTTCAGAATATAAATCTTCTCTGCAAAACTGGGTCGCGTACCCAGATTACTGAATAGCGCTAACGGGTGACGTAATGGCTGTTTGGCGGAAAATAAGTCCCTTGAATTCGATTCGAGTGGCGATTTTCAGTAAAGCGAGTACGCGACCCAAAACTGCAAAAGGCAGCTTGAGGTCGTCTGTTGGGCGGCTTGCGCCCGCCGAGGGCGGGCGCCGCCCTCGGCGCTGGTCTATTGGGCTCGACTCGGCCGAACGCCAGGCTGCGATCTCCTTGTGATCGCCGGGCGCATTGAGCCCTCTGGCCTTTCGGGCTGCGCCGGGATCGACCTCGTCGTCGGCGACCTCCCTCGGCTCGGGTACGTGAACCCTCATCCCCGTGCGGCGCCGGTCGGGCGCATCATCTCCACCGTCCCCGAAACCCACGCCGCGCTCGTCACCCGGCCGATCGAGCCCAGGGCACCCTCGACCGTGGGCGGCGGGAGGGAGGCCGAAAGGCCGGGATCGTTGCCTCCACCACCATCTGGGTTTTTCGAAATCCTCTTAAGGTATTAGACCAGAATCTAATGAACACAAATGGTGAAGGCATGAAGAATTATCGCTTTTCCGTGGTGATCGAGAAGGACAAGGACGGGTACTTTGCCTTCTGTCCCGAACTTCAGGGCTGCTACACCCAGGGAGATACTTATGAAGAGGCCCTGGAAAATATAGAGGACGCGATATCACTGCACGTGAAGGATATCCTTGAGGCTGGTGAAGAGCTTCCAGAGGTCGAATTCGTCAGCCTGACATCTCTTGAAGTGGCCGTATGACGGATAAACTTCCACGAGTCTCCGCCGATGACGCCATCAGAGCCTTAGAAAGGGCAGGCTTCTTCCTGGCGAGGCAGAGCGGCAGCCATAAAATTTTCAAGAACGAAGAAGGCACGAGGATAACCATTCCGTACCACTCGGGAAAGATCCTCCACCCAAAAATCCTAAAAAGCATCCTGAAAGATGCGGACTTGACGGCGGACGAATTTAGGGATCTTATGAAATAAAGGGCCGCCTTATCTTTTTCAGCGTCCCCGCCGCTCATCCTCTCCGTCTGGCGGTTCGGGCGCATAATCTTCGCCATCCACAAACCCAC